>NZ_FXZF01000008.1:0-141063 GCF_900169375.1 Brevibacterium sp. Mu109
TCGAGAAGCTGCCGCAGGTCGCCGAGCACCTCGATGCGGCCCGGGTGGACATCCTGGCCTTCACCACGTTCCCGAAGGACGTCTGGGCCCAGATCTGGTCGAACAACCCAGCTGAACGGCTCAACCGCGAGATCCGCCGCCGCACCGACGCCGTGGGGATCTTCCCCAACCGAGCTGCGATCGTGCGGCTGGTCGGAGCGGTGCTGGCTGAGCAGACCGATGAGTGGGCCGAAGGCCGCCGCTACCTCGGACTCGAGGTCTTGGCCCGTTGCCGACTCACGTCCGTCGAGACCACCGGAGGCGAGGTGAGCACCGACCCCGACCACGCCCTCGAACTCAGCGCCTGAGACCCCTCAGCGAAGGATCCAACCGTTACACCACTACACGGGACTTGACCGCGCCGACCGTCACGCCCGGCGCGGTGACTGCACCCGGCAGGCGATGCTCATCGAAGAGGTCGAGCGGCTGGTCGAGCGGCACTACGAGAAGGTGCAGATCAGTGCTGAGACTCGGCACGCCGTGGGGGCACATCTGCATGCCAAGTTCGACGCGCTCATGGCTTCGGAGTCGGACGCGCTGTCGGACCTGACGAAGGAACGGGCTCGGCTGGAGGAGGAGCAGGGCAAACTGCTTCAGGCACACTACGCCGGAGCGATCCCGCTGGACCTGCTGAAGAAGGAACAGGACCGCATCAGCGGCGGGCTGGAGACGATCAAGAACCGGATCGATGCCCACCACGACGAGTACGCCACGGCTCGCAACAACCTGGACGACTCGCTGAACCTGCTGGAGCACGCGGCCGACATCTACGCCCGCTGTGACGACGCGAACCGCCGACTGTGCAACCAAGCCTTCTTCACCAAGATCTACATCGAGGAAGAGGGAGAGGTCCGGGCCGGGTACGCCCGACCGTTCGACGCGCTGACCAGCCGCGAGGTCCAGGCAGATGCGCTGACCTGGGCGGACAACGCCCGGAACGAGAACGAGGTGCGAACCCCGCCCGAGGATGGCTCCTCGGGCGAAAGTTCACACCTCGCACATTTGGGGTGGCTAACGGGACTTGAACCCGCGGCCCCCGCGACCACAACGCGGTGCTCTACCAACTGAGCTATAGCCACCATCACTGCCTGCACGCAGGCAACAGAGAAGAGTTTAGACCCTCTCCCGGCCGTTCGCCAATCGAGGATCGCCCGATCCTGCAGCACTTCGAGTTTCACCGCACACGGTCCACACAGCGGACCTGACGCGTGATCCGGGACACCAGCGGTCCGCACAGCGGTGCACCAGACGCCGGGATCATCTGCGCCTGTAACTATTCGGACTCAGTGCGCCCGCGAGTGCTGTACCGAGTGATACACACTCCTAGACTGGACTGCGCTGCCGACGCGGGCGCTCAGAAGCATCCAGCGTTCTCAGTCCGCGTCACCGGAGAACGCACCACTACTGTTTTGGAGTCAGAGGGTCCCGACTGTCATGCATCATGCGAGCATCACCGTGGCGCCGGACCGCAGCGCCCAGGTGACGATCGCCGGCCAGAGCACGGAGCATCCGGATCTGGGGTCGGCGATGACGCAGCTGACCCTCTGGGCCCGTGAGACGTCTGCTGACGTCGCAGTGGCAATCTCCGACGGCACGACGCTTCGCTCGCTCACGATCGCCTCCACCGGGCAGGTGCTGGCAGGACCGCCAGGCTCCTCCTCCCCCACGGCCTCTCCCGACGATCGATCGGCACAGTCCGCAGAGTCCGCACAGCCGGCCAAACCGCGGACTGAACCCGCCGCCCAGCCCCGCAGCCACCCCCACATCCTGGAGGAGCCGGAGGCCGATGTCCCGACGCAGCCGCTCGCGGCACCGCAGTCGCCACCGGACACCGCACCTGCGGATGCGGGCGCGCCGGCTCCCGACTCGCAGGCGGATCCGGCACACCCGCCGGACGATGAAGGGCCTGCCTATCCCATCGGCACGCCGTTCTCGGGCCCTGCCGCTCCCCCGCCCACGTCAACGCCCCGACGCATCGATCGGGTCCCGTCAGGCGATTCCGCTCGCGCCCCCTCCCCGGCAGAGGCGGACAGGACTCCGGCTCGCAGCACGAACGGCACGGCCTCGGGCCCGACAAGCTCAGAGCGAGGTTCCGACCCTCACCGCGCCATGACGCGCCGGGCCGCCGCTCACCGCAGCGCATCGGCTCGCCGGAAGCGGAGCAGCGCCCGACTCACCGTCCCGAGCATCGTGCTGATCGCGCTCCTCGTCCTCGCCGCTGTCCTCTTCTTCCTGCCGAACTTCATCGGGACCCCCACGCCCGAGGATTCGGCTCCGGCGCAGAATTCGCAGGCCCCGACGCGCGCCCCCCTGACACAGGCGGAGGCGACCACGCCGGTGCCCGGGTTCACCTCCGACGCAGCGTGGGAGACCACCGTGCCGCAGAACGCGTCTGTGACTGCGACATCCCGCGGCGTCCTCGTGGTCGACGGCGACGAGGTCACGATCATCGACCCGTCCGACGGCTCAGAGCGATTCCAGGAGTCATACGACGGGTCCGTGACCTTCGCCGCAGAGACCACCGTGGACGGTCAGCCGGCCCTCGTCTGGCAGCACGACAGCACGGTGCAGGCCCTCCTCGACGGAGAATCCCGCCCCATCGAATACGAGCTGACCCCTGAGGCCCGTCTTTCCTCAGCAGGCACCGCCGTGCTGATCCGCGACGGGAACGCACTCAGCACTCTGGGGGAAGACGGCCTCGTCACTGTTCCGACACCCGCACCGGGCTCCACCCCGATGGCGCTGGACGGGGAGGAGCTGATCAGCTCACCGTTCAACGGCCCCCTGTCCCGAACGGACATCGACACCGGTGAGGAGACGGAGGTCGAGCTGGAGCAGCCCGGCGAAGGGCTGGAGATCAAGGAGTGGAAGTCCGCCGGTCACGGCCTCGCCATCAGCGTGTGGGGTGACCCCGGCGCCAGCACGAACAGCGGTCATCGACTCCAGCTCGTCGTCCACAGCCTGGACGACGGAGCTGTCGCATCGATCAACGAAGTCTCCAGCGCTGACATCGGCGACGCGGCGTGGACTCGCGGACAGGGATACTCACTCGCGTCGATCGGCCCCTACCTCTACGACCTCGACACCGGCCTGCTCGTGCTCGACGGCACGGATTCCGGCATGCAGTTCGGAGAGCCCCGCGGAGACCTGGTGCCGGGAACGATGGAGGGTCAGCCGGTCATCGCGGCCGGGCTGCTGTCCGACGCGCCGACCGCGTACTCGACCAACGCCGACCTCCTCGCCGTGACGGACGACGCGCGGTTCGCGATCACCCGCACGGGTGCCGACCGGATCACCGCATATCCTGCAGGATGACGTGGAACCCGGGATGATGTGCAACCGATCACTGCGATCCGCGACACGATCTCTGCGATTTGTACGAATTGTCCACGTGCTGATCGCGCCGACGCGCGACCCCTGGATAGGATGACAGGGTCGCTCAGGCTCAGCCGCCACAGAAGGTATTCCCCTTGGTCACACCCATGTTCGCACGCACGGCACTCTCCGCCGCCGTGACGGTCGCGCTCGTCAGCGCGCCCGCGACCCTTGGTGCGCCCGCCTTCGGACAGGTGACGGCCAGCGGGTTCACTGCGCCGGTTGGGTCGGACTCGTCGCCGGCACCCACAGCGACTGAGACGCAGAGCCCATCGCCGCGGCCGACTACCGACCCGGACGCCAGTCCCTCGCCGACCGACCAGCCGGACGACGACGAGACGCACGAGGCCGATGACGACGACGGTGACGGTGACGACCCGACGCTTCCGGACGGCGCGTACGCGGTCCAGAAGGCGGAGCGCATCGACACCTTCGCGCTCTACCAGGACGGAGTGGACGAGCCCTTCGTACTCGATGATTCTGACGACCGGCCCTTCGAAGCCGTGAGCAGAGATTCGGCCGACCAGAGTGACGATCGCATCATCATCCGCCTGCCAGACCCGGACAGGGATTTCGTCCTGCAGGAGGATACGGGCGCGCTCAACCTCGCCACCGAGGACGGTGACACCCCCTACAGGCCGGGCGAGAACGGCGAGGGCGATCGGACGTTCGAGTTCGACGTCGACGGCGGCACTGTCGGCGAGGTCACCGAAACGACGCCGGACGACGGCGAAGATGGCGGAGACGACGGAGGGGAAGGCTCACCGGAGCCGGAGGAAACCGAGGACCCCGAGCCCACACCGGACCCCACGGAGGACCCGACTCCCCCGCCGACCGAGGACCCCGAGCCCTCCCCGGCGCCGACTGAGCCCGATGACGGAGACGATTCCGGCGACCAGGGGAACGACGACGATTCCGGCGATGACGGCGGTACGGGCGACGACGGCTCGGATGAGAACGGCTCGGACGAGGACGGATCGGGGTCCGGCGAGCGTGACGACAGGGGCCTCACAGAGGACCCCTCGACAGGCAACGGCTCGGACAACGGCGATCGCCACGGTCCTCGTGAGTCCGCACCCGACGGGAACGCCGACTGGGTGCCGACCGGTCCGCAGCGCCCCGACTATTCCGATCCCGTCCCCCAGCCGCCCGGCACGGGCGAGGACGACGCGATCACCCCGGACGGCGAGGAGCCGACACAGCCCGGTGACGGAGACAACGGCGATGACGGATCCTCGGACGACGTCGCATCCGATTCCGCGTCCGAAGACGGCGACGGCGCAGGCATGCCGTGGCAGATCGGCGTCGTCGTCGCGATCGGCGCGGCCGCGATCGCCTTCATCCTCTTCGTGGCAGGTCGACGCCGCAGGGACTGATGCCCGGATGTCCCGTACCGTGTGAGGTGTGGGAACCGGATCCGTGTTCCTGTCCACTCAGGCGCCGCACACCCGGCGCCGCCGTCCGGAAGGGGACACTATGACCGCAAAGGGCACGTTCGTCTACGGCCTCGACAAGGAGAATTCGCTCGCACTGAGCTTTCCCGCGCACGAGGCCAGGACACTCGAAGTCGCACTGTTCGACGAGTTCGATCACGGCCGAGGTGTGCGTGTGACGTTCCACGTGATCATCGGGGGCGCGTCGGGATACCGGACCTTCTACCTCACGGCGTCGTCGCCGCTCCACTTCGCCTACGTCGACCAGGACGAGGTGGCACCTGACGCGCAGTTGCTCGAGCGCTTCCGCACTGCGATCGCGGAGAAGCGCGCGCTGCACTTCCCCGTCGAGCGGATGCCGGAAGAGGTCGAGGCGTGACGACGGGCGCAGCACTGCTCGTGGTCGACGTGCAGAACGACTTCACGGAGGGCGGTGCGCTCGGCGTGGACGGCGGCGATGCAGTCGCCGCCGGCGTCACCCGCCTGCTGCGGGACAGCGGATCCGACTACGACCTGATCATCGGCTCCCGTGACTGGCACGACGCCGATGGCGACAACGACGGCCACTTCGCCACCGGAGAACCGGACTTCGTCTCGACCTGGCCGGTGCACTGCGTCGCAGGGACCTCGGGAGCGGAGTACGACCCGGAACTCGACACCGCACCGCTCACCCACCACGTGAAGAAGGGGCAGGGCGCACACGGCTACTCCGCGTTCGACGGGGTGACCGACGACGGAACCCGGCTGGCCGACCTGCTGGCCGGCACGCAGCGGCTGGACATCGTCGGCATCGCGACCGACCACTGCGTCCGCGCCTCGGGCCTGGACGCACTCGACCACCTCGCAGAGGTGCGCATCCTCACGGACCTCGTCGCCGGGGTGGGCGAGGACTCCTCCCGCGCAGCACTGGACGAGCTCGCGGCGAAGGGCGCCACCCTCGTCTGATCTGCGCCGGATCTCCAGCCTCCGTAGCACATCCCACCACATGAGGGCGGGGCGCCACAGATCTCTGCGGCGCCCCGCCCTCCTGTGCGGTCAGCCCGGGTCAGACGAGGTCGATCCCCTCGTCCCGCGCTTCCTTCCACTCCTGGACGAAGGCGCGGCCGATGACGATCATCACGATCGCCACCAGGACCGGCCACACGAGGGTGTACGCGGTGAGTGCGACTATTCCTGCGCTCATGTCAGTTGTCCTCCTTCGTCGGACCGGTCGCCGATCCTCCACGGCTCTGCGGGGCGTCGTCGATCGCCACTGCGGTGCGGCCTGCTGCTCCACGAGGTGCGACTGAGGCCTCTGCCACAGCCGTCTCCTCATCCTCGGCCTCGTCGAAGTCACCCGTGCGCTTGCGGATGAGCGAGAAGTCGAAGTCGTCCTTCTGGCGGAAGGACATGAAGTAGCAGACGAGCGTGCTCACCGCGTAGGCGACGAGCGATGCGCTCAGCGTCGCGTAGTCATGCAGGAACCCGATGACGAACGGGGCCGACAGCAGGAACGCCGCGGCCGCGACGATCTTCGCCACGCGCAGTCCGAAGAACCCGAACGACATGAGGCCCAGGATGACGGCGATGCCGACGGCCGACAGGATGTCGACGAGGATTCCGACGGGCCCGACGAGCGGGATCAGCTCGAACCGCACCGGGATGAAGATCACGAGCGCTGCGATCACAGCGGTGGTGAACGCCTTATTGGTGACCTTGCCCCAGTAGAAGCTGGCTAGCACGGGGAACACGAGTGCTCCCCAGAGCGCGCCGACGAACACGAGCAGGTCGAGGATGTTCAGCTGCAGGCTGGCGAATGCGACTGCGACCGCGGATGCCAGGACCATCGTCAGACGACCGATGAACAGCATCGTCTTGGGGTTCGCCTTCTCCTTGCCTGCGACGTTCTGGCCGTAGATGTCGGCCATCATGATCGAGGACAGGGCCGCGAGGTCCGAGTCCGCCGTCGACGACAGAGCGCCGATGATCATGACGAAGAACAGCGCGAGCAGGATGCCCGGGAGGTAGCTCGCGGCCATCTCCGGGATGATGTTGTTGACGTCGCCGTTGGTGGGTTCGAAGCCCAGGTAGAGCGCGAGCACACCGATCATGCCGACGCCGATCACCATGGCGCCGTACCCGACGGTCGCTGTGATGAACGTGGGCTTGATGAGGTCCTCGCGCACGGCGAAGAGGCGCTGCGCGATCGTCTGATTGCCGATCGCGTAGGCCAGCACGGCGGCGATGTAGGGAGCGCCCTGACCCAGGAAGGCCTCACTGGAGAAGAAGTTGCCCTGCGCGGGTGTGAGGTTCGCAGATCCCGTCTCGAACGCGGCGGGGAAGCCCGCGGCGAAGAAGATGAACGGCACGATGATCGCGACCGCCCCCAGCATCGCCATGACCTGGATGAAGTCCGTGAGCACGGAGGCGCGGAAGCCCGACCACAGCGTGTAGAGCAGGACGCCCGCGGCGACCGCGAGGACACCCTGGATGAAGTTGAACGGTGACAGCATCGAGATGAGCACGCCGCCCGCGATGAAGTTCGACATGAGGCTGATGACGCTGCCCACCACGTTGGATCCCGCGAGCATGAGCTGGCTCGAGCGGCCGTGGCGCGCGTGCATGACCTCCGCGATGCTGTGCGCCTTGGGGGCGACACTGCGGATGCGCTTGCCGAAGGGGTAGATGAAGAGGATCATCAGGGCACCCCAGAGCCCGTAGTGGATGGGACCGGAGATCCCGTACTCGTAGCCGGATGCCGCGGATGCGTACATCGACGAGGCCCAGATCCAGGTCGCGGTCATACTCGCGGCAGAGATGCCGAAGCCGATCTTGTTGCCGGCGGTCATGTACTCGTCGGCGTTCTCGTTCTTCTTCCGGATGCCCCGCGAGATCGCGTAGGTGCCTCCGTAGAAGAGGACGAGCAGCAGTACGACGGTCACGGCGCCGAACTGCACAGCAGAGGAGTCATTCATGCGCCACCTCCCTTTCGACGTTGGGTGAGAAACTTGCGCACCCGGGGGTTCCCGGCTGCGGTCAGGTCCTGCACGTCCCGTCCCGCGGGGGCGTAGATCCGCGGAAGGTCATCTAGCGACGCGCAAATGCCCCTCGCTCGATCAATCACATCCCTTCGCATTCGTGCCGACCCACTCGTGTGGACGGCTTCCGGTTCGGACATGCCCGACGGCGCCAGGGCAGGGTGGAGCCACTGTGTGAAGACACACGACCGCCCTGGTCTCTGAGGTGCGGGGCCGGCGCCAAGGGCGTGGCTCTACAGCGCGTCACCGCCTGGAGCTCTCCGACTCAAGCTGTCGCGGGCGTATCCGCCGCGACGCAACCATCATCCGAACTGTGAACCGCCTGAGAGTCGGCTCACAAACGGATACACTACCACGCTCCCGAACAGGCCCCGACAGGTGTCTGCAAGCTCCCTCCTCGTGACGCCCACCACTCTTCCGTGACAAGGCGGGATCCGAGTTGGAAGTGGCCCACCGGATATGTATAGTTATCTCTCGTTGCGCACCTCTAGCTCAATTGGTAGAGCAACTGACTCTTAATCAGTGGGTTCCGGGTTCGAGTCCCGGGGGGTGCACAGAAGAAGGCCCGTCACCAGGTTCCATACCTGGTGACGGGCCTTCGCCATGTGCGGGTGCGCAGCGCCATTGGTCTGCGCGACGACCACTGCCTAGAGATACATGCCGGTCGACTCGTCGTCGTCAGGCTCTGCGATCGCATGGACGTCGCGCTCACGCAGCAGCAGGTACGCGGTGGCGTCGATCTCCACCTCAGCGAGCTCCTCCGGGTCGAACAGGATCGAATCGCCGACCTCGACCTGTCGCACCAGCGGGCCCGCAGCTGCGACGACACCCCACGCCAGCCTCCGGCCGACGGCAGCCGTCGCAGGGATCACGATGCCCGCGGACGACTTCCGCTCCCCCGAATCCTTGTCCGGCTGGACCAGCAGACGGTCGTGGAGCATCCGTATCCGCACGACCGGTGCCGCGTCCGCCACCGGGGTGCTGCCCGGCGCAGCGTCCGTCGGATCAGCCACGCTTGCTGCGGGTGGCGAAGAATCCGATCGTCGCGACGGTGACGAGCAGGACTCCTCCGGCCAGTGCCAGACGGTCCACCTTGGGCTGGCCCTCTTCGTCGATGACCACGGACTTCGCGGAATCCGCGGCGCGTGCGGTCAGCGCCTTCGGGTGCAGTCGCCCGACGAGCTCGTCGATGCCGGCGGCAAGGCGCTGTTCGCGCAGCCGGATCGATTCGGAGAGCTGGTCGCGCGAGGCATTGTCGACGGTCACTTCAGAGGTGTACACGTTGCTGGACATGCGCTCACTTCCTCACAGGCGATGGTGTTCGCGGCGCGGCATGCGCCTTCGAGATCCGAGCCTACCGCGTCCGCGGCCCCCAGTAGGGTGGGAGGCACATCGACACACACACTCTTCAGAGGAGAGCACACCCATGACGCGCTTCGAGCCCGGCGACACCGCACCTGATTTCACACTGCCGGACGCACAGGGGAACGACGTCAGCCTGTCCGACTTCCGCGGATCCCGCGTCGTCGTGTACTTCTACCCCGCCGCGATGACACCCGGCTGCACCACGCAGGCATGCGACTTCCGCGATTCCCTGGATGCGCTCACGGCGCAGGGCATCACAGTGCTGGGGATCTCCCCCGACAAGCCGGAGAAGCTCGCGCAGTTCGCCGAGCGCGACGGGCTCACCTTCCCCCTGCTGTCCGACGCGGACAAGTCCGTCATGACCGCGTGGGGGGCGTTCGGCGAGAAGAAGAACTACGGCAAGGTGGTCCAGGGCGTCATCCGCTCGACGGTCGTCGTCGACGGTGAGGGCACAGTCGAACTCGCGCAGTACAACGTCCGCGCGAAGGGCCACGTGGCCCGTCTCCGCACGCAGCTGGGCATCGACGACGACTGACCGTCCGCTCCGCTGTAGAATCACCGGAGCGCGCGTGTGGCGGAATAGGTAGACGCGCTGGATTTAGGTTCCAGTGTCTCAGGACGTGGGAGTTCGAGTCTCCCCACGCGCACTTCCGGGCTTCGTCCCGGATACGACGGTGAAGCGACGGTCCCGCGCCCACTGCTCCACATCGCTGAAGCGGTGCTGGAGGTGGGACCGGTACCGCAGGTGCGAGTTGTAGACCACGATCAGTCGTCCGCCGGGCCTCAGCAGAGCGGCCGCGGCATCGATCAGATCGTGTGCGATGTCCGTCGTCATGCTCGTCCCATCGTGGAACGGTGGGTTCAGCGTCACGAGATCGAATGAGCCCTCGGCGAAGGCCGCGGGATCCTCCGAATCCTCGCCGTCTGCGCTGGCCGTGCGGTCCCCGTCGTCGTCCGCCTGCCATGGCAGCGGGCCCGTGGCGTCCGCATGCAGGACCACCGCAGGCTCCTCTCCCGCCCGTACAGACGCGGCGGTGAGCACGGTGGACTCCACCGCCGCCCTCGAATCATCGACACCGAAGAGCGACGCGTGCGGCAGGAGCGAGCCGACCGCTGCGAGCAGCCAGCCGTTCCCGCTCCCGAGGTCCAGGACCCGCACGCGGGCAGACGGACCTGTCCGTCCGTCCCCGCTGGCGGGGGCCAGCCCGGGCAGTCGCCGTGCGAGGGCATCGACGAGGATCCGGGAACCGGGATCTGCGCTCGCACCTCCGAAGGCACCGGGGAAGGCGCTCACCAGGATCTCCGGCACGCCCGGCGCGGGCGATGGCGCCGCATTCTGGACCGGGACCCGTGGACGGCTGATCGCCGCCGGATGCGCGGCTGTCGACGCACTGGCGACGGACTGGGACTTCTTCGGACCGGTGGCGATGAGCAGTCGTGACTTCGCCCGACCCGGTGACACGTCGACGCGTTCGTACGATTCGGCGAGGAGCCGGTTCAGCGACGGGCTCATGTGCTTCTCCCGGCCGACGACCACGACCTCGGCCGCGAGGGTCTCCACCAGCCGCAGCTGCTCCCTCAGGACGGCGATGTGCTTGGAGGCATGCACCACGACGTGCAGCCGCGTCGGCTCATGTGCGAGCGCCGCTACGGCCTCGGCAGCGGTGTCATGGAAGCCGACCGTCGACCGCACAGCGTCCGGCAGGGCCTCCACGGCCCGGCGGCAGGCGTGCACGGCGGATGCGGAGTCCGTCGCGACGGCCGTGGCGTGCGAGCCTGCCGTGGCGTGCGCGCCCGTGAGTGCAGCGACGAGGGTGAGGCTCCCATCGGGATCGTCCAGGACCGCGGTGGACACGGCGGCATCGGTCGCCTGTGCGGTCCGGTCGTGGGCGACCTCGCGATCGAGGGCGGCGACCTCGCCTGCAGCGGCGCCGGCATCGCCCACCGGACGACCGGAGACGTCGAGGTCACCGGCGGCACGACCGACCAGGTACTCCTCGAGGATGCGGGCATCCGAATGGCCCTGCGGCCAGTCGGCCGACCAGCGGGCCAGCACCGCGTCGGCATCGGCCAGACGTCGGTGGGAGGCAGAATCGTCGTCCGACAGCAGAGACCGGGGCATGACCGAGAGTCTACGTGCTTATAGGCTGAAGCCAGATCGACCGAAGAACGTACTCATAGGAGAGCAGCATGACTATCCTCGTCGGTTTCACCCCCACCCCGGCGGGCCGCGCAGCCGTCGACTTCGCCATCGAAGAGGCGCAGGTCCGCGCGACGAAGCTGCTGGTCGTCAACGCGGGGATCGGGGAGCAGCGCGAAGAGGCCGGAGTCGCAGCCGGGAAGCAGATGGACCAGGTGCGCTTCACCCTGGAGAACTCCGGCGTGGACTTCGAGCTCGTGCAGCATCTGCGCGGCAACGACGCGGCAGAGGAGCTGCTTGCGCTGGAGGACGAGCACCCGGAGATCAGCATGATCGTCATCGGCTCGCGGAAGCGCTCCCCCGTGGGCAAGCTCTTCATGGGATCGACCGGGCAGCGGGTCATCCTCGGCTCGTCGGTCCCCGTCGTCGCGGTCAAGGCCCCCTGAGGCCGACCGCGCACACGGCGAAGGCCGCGGAGCACCCTGGGGTGTTCCGCGGCCTTCGCCGTGTGCTGGGGCGGCACCGCTCACGCGGTGTTTCCCCAGCGGGAGGTCACGCTCCGATCAGCTCGCGGAGCAGCTGAGCGGTCTCCGTGGGGGTCTTGCCCACCTTGACGCCCGCGGCCTCGAGGGCCTCCTTCTTCGCTTCCGCGGTGCCGGACGAACCGGACACGATCGCGCCGGCGTGCCCCATCGTCTTGCCTTCCGGAGCGGTGAAGCCCGCGACGTAGCCCGCGACGGGCTTCGTGACGTTCGCCTTGATGAAATCGGCTGCGCGCTCCTCCGCGTCGCCGCCGATCTCACCGATCATGACGATCGCCTCGGTGTCCGGATCCGCCTCGAACGCCTCGAGTGCGTCGATGTGGGTGGTGCCGATGACCGGGTCCCCGCCGATGCCGATCGCGGTGGAGAAGCCGAGGTCCCGCAGCTCGTACATCATCTGGTACGTCAGCGTGCCCGACTTCGACACGAGGCCGATCTTGCCGGCCTTCGTGATGTTCGCCGGGATGATGCCCGCGAGCGCTTCGCCGGGGGTGATGACGCCGGGGCAGTTGGGGCCGATGATCCGGGTCTTGTTGCCCAGCTCGGTCGCATGCGCCCACAGCGCGGCGGAGTCCTGGACCGGGATGCCCTCGGTGATGATGACGAGCATGCCGATGCCCGCGTCGATCGCCTCGAACGCCGCATCCTTGGAGAATGCCGGCGGCACGAATGCGACGGACACGTCTGCGCCGGTCTTCTCCATCGCTTCTCCGACGGAGCCGAACACGGGGAGCTCGATGTCCGCGCCGTTCGCATCCTTGTGCGTGACGGTCGTGCCGGCCTTGCGCGCGTTCACACCGCCGACGACATCGGATCCGGCCGCGAGCATGCGGGCCGTGTGCTTCGTGCCCTCACCGCCCGTGATGCCCTGGACGATGATCTTGGATTCCTTCGTGAGGAAAATCGCCATAGTTCTGTTCAGTCCTTTCGAGGGCTCAGCGGCTCGCCGCGAGCTCGGCTGCCTTGTCGGCTCCGCCGTCCATGGTGTCGATCTGGGTGACGAGAGGGTTGTTCGCCTCGTCCAGGATGCGGCGTCCCTCCTCGACGTTGTTGCCGTCGAGGCGGACGACCAGCGGCTTCGTCGCGGAATCGCCCAGGATCTCGAGCGCCTTCACGATGCCGTCTGCCACTGCGTCGCACGCGGTGATGCCGCCGAACACATTCACGAAGACGCTCTTGACCTGGTCATCGCCCAGGATGACGTCGAGGCCGTTGGCCATGACCTCTGCCGATGCGCCGCCGCCGATGTCCAGGAAGTTCGCCGGCTTCACGCCGCCGTGGTCCTCACCGGCGTACGCGACGACGTCGAGCGTCGACATGACGAGGCCCGCGCCGTTGCCGATGATGCCGACCTCGCCGTCGAGCTTCACGTAGTTGAGGTCGAGCTTCTTCGCCTTGAGCTCCAGCGGGTCCTCTGCGTCGAGATCGCGCAGCTCCGCGTGGTTCTCGTGGCGGAACTCAGCGTTCTCGTCGATCGAGACCTTGCCGTCGAGCGCGATGATGTCGCCGGCGCCGGTCTGGACGAGCGGGTTCACCTCGACGAGCGAGGCGTCCTCACCCTGGAAGACGTCCCAGAGCTTCTGGAAGACGGGGACGAGCTTGTCCGTCGTCTCCGCGTCGAAGCCCGCCGCCTGAGCGATCTCGCGGGCCTTCGCCTCGTCGATGCCGGTCAGCGGATTCACCGGAACCCGCGCCAGGTCGTCCGGGCGCTCGACGGCGAGCTGCTCGATGTCCATGCCGCCCTCCTTGGAGCACATGGCCAGGTACGTGCGGTTGGCACGGTCGAGCAGGATGGAGAAGTAGTACTCATCCGCGATGTCCGCGCCTTCGGCGATCATGACCCGCTTGGTGACGTGTCCCTTGATGTCGAGGCCCAGGATCTCCTCCGCACGCTGTGCGGCCTCATCCGGGTTGTGCGCGAGCTTGACTCCGCCTGCCTTGCCGCGACCGCCGATCTTCACCTGCGATTTGACGACGACGGTGCCGCCGCCCAGTGCCTCCGCACCCTTCTTCGCGTCCTCCGGGGTGTCTGCGACCTTCGCCTGGAGCACGGGGACTCCGTGCTCCTCGAAGAGGTCACGCGCCTGATACTCGAAAAGATCCACGTGTCATTCCTTCGTGTGTTGTGACACCGACGGGCACCGCATGCATGCGACCGCGCCGGGTTCCATCTGTGTGTCGACGTCAGAGGGTCTAACCCGGAACTCAGTCTAGACCTCTTGAGGGTCGCACGAGTGTGGGAATGGCTACAGCCGCGTGAGCGCTGCGGGGAGTCGGCGTCGCGGCAGGCGGAGCGGAAGCGCCCGACGGCGATCACTCTCGCACAAAGAATCTTGACCTCAAGGTATCCTTGCCGCATGCATGAGGAAATGGACGAGGTCGACCGGATCGTCGCCGCCTGGCGCGATGTGCGTCCGGACATCGACGTCGCGCCCATGGAGGTGCTCTCCCGCGTCACACGCCTCTCCCGTCAGCTGGACCGCAGGAGGAAGGCGGTCTTCGCCTCCCACGGGCTGGAGACGTGGGCGTTCGACGTCCTCTCCTCACTGCGACGAGCAGGCGATCCCTACCAGCTGTCGCCCTCCGCACTCACAGTCGAGCTCCTCGTCACCTCCGGCACGATGACCAACCGCATCGATCGGCTGGCGAGCGCCGGCTGGGTGTCGCGCCAGCGCGATCCTGCAGATCGCCGCGGAGTCCTCGTGAGGCTCACGGCCGCCGGTCGGCAGAAGGTCGACGACGCGCTCTCCGACTTCCTCGATCTCGAAGCGCAGATGCTCAAGGCGCTCGATGAGGACGAATGCTCATCCCTCGCCGACTCGCTGCGCCACCTCGTCGTGAGCGTCGAAGCGGTCGTGCCCGGCGCCGGTTCCGCGGAACCGGAAGAATACTCCGCGTAGACTGGCCGGGATCGTCCTCCTCTTCCCCGACCCGAGGATCCTTCTCATGTCACGTGCCATGCCGTTCCGCAGTCGCGCCGGGTCCCGTACAGCCCTTTCCATCGCCGGCATCAGTACCGCCGTCCTGGTCACCGGCTGCCAGGTGGTCGACGCCGAGCGCCCCGTCGAAACGCCCTCCGTGTCTGCCGAGGACGTGACATCGGTGCCCACGCCCTCCGACCTCGACGTCACGCCGGTCATCGATGTGAGCCCGGGCGGTCCGCAGGAGACGGACCCCGTCTGGCAGGGCCTCGCGCAGGCCGTCGAATCCGGTACTGACGCGTACGTGCACGCCTGGGTCCACACGTACCAGGAGGTGCCGGAGGACGGCGAGGCCACGCTCACCCCCGACACGCCGGACAGCGTGAGCATCACCGTCGACGACGCATCCGCCATCACGGAGGGCCAGTCGGGCTTCTACCTGCTCGATGCGACCGTGGAGGTCGAGCAGCTGGGAGGCTCCGCCTTCTCCCTCACCGTGGTGGATACGGAGACGCGGTCGGATCTGCTCCCCCAGGGCCCGGATGACGAGGCCCGCTGCACTGCAGACGACGCGAACGATCGGATCCAGGCCGCATCGCAGGTCCTCGCCGATGTCATCCGCGAGGACGACGCCGAGCAGCGCGAGCAGCTGCGCCTCCAGTGGGGCGCCTCGCCCGCGGTCTGGTGGGGCATCCAGCGCACGGGCTCCGCGCTGGCAGACACGGACGGCGAGTCAGCGGGCGACTTCCTGCTCGAGGCCTGCGAGCCGTACCTGAGCGACGAGGGCTGAGCGCCCCCGGTCAGCCACCGATGCGGCGCCTCCGAGCCGACCGGACGGGCGAACCAGCAGTCCGCCCCCGGTCACCAGCGCTTGGGCGGCGGTGCCGGCGCTGACGGATGCGCCATGTAGTACGCGATCGAGACGTCGAACGCGCGGATGACGGACGGCGTGAACAGCGCGATGACGCAGGCGACCGCGGGCACGATCGCCGCGGCGGCCAGCAGCGGGCCGCCGCCGAACGTCGAGATCCCGAAGAGCGCCTGCAGAAGCTGCCACGCGATGGTCGCCGGACGGGACCAGCGGTGCATGGACCACAGGGATCTGACGACCACGAGCAGCCCGATGCCCAGGATCGCGAACATCACGCACAAAGCGATCAGCGACGTGCCCAGTTCACCGCCGGTCCCCGACATGACGAGGAACGCGACGGCGGATCCCAGCAGGACCAGCGCCTCGAGCAGCACGACGCCCATCGCCACATAGAGCGGGCCGGGCCTGCGCGGGAGGGCGTCCGGCGCTCCCGCCGCCTGCGAGGACGAAGCGGATCCCGTCACAGGTGCGCCCGGGAGAAGCCGGGGACCAGCTGCTCGTCGATGATCGCCTCGCGGACTCCGTACGGCAGGAACGCGGACCCCAGCGCGGTGACCGTGACCCATTCCAGATCGTCGATGGTCCACCCCGCCTCATCGACGAGCAGCCGCATCTCACGGGTCACGCTCGTCGCCGACATGAGGCGGTTGTCCGGATTGACCGTGACGGCGAAGCCCAACTCCTTCAGCCGGGTGACCGGGTGGTCCGCGATCGAGGTCGCCGCGGCCGTCTGCAGGTTCGACGAAGGGCACAGCTCCAGCGGCACCTGCTGGTCGAGCAGCCACGCTGCGACGCGCCCCATCTCCGGGGCCGTCTCCACTCCGTCGCCGTCCACATCGCCCATGACGCCGTCGACGGCCGCGGCCGCCGCCCACTGCGCGAAGTCGTCTGTGATCCGCACGCCATGGCCGATCCGCTGTGCGTGGCACACGTGGATCGCCCCATGGATCGACTCGACTCCGTCGGCTTCGCCGGCGTGGATCGTCACGGGGAAGCCCGCACGGTGCAGCATGTCGAACGCTTCGAGATGGGCGGCCGGGGGGAAGCCCGCCTCCGGTCCGGCGATGTCGAAGCCCACGACCCCCGCGTCGCGGTGGCGCAGCGCCAGCTGGGCGATCTCCTGCGACCGGTCGGCCTGGCGCATGGCGGTCACGATCTGACCGGCGCGGATCGACTTGCCCGCCTGTGCCGCGAGGGCGGTGCCCTCGTCGATGCCGGCCTGCACGGCCTCGACCGCGCCGTCGAGCGTCAGCCCGCCGCGCAGGTGCTGCTCCGGGGCCCACCGCGCTTCCGCGACGACGACGCCGTCGGCCACCTGGTCGAGCACCCATTCGCGCGCGACCCGCGTGAGCGCCGGAGCCGTCTGCATGACGGCGAGCGTCTGGTCGAAGGTCTCGAGGTAGCGGGGCAGGTCGCCCGAATCAGCGGACTCGGAGAACCACGCACGCAGCGCCTCCGGGTCCGTCGTGGGCGGCTCATGGCCCGCCTCCGCCGCCAGCTCGACGATCGTCGCGGGTCTCAGACCGCCGTCCAGGTGGTCATGGAGTGACACCTTCGGCAGGTTCAGGATGGGGTCATCGGCGTCGACTCCTGCAGGAGTCGGAAAGAGTTCAGGATCCACGCCCTCAGACTACCGGAGGCGCGCATCTGCTCCATCCGTCTGCGTCACCCGTCTCCACCCGTCGGCGTCACCTTTCGGCCTCACTCCTCGTCGGCCTCGTCCTGCTCCTCGTCGAGCCGCTCCCTCTCATCCGCGAGCGCGCGTCCCAGACCCGTGATGGATCCGAGCACCCCGTCGCTCGCGACGACGGCGACTCCGCCGTTGTCCAGGTCGCCGACCGCACGGCGGGCGCGCACCTCGAGCCCGCCCACGAGCTCCGGGACTGCCTCCCGGACGTCCTCGTCCGAATCGTCCGCCGGGCCCCCCGCTGTTCCCGCAGCGGAGTCCGCGCCGGGCTCCGCGCTGCGCACGAGGCCCTCCGGCTCCTCCCCCTCACCCGGCCAGCCGGTGAGCACGGCCCTCATCCCGAGTCCGACGTCCGGGATGATCGAGGCGACGACCTGGTTGCGCACGGGACGAGGGAGGGTCTTCGACCCGTCCGATCCGTACCAGATGAGGACGGGCAGATCTTCGTCCTCCGCCGAGGTCCCCACGGGATCCTCTCCGGACTCCCGGTCGCCCGTGCTCTGGTCGTCGGCATCCGCAGCGTCGTCTCCTGCTGCGGCGTCGGCCTCGTCGTCTTCGTCGTCCTGCGACTCGTCGGCTTCCGCCGCCTCCTCTGCGAGCTCGTCGATGTGCTCCGCGACGCCCTGGGGCGAGGCCGATCCGAAGGGCACGAGCACGTCCGCACCGTCGGCCGCCGCGGACTCGGCCCATTCGACTCCCGCGGAGGTCGTGTCGTCCAGGGTACGCACTTCGATAGCGCCCTCATCCACGACCGTCACGTCGCCGTCGGCCTCGTCGGCGCGGGCGTCCACGCCTTCGTCGAACGCGGCGAGCAGCTCCGCGCCCTGGAACTGCCCCTTGGCCGTGGAGACGGCGACGGTGCCCGTGCGCGTGGCGCTCGCAGCCGCGTACCCGGCCAGGTACGCCGACTCACGCAGGTCGAAGTCGACGGTGAGGACGTTGTCGGGCTGGCCGGCATCCGTGCCGGGCCCCACCGCGAGGAACGCGCGGTCCGGGTTGTCGGCGGCGACCTGTGACAGGGCTCCCGCACCACCGGGGCCCACGAGCACGCTGAGTGTGCAGCCGTCGGCCGCGAAGCGCTCGAGCGCCGCCTGCGTCTGCGCCGCCGTGCTCACGCGCTGCGAGCTGGTGGTGTCCACGACGCCCTCGTTCGCCGCGGTCCGCACCTCGTCCAGGACGGCCGCACCCATGCCCGCATCGGCGAAGCCGGCAGGCGCTGACACCGCGCACGCGGAGGTGCGCACGATCCCGGTGGGCTCGTCGACTGCGCCACCGCAGCCGGAGACCCCGAACCCCATGGCCAGGAGGCCGGCAGTCGCCCCGAGCCTCAGGCGCACGCTCCGCGGCATCGGTTCACACCCGTCCCGAGCTCGACGGGTCGGCGAACGGTTCCGCTGCTCCCGCATCGTCCGCGATCGCACGCAGCGCGATCGCGCACAGGACACGGGCACCGGCGGCGATCGCGCGTTCGTCGATCACCAGGTCGCCCTGATGGAGGTCGTAGGTCCGCCCGCCCGGAGTGCGGGTGCCCAGGCGGATGAGCGCGCCGGGAGTGTGCGCCAGGTACCACGCGAAGTCCTCGCCGCCCATCGACTGCGGGGTGAGCTGGACGGATTCCGGACCCAGGACCTCGCGCACGGCGGCCTCCGCGAGCGACACCTCGGGCTCCGTATTCACGACGGGAGGCACCCCGCGGCGGTGGTCCAGATCGACCTCGACCCCGTACGGCCCGGCGATCCGGTCGACCAGGTCGGGCAGGACCTCGGCGACCTGGTTCCAGCCGTCCACGTCCAGGCAGCGCAGCGTCCCGGTCAGCAGGCCCGTGCTGGGGATCGCGTTCGGGGCGTGCCCGGACTCGATGTGCCCCCAGACCAGCGAGATCGCATGCCGGGGATCGATGAGGCGCGACAGGGTCGCCGGCAGATCGGTGGCCAGCCGGCTCAGGGCGTAGACGAGGTCCTCCGTCAGGTGCGGGCGGGACGTGTGCCCTCCGTGCCCGTTCAGACGGATGATGACGGTGTCTCCCGCCGCGGTGATCGGGCCGATCCGGGAACCCACGCTCCCCACGTCGACGTTCGGATCGCAGTGCAGTGCATACGATCTCCGCACGCCCTCGAGGACGCCCTCTCCGATCATCGTGAGGGCACCGCCGGGCGTGACCTCCTCGGCCGGCTGGAACACCAGGCGGATCGTCGCACCCAGCCCGCCGGGCGTCTCCCGATGCAGGCGGTCCAGCGCCAGCCCCGCACCCAGCAGGGCCGCGAGGTGGACGTCGTGACCGCAGGCGTGTGCGACCTCGGGCACGGTCGATGCCCAGTCGAGGCCCGTGAGGTCGTCCAGGGGCAGCGCATCGATGTCCGCACGCAGCACCGCGGACACGGGCCCCTCCCCCACATCGCAGATCAGACCCGTGGGGGTGACGAACTCCGGAACGAGGCCCGCCGCACGGAGTCGGTCGGCGATCACACGGGTCGTGCGGTGCTCCTCGAACGACAGCTCCGGGTGCGCGTGGATGTCCCGACGGAAGGCGATCAGCTCGTCATCGAACTCCGCGAGGATGCTCTCCGCACTGTGTGCCTCCGACTTCTCGATCGTCACGTACGCCCTCTTCCCGCTCATTCCAGTCCCTTGCGCAGCGCGTGCACGGCGGGGCAGCCGCGATTCGTGCGGCTGGGCCCCGAGTCTACTTCCGCCGCTGCCCGCACCTGTCCGGGCCCGTTCCCCTTCGAGGAGCTCGTCTCAGAGGAACTCGTCTCAGAGGACTTCTCCTCAAAGGACTTCCCCTCAGAGGAGTTCGTCGCGGCCCGCCTCCCTGACGCGGGCGACGACCTCCTTCACCTGCTGCGCGTATGCGCGCGACGTCACGAGCACCGCATCGTCGGTGTCGACGACCACGAGGTCCTCGACGCCCACCAGCGCCACGAGCCGCCCGGTCTCGGAGATCACGACCCCGCGTGATTCGACATCGACCACATCCACGCCCTCCCCGATCGCGGAGACCCCGTGGACCTCGCCCGGGACCGGCTGGCGCAGCTTCGCGACGGAGTCGAAGTCGCCCACGTCGTCCCAGCCGAAGTCCCCGGGGACGACGATGACGCGGCCCGCAGCGGCGGCGGGCTCCGCGACCACGTAGTCGATCGCCTTCTTCTCCAGGGTCGGCCAGACCTCGGACTGGACCGCATCGCGGTCGGGCGTGTGCCAGGCGTCGACGATCCGCGTGAGCCCCGCATGGAGAGCGGGCGCCTGCTCCTCGAGCAGCTCCAGGAGCACCGCAGCGCGCATGATGAACATGCCGGCGTTCCACCGGTAGCCGCCCGAATAGGCGTACGTGCGCGCGGTGGCCGCATCGGGCTTCTCGACGAAAGCGGCCGCGCGCCGGGCCGTGGGTGCATCGGGGATCCGCAGCAGATCGCCGGTCTCGATGTATCCGTACGACGTCGCCGGATAGGTGGGAGTGATCCCGATCGTCACGATGTCCCCCGTTGCGGCCGCGGCGGCCGCCGCCTGCTCGACGACGGACAGGAACTCCCCCGTGTTCGTGATCGAGTGATCCGCGGAGAACGATCCGATGACCGCGTCCGGGTCCTCACGGTGGATGAGCATCGTCGCGAGCCCGATCGCGGCCGCGGAGTCCTTGGGGGACGGTTCCGCGACGACGCGGTCGCTGAGCAGATCGGGCAGCTGCTCCCTCACCGCATCCACATGTCCGCGCCCCGTGACGACCCAGGTGCGCTGAGGGGCGGCCAGCCCGACCGTCCGCTCCCACGTCGACTGGAGCAGCGTGCTGCCCGTGCCCAGGATGTCGTGGAGGAACTTGGGACGGGCAGTGCGCGACACCGGCCAGAGCCGCGTGCCGGATCCTCCCGCGGGGATCACGGCGTGGAAGTTCTCGATCATCCCGCCCATTCTTCTCCACGCGCCACTCCTCGCGCACCCCAACACACCGGGGTCGGGCGACTGGCCGCGATGGCCCCAGACGCGCAGAAGCGGTCAGAGACGACGCGATGCGACACGTATTGCGACATGGGAGTGTTCGCTAATAGTCAGCTGAAACGAATCCTCTCGAGGTGCGGGACGCGCGTACCACTCATTCACAGGAAAAATGGAGACTGTGAGAAGCTCGTGGGACCGGCGATTGGCGCAGTCCGTCGTCGCGGCGTACTTTTCAACGAGTACACAACCGTCCGCAATCCACACTGGAGGATGCCCCGTGGCCAAGGCCTCAACAGGCACTCTGTATCGCGGAAGAGAAGGCATGTGGTCATGGGTCCTGCACCGTGTGACCGGCGTCGGCATCTTCTTCTTCCTGCTGGTGCATGTGCTCGATACAGCACTCGTTCGCGTGTCCCCCGGGGCCTACAACGCAGTCATCGACACGTACAAGTCCCCGCTCATGGCGTTCGGTGAGGTCGTTCTCGTCGGAGCGATCGCCTTCCACGCATTCAACGGACTCCGCGTCGTCGCCGTCGACTTCTTCAAGGGCGGCACCAAGCACCACAAGACACTCTTCTGGGTCGCGATGGGCCTCTGGCTCGTCGTCATGGTCGGCTTCCTGTGGCGTCACATCCCGAACTCGCTGGGAGGAATCCTCTGATGAGTGCCCCCACCATCCCCGCACCGCGCGCCGGATACCAGCGGTCCAAGGCCAAGGGCTCCGGCTTCGAGCTGGGCGCCTGGCTGTTCATGCGCCTGTCCGGCGTCATCCTGGTCGTCCTGATCTTCGGCCACCTCATCGTCAATCTCTGGATGGGCGACGGCGTGCACCAGCTCGACTTCGGCTTCGTCGCCGGCAAGTGGGCCAGCCCGTTCTGGCAGATCTGGGACCTCACCATGCTGTGGCTCGCGATGGTCCACGGCACGAACGGCGTCCGCACGATCATCCTCGACTACGCGGAGCGCCCCGGCACGCGCCTGACGCTGCAGTTCGTCCTCTACGTGGCATCCGCCGTCGTCATCGTGCTCGGCACGCTGGTCATCTTCACGTTCGAGCCGTGCCCTGCCGGGGCGGACCCGAGCCTCCTCCCCAAGTTCTGCGAAGCCCTCTGAGGCTTCCAAAGGAGTTCTGACACCTATGCAGGTACATGAGTACGACGTCGTCATCGTCGGTGCCGGCGGCGCCGGCATGCGCGCGGCCATCGAATCGGGTCAGCGCGCGCGCACTGCGGTGCTGACGAAGATCTACCCGACCCGGTCCCACACCGGCGCAGCGCAGGGCGGCATGTGCGCGGCGCTCGCGAACGTCGAGGAGGACAACTGGGAGTGGCACACCTTCGACACCGTCAAGGGCGGCGACTACCTCGTCGACCAGGACGCTGCGGAGGTCATGGCGAAGGAAGCCATCGACGCGGTCCTCGACCTCGAGAAGATGGGTCTCCCCTTCAACCGCACGCCCGAGGGGAAGATCGACCAGCGTCGCTTCGGCGGCCACACCCGTGACCACGGCAAGGCACCGGTCCGCCGCGCCTGCTACGCCGCTGACCGCACGGGCCACATGATCCTCCAGACGCTCTACCAGAACTGCGTCAAGCACGGCGTCGAGTTCTACAACGAGTTCTACGTGCTCGACGTCCTCATGACCGAGGTCGACGGGGTCAAGAAGGCCGCCGGCGTCGTCTCCTACGAGCTCGCGACCGGTGAGATCCACGTCTTCCGCGCGAAGTCCGTCGTGTTCGCCACCGGCGGGTTCGGCAAGATCTTCAAGACGACGTCGAACGCACACACCCTCACGGGCGACGGAGTGGGTGTGGCCTACCGCCGCGGCATCCCGCTCGAGGACATGGAGTTCTTCCAGTTCCACCCCACGGGCCTCGCCGGCCTGGGCATCCTCCTTTCGGAGGCGGCCCGCGGTGAGGGCGGCGTGCTGCGCAACGTGGACGGCGAGCGCTTCATGGAGCGCTACGCCCCCACGATCAAGGACCTGGCTCCGCGTGACATCGTCGCCCGCTCGATGGCGAACGAGGTCCGCGAGGGCCGCGGCTGCGGACCCAACAAGGACTACGTCCTCCTGGACCTCACGCACCTCGAACCGGCGCACATCGACGAGAAGCTCCCGGACATCACGGAGTTCGCCCGCACGTACCTGGGCGTCGAGCCCTACACGGAGCCCGTCCCCGTGTTCCCCACCGCGCACTACGGCATGGGCGGCATCCCGACCAACATCGAGGCAGAGGTGCTCTCGAACAACACGAACGTCGTCCCCGGCCTCTACGCGGCGGGCGAGACGGCGTGCGTGTCCGTGCACGGGTCCAATCGACTGGGCACCAACTCGCTGCTGGACATCAACGTGTTCGGCAAGCGCGCCGGGATCGGTGCGGCGAAGTTCGCGGAGACCGCAGTGCTGCCGGAGCTGCCGGAGGATCCGGCGGCGTACGTCGTCGACATGATCGAGACGCTGCGCACGTCCGACGGACCGGAGCGCATCGCGGACATCCGTCGCGACCTGCAGGAGACGATGGACGCGAACGCCCAGGTGTTCCGCACGGACGAGACGCTCCGCAAGGCGCTGGACGACATCGGCGCCCTGCGCGAGCGCTACAAGAACATCGGCATCCAGGACCGTGGGAAGCGCTTCAACCTCGACCTCCTCGAAGCGGTCGAGCTGGGCTTCCTGCTCGAGATCGCCGAAGTCGTCGCGGTCGCCGCGATCCACCGCAAGGAATCCCGCGGCGGTCACTTCCGTGAGGACTTCCCGGACCGCGACGACGAGAACTTCATGCAGCACACGATGACCTACAAGGATCCGGAGACCGAGTCCGAGGGAATCCCCGGCATGCGGCTCGAATGGAAGCCCGTGGTCATCACCCGTTACCAGCCGATGGAGCGTAAGTACTGATGGCAGACACCACGCAGACCGCAGAGCCCGCATCCAAGGTCGACCTCCCCGCCCACCTGGGCGGCGGGGGCGGCGGCGAGATCCCGTCCTTCGACGTGACGTTCCGGATCGCGCGCTTCGACCCTGAGCAGGACCAGGCAGAGCACTGGGAGGACTACACCGTCACGATGTACGGCACGGATCGCGTGCTCGACGGCCTCCACAAGATCAAGTGGGACATCGACGGCTCGCTGTCCTTCCGCCGTTCGTGCGCGCACGGCGTGTGCGGCTCCGATGCCATGCGCATCAACGGCCGCAACCGCCTGGCCTGCAAGACGCTGCTGAAGGATCTCAACACGGACAAGCCGGTCACCGTCGAGGCGATCAAGGGACTTCCGCTGGAGAAGGACCTCATCGTCGACATGGAGCCGTTCTTCCAGTCGTACCGCGAGGTCATGCCGTTCCTCATCACGTCCGGCAACGAGCCCACGCGTGAGCGCCTCCAGTCGCAGCACGACCGGGCGATCTTCGACGACACGACCAAGTGCATCCTGTGCGCATCGTGCACCACGTCCTGCCCGGTCTACTGGACCGACGGCCAGTACTTCGGTCCCGCGTCGATCGTGAACGCCCACCGCTTCATCTTCGACAGCCGCGACGACGGCGGAGACATGCGCCTCGAGGTCCTCAACGACCGCGAGGGCGTGTGGCGCTGCCGCACGACGTTCAACTGCACCGACGCATGCCCCCGCGGCATCCAGGTGACGCAGGCGATCGCAGAGGTGAAGCAGGCGCTGCTCACACGCAGCCTCGCGTGAGCTGAGCTGTGAGCTGATCCGAGCTGATCCGAGGCACGGTGGTCGCAGACGCACAGAGCTGACCACAGCCACACTCGCGGCGGGGGGGGCTCCCCACGGTCGTGGAGACTCCCCCGCCGCGTTCGCGTTAGGCTGTCGCCGTGCTTCCTCTCCCCACCCGCTCCCCTGCGGCCGCTCTCGCCGCAGTCGTCGCGCTGGTTCCCGCCCTGGTCGTCGGCCCCTCGGTGCTCACCGCGCCGGCGATCGCCCAGCCGGAGCCGACCCCGACCGCCGTCTACGACCCCGGTCCGCTGACAGACGGATCGCCGGCGCCCAAACCGTCAGCGGAGGCATGGATCGTCGCGGACATCGACACGGGAGAGGTCTTCGCCTCGCACGAACCGGATCTGCAGCACGCGCCCGCCTCGACCATCAAGCTGCTGTCCGGGCTGGCGCTCGTCGACGAGCTCGACGACCCGGAGCACATGCACGAGGCGACGTACGAGGACATGCTGGTCGACGGGACCAAGGTCGGGCTCGTGCAGAAGAACGAGTACTCGATCGACGACCTCTTCCACGCGATGCTGATGTCGAGCGCCAACGACGCCGCGCACGCCCTCGCCGACGCCGCGGGAGGGCAGGACGAGGCCGTCGACCTCATGAACGCCAAGGCGGAGGAGCTCCAGCTCACCGGCACGCAGGCGTGGAACACGTCGGGGCTCGACGAGGACGACCAGGTCACGACCGTGGAGGATTTGCTGCGCATCGGCCGGGCGGTGCTCGAGGACGACTACCTCATGGACGTCATCTCGGAGACCGAGTACGACTTCCCCGGTGCCACGAACCCGGACACGGGCGAAGAGCTGTCCGGCTACCCGATCCAGAACCACACGCGGATCGTCGGTGAGGTGGAGGGCGGCCTCGGTCTCAAGAACGGCTACACGAGTGCTGCCGGCGGGTCGTTCGTCGCCGTGGTCGAGCGCGACGACCGTCGACTCGCATCCGCTGTGCTGGGCGGCGAGACGATGACGCGCGACGCGGCGATCGACCTCATCGACTGGACCTTCGCCCAGTCGTCACCGGAACCGGTCGGCACGATGTCGTTCGAGACCGCCGCCGAGGCCGCTGAGACGGCCGCTGCGCAGGCACCCGCCGCAGCGGAGTCGACCGACGACGCAGCCGTCGCTGCGGACGCGGCCGGTGCCGCGGAGGCCGAGGGCGGAGCACCCGGTCTGCCGCTCATCCTGCTGGCATGCGGGATCGGGCTGGGAGCCGTCACCGCCCTCGCGCTCGTGGTGCGCGTGCGCAGGGATCGCAGGCAGCGGGACTGACGCCTCAGAGGCCGCTGATGATCCCGCGCTCGGTCAGTTCCGATGCGAGGCCCGCGCCGTCCGAGGCGTAGATCCACGGCACTCCCTGACCCCGGCCGGTGCGGCGCGAGCGACCACCTGCCCACACGGCCTCGCCGGAGGTCAGCTGGCGGATCGCCACAGCGGCGGCGTTCTCCGGATGGTTGTCCACGAACTCCCCGTAGATGTCCTCGTCATGCTGGCCGTCATCGCCGATCAGCAGCCACTTCATGTGCGGGAACTCCCGCGCCAGTCGCTCGAGGGAGTTCCGCTTGTGCTCGACGCCGCTGCGGAACGCGCGGGTGGTCGTCGGCCCCCAGTCCGTGAGCAGCAGCGGGCCGTCCGGGTACATGTTCCGCGACAGGAAGCGCTTGAGAGTGGGAGCGACGTTCCACGCACCGGTCGACAGGTAGATGATCGGCTCGTTCGGCCGCAGGTATGTGAGCCGGTCGTAGAGGACGGCCATCCCGGACACGGGGCTGCGGGCGTGCTCGTCCAGCACGAAGGTGTTCCAGGCGGCGAGGAAGGGACGCGGCAGCGCCGTGACCATGACGGTGTCATCGATGTCGGAGATGATGCCGAACCGCTGGTCCTCACCGATGATCGTCACAGTCGCGCGGTCGACCAGCGAATCCGATGTCCACAGCTCGATCTCGACGGGGCCCGGCTCGTAGTCCCCCGGGATCACCATGTCGATGATGCCGCCGCGGTCGCATTCGACCATGTGCTCCTGGCCGCCGATCCGCACCCACGCCGTCTCGTTCGCCAGCGGCACCGCACCGAATGAGCGGAATCCGCGGATGCTCGCGTGCATGTCCGCCGCGAGCTTCCCCGTGCGCGTGAGGATCATCCGTCCCAGCACGCGCACGCTCTTCTCCGTGCCGTAGGAGTCGTAGCAGACGACGGTGCGGCGCCAGTCGCGCTTCGTCACCCGCTTCCTCGCCCACTCATGGACGCGGTCCTCCACCCGTGCGGCGGTGTGCTGCACCTCGGGAGAGAGATTGAACGGCTTCGGCCTGCGGTTCCTGGGAGAGAGGATCACCCGGGCACCACCTTCCTCCGGCGTGGCTCGAACCGCGGTTCGACGCTGTGCCGGTGATCAGCGAGTGAGGAATCCCACTCGGTCGTAGACGTCCGCGATCGTGCGCTCGGCGATCGCGCCGGCCGTGTCCGCACCGGCGTCGAGTACGCGCGTGAGCTCCGCCGGGTCGTCCAGGAGCTCGAGGGTGCGCTCGCGCAGCGGGCGCAGGGTCTCGACGACGACCTCGGCGAGGGCGACCTTGAGATGGCCGTACATCCTGCCCTCGAACTCCGCGACGATGTCCTCGATCGACCGTCCCGACAGGGCGGAGTGGATCGTGAGCAGGTTGGAGACTCCCGGCTTGCCCTCAGGATCGAAGGTGACCTCCGTGCCGGCGTCCGTGACGGCCGACTTGATCTTCTTCGTGATCGACTTCTCGTCGTCGAGGATCTCGATGAGGCCTGCCGGCGTCTGCGCGGACTTCGACATCTTCGCCGTGGGGTCCTGCAGGTCGTAGACCTTCGCCGTCGACTTGAGGATGTGCGGTTCCGGGACGGTGAAGGTGTCCCCGTACCGGTGGTTGAAGCGTTCGGCGAGGTTCCGCGTCAGCTCCAGGTGCTGGCGCTGATCCTCTCCGACCGGCACGACGTCCGCCTGGTAGAGCAGGATGTCCGCGGCCATCAGCGCAGGGTACGTGAGGAGGCCCAGCGAGACGTGCTCGTTCCTGGTCGACTTGTCCTTGAACTGGGTCATGCGCTGCGCTTCGCCCAGACCCGTCGTGCATTCGAGGACCCACCCCAACTGGGTGTGCGCCGGGATGTGCGACTGGACGAACAGGGTCGAGCGCTGCGGATCCAGGCCCGCGCCGATGAACTGGGCCGCGGTGCGCAGCGTCCGCTCGCGCAGATGGGCCGGGTCCTGATCGACGGTGATGGCGTGGAGGTTCGCGATGAAGAAGAACGCGTCATGCGTCTCCTGCTGCTCGACGAACTGCTGCAGCGCTCCGATGTAGTTGCCCAGGTGGAGGGAATCCGATGTCGCCTGGATTCCGGACAGGGAGCGCGGACGGCCTGACGGGAGGCCCGAGGAATCGGTCATGTCCCTCATTCTGCCACCGGCCGGCCGGCTCCGTGCACTCGGAACCGCCTGCTCAGGCCTCCCGCAGTCCCGGGAGGTCGTAGTCGATGACAAGCGGGGCATGGTCGGACCAGCGCTCCCCCCAGCTCGCAGCGCGATCCACTCGTGCGGCGGTCGCCGTCTCCGCGAGGCCCGGAGTGGCGGCCTGGTAGTCGATCCGCCATCCCGCGTCGTTGTCGAAGGCCTTCCCGCGCATCGACCACCAGGTGTACGGGCCGGGGACCTCACCGGACAGCTGCCGGTGGACGTCGACGTAGCCGATGTCGGAGAAGAACCTGTCGAAGTAGGCCCGCTCCTCGGGCAGGAATCCCGCCTTCTTCCGGTTCGCCTTCCAGTTCTTCAGGTCGAGCTCAGTGTGGCACACGTTCAGATCACCCGTGAGGACCGCGTGGTCCGCGTGCTCCGCGAGCTCGGGGAGACGGACGAGCATCGCCTCGAGGAAGCGGTACTTGTCGTCCTGCTTGGGGGTGTCGACCTCGCCCGAATGGACGTAGGCGCTCACCACCGTCAGCAGCGAGCCGTCCGCCAGCCGGAAGTCCGATTCGATCCAGCGACCGGCTCTGTCGAAGTAGTCGTCGCCGTTGCCCGTCCGGGTGGCCTCCGGCTCCGTGCGGGACAGGACGGCCACGCCGGCGCGGCCCTTCGCCTCCGCATCGGCGCTCTGGATCCGGTACCCGGAATCAGCGAGGACGTCGAAGACGATGTCGTTCGCGGCACGCACCTCCTGCAGAGTGATGATCGGGGAATCGGCAGCGGCCATCCACTCCCCCATGCCCTTCCGCAGGGCGGCACGGATTCCGTTGACGTTGACTGTCGTGATGCGCAGCATGGCACCCATCGTGCCACGGTCGCGGCCGCCGCCCGCAGGGTTCCTCGCGACCGGCCGAGCGCGCGGGCTCCATGTCCCGTAACCTGGGGGTCCACGCCCGTAACCAGCCGGTTCACGTCGAACTGTGATCCGGCTGCGACAGACTCGACCGCGAGCTCCGCGTATGCTGGTTGCTCAGTCACACGTGAGGAGAGGCCATGACCGAGAACACGAACTTCGATCCGGACAGACTGATCATCAGTCCTCTCGACGAACTCGATCCCCTGGAGCTTCGCGTTGAGATCGTGAACGCACAGGAGCGCTTCTGGGGTGATCGTGACCTGAGCGGCGACCACGAACCGCACTGGTTCCGTCAGTTCGCCGCCGGCGGACTCGTGGCCCGCTACCAGAATGAGATCGTCGGATACCTGCTGGGCGCCTTCCCGAAGGAGGGCCCGTCCTACATCCACCTCGTCGCCGCGCGGCAGGACTTCCGCCACCTGGGCATCGGACGTCGCCTCTACGAGGCGTTCATCGCCCGGGCCAAGGCGAACCTCGAGGATGAGGTGCAGGCCACCGCGATCGCGGAGAACGCCAATGCCATCGCGTTCCACTCATCGCTGGGCTTCGAGGGCACCCGCATCGAGGACTATGCGGGACCCGGCGAGGACCGGGTGTTCTTCTCCCTCCGCCTCACCGAAGGCTGAGGAGTCTGACGTCCGGGCATCGGGCTGTGCGGCTCCCCTCTCCGGCCCCGCACGGCCCGGTGCCGCGTCGCGTCACGACGGCTGACGGCCGTGACGGCTGAAGCCGTCCGCGGTGAGGACCTCCTGCGCGAGGCCGCCGAAGTACTCGAGGCGCTCCGCCACCCGGGTCAGTGGACCTGCGATGGTGATCCCGGCCGTGAGCCGGTCGTCCTCATACACCCCGACTGCGACGGCACCCAGGTCTGACACGGTCTCGCCGCGGTTGAAGGCCATGCCGGACGCGCGGATCGAATCGATCTCCGTAAGGAACCGCCGCCGGTGATCTTCATCGGCGAGGGCGAGCACGCTGTCTCTGTCGTCGTCGTGTGCGAGGAAGAGCTTGCCCGCACTGGTCGGCAGGATCGGCCGTCTCTCGCGCAGACGCGGGCGATAGCAGACTTCGAATGCCGACGGCTCCGAGTGCACGTAGACGACCGATCGATCACCGACCCGGGTCGCCAGCGTCACCGTCTCTCCCGTGCGCACGGCGATCTCTGCGCAGGACTCTCCCAGCAGCAGCGGCAAGGACGAGCCCGCGGGTGCGAGCAGAGCATGCGCCCCCGCACCGAGCCTGTATCCGCCGTCGATCTCGCTCAGGTATCCGCGGTGCAGGAGTCCCCCCACGAGCCCGTGCAGGCTGCTCTTCGGCGCGTCCAGCTGCGCCGCGAGCACAGAGAGGGGAACGGGCCTGCGCGCACGCGCCACGACCTCGAGGATCCCCACGACGCGGGACACGGTCCTGTGCTCAGCCACCGGGTCCACCCGCTAGTCCGATGCACCGGGCTGCACCGGGCTGCCGTGTCATGGTGCCGGTTCCTCGGCATCGACTCCGATCAGGGACAGCACTTCTTCCCGGTCGCCGTCGAGGACTGCGCTGTCTTCCGGGAGCGGCCGCTCGTGACCGTGGAAGACCGCCGGCCCCGACACGTGGACGTAGTCTCCCTCCCGTGCGTGAGCGGTCCGGGACAGCACCGGCCTGGCAGCGAGGTACGGGTCGTCGGGGAGGTCATCGACTCGAGCCACCCGACTGACGGGGATCCCCGCGGCCGCGCATTCCTCCTCGATCTGTGCGCACGTGCGCTGCGACGCGTAGTCGGCGAGGATCTGCTCGTAGAGCGTCGGGTCGGCGCTGCGATCGCGATTCGTCGCGACCTGGGGATGGGTCAGGTAGTCGGGCCTCTCGATCAGAGTGCAGAAGCTGTGCCAGTTCGCGTCCGTGTACGGCATGACGCAGACCCACCCGTCGAGCGCCGGATGCGGCCGGTGCTGCGGTGCGAGCACCCTGGACCAGCCCACGTCTCCCCGGGCAGGCGAGAACGTCGCCCCGCCCATGTGCTCCACGAGTGTGAACGCCGCCATCGTGTCGACCATCGGCACGTCGACCCAGCACCCCTCCCCGTCCACGGAGCGGCGGTGGAGCGCGGCGAGCGCGGACTGCGCCATCGTCATGCCGCACACCTTGTCAGCGACGACGTACGGCGAATAGCGGGGCTCGCCATCGCGCAGCCGGTAGGTGTCCGCCACACCTGACGCCGCCTGCACGATATCGTCGTACGCTGGCGAGTCCCGCCGTGCGGAATCGCTCGCGAAGCCCTGGCCGGTCACGAGGATCGCGCGCGGGTTCACCGCGCGGACGTGGTCCCACGAGAGGCCGAACTCCTCACGACGTGCGGGAAGGGTGTTCGTGAGGACGATGTCTGCCCAGGCGATCAGGCCGTCCATCACCCGCCGTCCCGTCCCCGTGCGCGCATCGACGACGATGCTGCGCTTGCCCGCATTGAGGTTCATCGCCAGGACACTCGTTCCGTTCGGCCCGAGCAGTCCTATCCGACGCCCGATGTCGCCTCCCGGCGGTTCCGCCTTGATGACCTCGGCGCCGAGGTCCTTGAGCACCTTGCCCGCATACGGCGCCATGATCACGGTGCCGACCTCGAGCACCCGGACGCCGTCGAGCGGAGCCGCTCCCAGCATGGAACCTCCTCCTTCCGTCATCCGTTCATCATCTCAGGAACGAACAGCGCGAGCTGGGGGAAGGAGAAGATCAGTGCGACGACGACGAGCATGCCGATGATGAAGGGCACTGCGCCCAGGAACACCGTCTCCAGCGGGATGCGGCTCGCACGGGCGGTCACGAACGCATTGAGGCCGAGCGGCGGGGTGACGAGTCCGACCTCTGCGACGAGGATGACGACGATGCCGAACCAGATCGGGTCGTAGCCCAGCGCTTCGACGAGTGGCAGGGTGACGGGGACGGTGAGTGCGATGATCGCCATCTGATCCATGAAGAATCCGAGGATCAGGTAGACGAAGACGACTCCCAGCATGATGAGGACGGAGGGGACCTGCCACTCGCCCACCGCCTCGACGACGGCGGGGGTCACGCGGCTCTCCGCGAGGAAGTGGCCGAACACGTGCGCCCCGACGATGATCACCATGATCATCGCGCTGCTCGTGACGGTGCCGACGAGGGACTCGCGGATGTTCTTCCACGTCGCCTTCCGGTACACGACCATGAGTCCCAGGGCTCCGAGCGCGCCCACGGCCGCGGCCTCGGTCGCAGTCGTGATGCCGAAGAACACCGCACCGACCACGAGGACGAACAGGACACCCACCGGCAGGAGCCCGGCGAGCGCGCGGGCCTTCTCCCGCATCGTGCTGCCGTCGGCCGCCGGTGCCTGGCCGCGCAGAGCCAGGATGTAGACGACGGCGCACAGTGTCGCCGCCATGAGCAGACCCGGCACCAGTCCGGCCAGCAGTGTCTGGCCGACACTCGTCTCCGCCGTGATCGCGTAGAAGATCAGGAGGATGGAGGGCGGGATCATCGCTGCCAGCGTCCCCGCGCTCGCGACCGCGCCGGTCGCCAGGCGGGGCGAGTAGCCCTGCCTGATCATCTCCCCCGTCGACGTGTGGGCGAGCGTCGCCGCTGACGCGGTCGACGACCCTGACACCGATGCGAAGCCGGCGCCCGCGAGCACCGCTGCGATCCCGGTGCCTCCCCGGACGCGGCCCACGAGCACCCGTGCGCTCTCGAACAGGGAGGTCAGCGCACCGCTCGCGAGCACGAAGTGCGCCATGAGGATGAAGAGCGGGATGGCGGAGAGCGAGAACTTGCCGGAGGCGCTCATCGGGATGACCTGCAGGACCGCGACCGCGGCAGAGAATCCGTCGATGGCGACCATGCCAACGAGCCCGGCGACGAGGATCGCGAACGCGACCGGCACACGCAGGAGGATCAGTGCGAGCAGAAGCAGCGTGATGACGAGCACGATCATGATTCGTGTCCTTCCGACTCGTCCTCGATCTCGCCGTCGCGCAGGAAGCGACGCGCATCGACGAGCGCAACGATGAGGAGACCCAGTGCACCGACGGGCTGGATGGCGAGCCAGGTCCAGGTCGGTATGGGGATCTCAGAGGAGGCGGGCGGTGGAGCGTCGCCCAGCGCCATCGACTGGAGCACTCCGTTGAGTCCCGACGCGAAGAGGAGCGCCGCGACGACGACGATGCACACGAACGCGACGACGCGCGCGGCCGACTGCAGTGCCGGGGACATCCGCGAGTACACCATCCCAGCGCTCACGTGACCGGCGCAGACGTACATCCACGGCAGCGCGAGGAAGACCATGCCGGGCATCATGACCCGCTCGACAGCACTCACGTTCCATCCCAGAGGTGCCGACAGCAGGTAGCGCGCGCCCGCCTCGACGAGCATGACCACGAACAGGCAGAAGACGGACAGGCCCGCCGCCGCAGCACTCGCTCGGCCCATCCCCCGCACCACCGGGTGCATGCTGACGGCGGCTGCGGGCATCGACGTGGCGCCCTCGTCCGCGATCGCACCCGGACCGTCGTCTCCGGGCGCCGGTGCAGGTGCCGGTACGGGCGCCGATTCGGGAGTCGGTTCGGGAGTCGGTTCGAGGCCCGGGTTCTTCGCTGATCCGTTCACCATGGTCTCAGCCCTCCTCTGCGGCGGCCGAATGACGGGCCACCGCCTCTTCGTACGCGTCAAGGACCTCGGTCCCGGGTCGGCCGGCGGCATCGAACTCGTCGGCCCACTGCCGGCGCAGCGGCTCGAGGTACTCCGCGAACTCCTCCACCTGCGGATCCGTCAGCTCTGTGAACGTGATCCCCGCTTCACGCATGAGCTCCTCGGAGGCAGGGTTCTCCTCGGCGATGCCGTCGCACAGCCTCTGGCTGGCATCGTCCGCGGCCGTGGTGATCTGCTCCCGCTGCTTCGCGCTCAGGTCCTGCCACGCGTCTTCGGCGATGACGTACGGAATCGCGAAGGATCCGAGGTTGAGGCCCTTCGTGGAGTAGTTGAGCACCTCTTCCAGCTTGTACGGCGTGACGCTGGCATACGGGAACGAGATGCCGTCGACGGTGTTGCGGGACAGCGCCTCATAGGCGTCCGCCGCGGTCATGCTCACCGGCGCACCGCCCAAGGAGCCGATGTTCGTATCCATCGCGCCTCCGGACGAACGGATCGTGAGCCCCTCCATGTCCTCCGGCGTCTCCACCTTCCGGGAGGCCGTCATGATCTCGTAGGAGGGGATCACCGCGACCCACAGCGGCCTGAGTCCGCGCGGCGCGTACTCCTCCTCATAGAGGACTCCGCCTTCAGCGAGCAGGTCGCTGAAGGCGGCGGAGGCCACGCACGAATCGTCAGCGAGGCCCGGCAGGTCCGTCACGCTCGACAGCGGCAGCTGGTCGGACAGGTATGCGGGTGCCGCAGGCGTGATCTCCAGGGATCCGGCCTGCGCGAGATTGACGATGTCCCGCGCGCTCCCCAGCTGCCCGGCCGGGTAGTACTCGATGCCCACCTCGCCCGGACCCTGTTCGGTGACGTCTTCGATGAAGCCCTCGACCCCGTACCGGGCGAACATGTGGGTCGTCGCGTAGCTGTCCGCGAGCTTGAGCACTGCGGTGTCATCGGTGTCCCCGGCACAGGAGCTCAGCAGCCCCACAGCAGAGACGAGCGCAGCCGCCGCGCACGCACGGACACCGCGGACGGCACGCCGTGGTCGCGGTGCTCTGCGGCGTGCGCGGTGGACGTCATCATCGACCATCGAGTCATACCTCCATTGGTATTTGCGAACTTCCGTTCGTAAGCGCGAACAACGCTATAGAGCTGACTCGGCACCGTCAAGCCGTCGACCTGCTCAACGACCGGCGGACAGAACGATCGCCCTACGCACCGCCGACCACGTCCGCATGCGCACTCAGGTGAGCCCGCATCGCAGCCTCCGCGGCGTCGGAGTCACCGTCGGACAACGCGGCGATGATGAGTTCGTGCACGCGGACCGTCGAGGCCATCTCCTGCTCACGGATTCGCACCGGGTCATCGGTCACGTCGCGGATCGGGACGACGAGGCCGCTGATGACCGCAGAGAGGACGGCGTTGCCGCTCGCCTCCGCGATGAGCACGTGGAAGCGCGCATTCGCCGCGAAGAACTCCGCCCTATCGCGCGTGCGCGCCATGATCGCCTGCAGATCTCGCAGGTCAGCGAGCTGCGCTGCGGAGATCCGCGCTGCCGCGAAGGCGGCGCACCGCGGCTCGATCTCTCGTCGCGCCTCCGCGAGGTCCACGGCGGGGAATCCCGACATCCCCACGGTCCGCTGGAGCGCAGAGGTCACCGCACGCGTCCCCGGCTCGGACACGAACGTCCCCCCGCCGCGCCCCACGCGCCTGACGACGAGCCCCTCGGCCTCCAGCAGCGTCAGCGCCGCGCGCACAGTCGTCCGACTCACGCCCTGCTCGTCCGCGAGCTCTCGCTCCGGCGGCAGCGCGCGACCCACCGGCAGCTCGCCGGACAGGATCCGCGCACGCACATCAGCGGCCACCGACTCCGATCCACTCATGATCCCCCTTCACGTCTACCGCTTTATGGTAGTACCTTTAAGGGAAAGCATGGCGAAGACACCAGGAGGACCCCATGGAGTTCGGACTGACCGACGAGCAGATCGACATCCGCGAAGCCGCTCGGGAGATCGTGGCCCCGTTCGATGACGAGTACTGGGCGCAGAAGGACGCGGATCGCGAATTCCCCCAGGAGTTCTACGACCACCTCGCATCCCACGGCTGGCTTGGGATCACCACCCCGGAGAAGTACGGCGGCGGAGGCATGGGGATCACGGAGGCCACCCTCCTGCTCGAGGCGATCGCCGCGGGCGGCGGTGCGATGAACGCCGCGAGCGCGGTGCACTTGACCCTCTTCGGAATGCACCCCGTGATCGTCCACGGCTCCGACGCACTCAAGGATGAGAACCTCCCGCGCGTCGCCTCGGGAGACCTCCACGTGTGCTTCGGCGTGACCGAACCGGATGCCGGCCTGGACACCACCCGCATCACGACGACCGCGGCGCGCCGCGGTTCCGACTACGTCATCAACGGCCGCAAGGTCTGGATCTCCAAGGCCCTCGAGTCGGAGAAGATCCTCCTGCTGACCAGGACGACTCCGCGAAGCGAGGTCGAGAAGCCGACCGACGGACTCACCCTCTTCTTCACCGACCTCGACCGGGACCGCGTATCGATCCGGCCCATCCGCAAGATCGGCCGCAACGCCGTGTCGTCGAACGAACTGGTCATCGACGACCTCGTCGTACCCGAGGCCCACCGCGTCGGCGAAGAGGGCAAGGGCTTCTCCTACATCCTCGACGGCCTCAACCCCGAGCGCATGCTCATCGCGTCAGAGGCTCTGGGGATCGGACGCGCCGCACTGGCGAAGGCCACGGAGTACGCGAAGGAGCGCGTCGTCTTCGACCGCCCGATCGGCATGAACCAGGGGCTCCAGTTCCCGCTCGCGGACTCGCTCGCGAAGCTCGATGCAGCGGAGCTGTCCCTCCGTCGCGCCACCTGGACCTACGACCGCGGCCTGCCCAGCGGCCGCGAGGCGAACACCGCGAAGTACCTCTGCGCAGAGGCGGGGCACGAAGCCGCCGACCGCGCGCTGCAGGTCCACGGCGGCATGGGGTACTCGGAGGAGTACCACGTGGGTCGCTACCTCAGGGAGGTCCGCCTCATGCGCATCGCCCCGGTCAGCCAGGAGATGGTGCTGAACTACCTCGGCACGAAGGTCCTGGGGCTCCCCCGCTCGTACTGAGCCCTCGTGAGGGCCAGTCCTCACGGGGCGTGCCCGCACGGAGCCTGTGCCCTTACGAAGCCAGAGCCCTCACGGGGTCTGTGCCAGACTCCGCTCCCGCTTCGCCCCGGCGGACATCCCGACGGCGACGCCGGCGAACGTGGCGCCTCCTGACACCAGGCAGAGCGTCACCACCCACTGCATGGTCTCCTGGATCCCCGATCCGAAGATCATGAAGCAGACGAAGCCGATGATCGCGGTGATGCCGACGGCTATGCCTGCCGAGATCGCTGACTGATAGAAGTTGTCCTGGATTCCGATGCCGGATGCCTGTGCCATGATTCCTCCTCCATCGACCGCTTTGATGTGATGCTCCTCACGGTAGGATCGGTTCTACACGACCGACCACTTCGTCCCGAAACGGAGTCACACCGTGGCAGAGCTGCCCCGCTACCGCTTGACCCGCGGATCCTTCGACATCGTGTCCGTCTTCGGCTCCCTGCGAGCGGCGTCGCTCCCCGGGCCCGTCATCACCGCAGTGCTGGGCATGCGCGGCATCAAGCCCTCCGCGGTCCGCAACCAGGTGACGCGCCTGACCCAGCGAGGGCTCATGCACCGGGAGAAGGCCGGCACCGCATCGGTGTACACATTGGACGAGTCCTTGCAGCGCGGGTTCTCCACCCTGTCGGGCGACGCAGACGCACCGGCCTTCACCGGCGCGTTCCACGGACTCATCGTGGCGGTGCCGGAGAGCAGACGGTCGCTGCGGGACCGGCTCGTGTACGCCGCGCAGTTCTCGGGCTACCGACAGCTGCGGCCCGGCGTCCTCATCGGCTTCGAGGACGCTGCGGGGACTCTCGCAGCCACTCTGGTGACAGAGTTCGAGGAAGCGGGCGGCATCCGTGACGCCCACGGCGCCGAGGGCGTCCTCTGGGAGCGGTGCACCCTCGTCCCCGCTGACCGGGAGCAGGCGCGCAGATGGACTGAGATCGCCTTCGACGTGCGCGGCCTCCACGAGGAGGTGCGCGCACTCGAGCAGATCGCCGCACGCTCGACCGAGCAGTCAGTCGATCTGGCGACGTACTACGACGGCTTCTACGAGACGTCAAAGCGCGCGATGTTCCTGCCGTCGCTCCCCGACGAGCTGACTCCCGGACTCGACGCGGGCAGGCGGGTCGCCGCGGTGATGACCTCCCTGGTGGACCTCTACGCTCAGAAGTTCGCCGCCGAGGTCGTCGGCACCGCCCTGAGCCAGCCCACCTCCCGGCTCATCAGGTTCCTTCCCGATGCGCCGTGGGTCGAGGGCACCGCTGGAACCACGACTGCGGGCTCCCCACCCTGAGGTGGAGAGCCCGCAGTCGACGAAAGTCTCAGTTCGGTCGACCCTGTCAGCCCGGTCCGACCTGTCAGCTCAGCTGAACCCGTCAGCCCGTCAGGCCTCGGCCGCGTGCCGTTCCGCGATGCCGACGACGTTGACCAGCAGCATCGCCCGCGTCATCGGTCCGACCCCGCCGGGGTTCGGGGTGAAGGCGGACGCCCGCGCCCGGGCCTCCTTCGCGATGTCGCCGACGACCTTCGACTTCCCGGTCTCCGGATCCTCCTCGCGGGACACGCCCACGTCGATGAGGATGACGCCGTCCTTCACCATGTCGGCGCTCACCATCCCGGCCTGTCCCGCGGCCGCCACGATGACATCCGCCTGGGCGACCAGCGACGCGAGGTCCTGCGTGCCCGTATGGGTGAGCGTGACCGTCGCGTTCACATCCCTGCGCGTCAGGAGGAGCCCGATCGGGCGCCCCACCGTCACGCCGCGCCCCAGGACGACCACGTGCTTGCCGTTCAGGTCGATGTCGTGGCGCGTGAGGAGCTCGACGATGCCCGCGGGGGTGCAGGGCAGTGGCGTCTCGATCTCCTCCTTGACCCGCAGGACGAGGCTGCCGAGGTTCTGCGGGTGCAGTCCATCGGCGTCCTTCTCCGGATCGATGAGGCCGATCACCCGGTTCTCGTCGATGCCCTTGGGCAACGGCAGCTGCACGATGTAGCCGGTGCACTCAGGATTCTCGTTGAGGCGGCGGACCGCGTCCTCGATCTCCTGCTGCGTGGCGGTCTCCGGCAGATCCTCGCGGATCGACGCGATCCCGATCTCCTCGCAGTCGCGGTGCTTGCCCGCGACGTACCACTGCGAACCCGGGTCGTCGCCGACCAGCAGCGTGCCGAGCCCCGGTGTCGCCCCGCGCTCGTGCAGCGCGGAGACGCGCGCGGCCAGCTCCTGCTTGATCGTCGCCGCAGTCGCCTTGCCATCGAGCTTCAGCGGTTCGGCCGCGGCATCCGCAGCCGTGCCCGTGTCTGTCGTCATCAGTACTGCTCCAGCCCTTCGTAGAGGGGGAAGTCGTCGCCCAGCTTCTGCACGCGGGCGCGGAGCGCGTCAGCGTCAGCGCCCGGCTTGAGCGCCTGCGCGATGATGTCCGACACCTCTGTGAACTCCGCGTCGCCGAACCCGCGGGCCGCGAGCGCCGGGGTGCCGATGCGCAGACCCGACGTCACCATCGGCGGGCGGGGGTCGAACGGCACCGCGTTGCGGTTGACCGTGATGCCGACCTCGTGGAGGAGGTCCTCCGCCTGCTTGCCGTCCAGCTGGGAGTTGCGCAGGTCGACGAGCACCAGGTGCACGTCGGTGCCGCCGGTGAGCACCTGGACGCCGGTGTCTGCGACGTCGGCCTCCTGCAGGCGGTCGGCGAGGATCCGCGCTCCGCGCAGCGTCCGCTCCTGCTTCTCCTTGAACTCCGCCTGTGCCGCCAGCTTGAAGGCGACGGCCTTGGCCGCGATCACGTGCATGAGCGGACCGCCCTGCTGTCCCGGGAAGACGGCGGAGTTGAGCTTCTTCGCGTGCGCCTCGTCCTTCGACAGGATGAACCCGGAGCGGGGGCCGCCGATCGTCTTGTGGACCGTCGAGGACACGACGTCCGCGATCGGGACGGGGTTGGGGTGCAGACCCGCGGCCGCCAGACCCGCGAAGTGCGCCATGTCGACCCAGAGAGTCGCGCCCACTTCGTCCGCGATGGACCGGAAGGCCTCGAAGTCGAGCTGACGCGGGTACGCGGACCAGCCGGCGACGATGACCTTCGGACGGTGCTCGAGCGCGCGCTCACGGACGTTGTCCATGTCGACGCGGTAGGTGTCCGGGTCCACCTCGTAGGAGGCGATGTCGTAGAGACGACCGGAGAAGTTGATCTTCATCCCGTGAGTGAGGTGTCCGCCGTGGGCCAGGTCCATGCCCAGCAGCTTGTCGCCCGCACGCGCGAACGCGTGCATGACGGCTGCGTTCGCCTGCGCGCCCGAGTGCGGCTGCACGTTCGCGTACGCCGCGCCGAACAGTGACTTCGCCCGGTCGATCGCGAGCTCCTCCGCGACGTCCACGTACTCGCAGCCGCCGTAGTAGCGGCGACCCGGGTAGCCCTCCGCGTACTTGTTCGTCAGGACGGAGCCCTGCGCCTGCAGGACTGCGCGCGGGACGAAGTTCTCCGATGCGATCATCTCCAGCGTGCCGCGCTGACGCGACAGCTCCTGGTCCAGCACCTGTGCGATCTCCGGATCGACGTCGGCGAGGCCGGCGTTCAACGAGGACGGGACTTCAGTCATCTGGGGGTACTCCTCACGGGACGATAGGACAGCCGCGGGCGCGGTCCTCGATCAGCGTAACAGCGGGCATCGAGAGCCGAACCGCCGTCCCAGCATCCCACGCTCCCGGTGCTCCGGGAAACGAATCACCGCCGGATCCCGCGGTGCGCGCCCCCTCCTCCGTCCCCCTGCACCGGAGCGATCGCCATGGATGCGCTGAGGAACAGGGCTGCGCTGATCCCGGTCACCGTCCACACCCCTGCCGCATCGAGCGCCGGAGCATCGGTCGCGAGTGTCAGCGCGGAGAACGGGACGGCGTGGGCGATGACGGCCGGCCACACGTTCCCCCAGCGAGCCGCCGCCGCGCTGAGGAACAGGCTGAGCGGCAGCAGGCCGAGTGTCAGCGCGGTCGCGTGCGAGGCGGGCATATCGCCCTGGAGCACGTACGTGAGGTGCAGCGGCACGTGGAATGCCGTCCACGCCGCAGCGATCAGGCAGGCCGACGGCCAGAACCCGCCGTCCACCAGACGCGGCAGATGCGACCGCCACACCACCTCCTCCCCCAGGGTGGACACCGCGAAGACCAGGGTGAGCGGAAGCATCGCCAGCACCCCCATCACGAGCACCCCTGTGGCCTGGAGCTCGATCGCACCGACGGTGGCGGCGAGCGCAGCGGTGACGACCGCGATGACGATCACGCCCGCGGCCGCTCCCGCGCTCGCGACGACCGTCCCGATGAACCGCGGACGGTCCTCCGCACCCCGCCTCCGCCGCAGTCCCCACCAGGATGCGAGCGTCCCCCATCCCGTCCCGTGGAGCACCGGCATGCGCAGCAGGACCACGAGTGCGACGAACGCGGGGATCCACCGGCCGATGACGAGCGCCCAGGAAGGCACGGAGACGTCGAGGATCAGTAAGACCCCGCAGACGGCGGTCAGCACCGCGATCGACGCGCCCACGATGAGGGCGAACGCGCGGCCGGGCGTCGCCGCGGGCTGGGGCGGGACCGGTGGAACCGGCAGCACCGGTGGGACCGGTGGGACCGGTGGGACCTGTGGGACGACGGTCGGCTGCGGGTGTGATTCGACGGCGGAGGGGGCCGGACGGGATGCGGGGGCTGCGGTCATGCCCTCACACTAGGAACGGCCCCACAGGCTCCTCACTGGTGACGACCAGACGGCTCACGGGGGTTTTCCCCACCGGGCGCAGAGATCGAATGCTCACAATCCATGCGAATACCGTTGCCGGATCACACGGATTGTGAGCATTCGATATGGAGAAGCGGCTGGAAGCTCAGTCCCACGACCGCTCGTCGACGATGACCTCGTCGCCCTCGATCGCTGCGACGGCGCGGACCTCCGCGCGGAACCGCAGCTCCGAGCGGATCAGATCCGCGGCCTCGGCCTGCGCGACCTCAGCGTCCGCACCCGCGGCGACGACGACCTCGGCGACGATCGTGTCCTTGTGGTCCTCACGGCCGATCAGGAACCGCAGCGCCTCGGTGCCCGCGAGCTTCGCCGCGACCGCCTTCACCTGGGTGGGGTGCAGGAACATGCCGCGGACCTTGGTCGCCTGACCCGTCCGCCCCAGCACCCCGACCAGCCTGCGCCGCCCGTCGGTCAGGACGGGCTCCCCGCCGTCGATCACCCAGGCCGACAGGTCACCCGTGCCGAACCGGACCAGCGGCGCCGATTCCCGCAGGATCGAGACGACGACCTCGCCCGGGGCGTCCGTCGTCACCGGCGTGCCGTCGGCGATGTCGCAGACGTCCACGACGATGTCCGCCGCGGTGACCATGCCGGCGCCGCGTCCGTCCTCGTAGGAGATGAGGCCGGCCTCGGCGGATCCGTAGGCCATCCGCACGGCGGGGACCCAGGCCTCCAGCTCCGCCCGCAGACTGTCCGGGAGGGGCTCCGCGGTGACCACGGCGTACTGCAGCGGCATGTCCGCAGGCGTCCCGCCCTCTGCCGCGAAGAGGTCGATGAGCGCCTTGAGGTAGCTGGGCAGACCCACATACCCGCGGATGCCGAGGTCACGGATCGCCTGCACCTGCAGCTGCTGGTTCCCGATGCCGCCGGGCAGCACCGTGGCACCCGCCGCCACGACCGCCTCATCGAACATCGCTCCAGCCGGCGAGAGGTGGTAGCCGAAGCAGTTGAGGACGATGTCGCCCGGCACCAGTCCCGCGGATGCGAGGGCCTCGCGCCACCGCCACGGATCGTCGCCGTCCGGCTGGGCCTCGTAGATCGGGCCCGGTGACTGGAAGATCCGCCGGGGCACACCGCCGCCGAGGACGTGGTCCCGGCCAGCGACCCTCGCATCCTTGCTCTGGACCGGAACGGCCGCGAGGTCGTCGGGTCCGGAGACGGTCGCCGGATCGATGCCCGCCTCGGCGAGCCTCGTCGCCAGAGTCGGATCCGCCGCTGCGGCGGACTGGAGGAGCCGCGCCGCGTCGGCGCTGTTCGTCGTTGTCATGGTGGTCCTCCCTCACAACCAGCGCTTGCGGCGCCGGTAGTGCTTGACGTCCCGGTAGCTGCGCTTGCCCGCGTCCCCTCCGACGCCCAGGTAGAACTCCTTGACGTCGGGGTTGTCGGCGAGCGCATCCGCCTCGTCCTCGAGCATGATCCGGCCCTGCTCCATGATGTAGCCGTGGTGGGCCACGGAGAGCGCCGTCCGCGCGTTCTGCTCGATGACGAGCACGGTGAGCCCGGTGTCCGCGTTGAGCTTCGCGATCGTTGCGAAGATCTCCTCCACCAGGAGCGGAGCGAGTCCCAGCGACGGCTCGTCGAGCATGAGCAGGGTCGGCTGACTCATGAGCGCCCGCCCGATCGCGAGCATCTGCTGCTCGCCGCCGGACAGGAAGCCCGCGGTCCGTGCCCGCATGTCCGCGAGCTTCGGGAAGAACTCGTAGACGAAGTCGAGCGTCTCGCCGGCTTCCTTCGCCTTCGTGTAGCCGCCCGCCAGCAGGTTGTCCGACACGGTGAGGTGGGGGAAGACGTGGCGTCCCTCCATGCAGAGGCTCAGGCCCCGCTTCACCCTCTCCGGTGCGTCCATCTTCGTGATGTCCTCACCAGCGAAGGAGATGGATCCGCTCGTCACCTCCCCCTGCTCGCTGGGCAGCAGCCCCGACGCCGCCTTGAGCGTGGTCGACTTGCCGGCGCCGTTGGATCCCAGCAGAGCGACGATCTGCCCCTTCGGAACCTCGAGCGACAGCCCGCGGAGGACGAGGATCACCTCGTCGTAGATGACTTCGATGTTGTTGATCGAGAGCAGCGAGGGCGCGGCGGCCGGGGGGCCCGCCCCCGGCGCCGCTTCCGGAGCGGCGGTCACGGCGACACCGCCTCCTCGATGACGGCCAGCTCGCCGTCCTTGACCTCGTAGAGTCCCGTGGTGGTGGAGCCGCGGTGCGAGTCCGCGCTGAACTCGACGGTTCCCTCACCGATCACTCCGCCGGTGTCGATCGGGCCCATCGTCTCGAGCGATTCGCGGATCGCCGGGCCGGTGAGGTCCTCGCCGGCGTCGAGCGTGTGGCGGATGCCCTCGGCCATGATGTGCATCGCGTACCAGCCCTGCACGAAGCTGACCTGGATGTCGGCCGGATCCATGCCGTTCTCCTCGGCGTACGCGAGGATGGCTTCGTGTCCGGGCCGCTCGGTGGTGATCGGCGCGATGGGCTGCACCATGACGTGGCCCTCCGTCGCATCACCGGCACCGGTCGCGAACAGCTCGTTGCCGCACCAGTTGAGGCAGACGATCGTCTGGTCGCCGCCCTGCGCCTTGAGGTCGCGGGCCAGCTGGGCCGCGGGGCTCGCCACGTTCTGGATGATGATGTACTCCGCACCCGCGGAATCCACCTGGCTCAGGATGCCTGCGAAGTTCGTCGTGCCCGCGGGCATCGCGTGGGAGGTGAAGTCGATGTCGAGGCCCTGCTCGTCGATCCACGCCTCACCGTCGCCCACGGGCGACGTGCCGAACGGGGAGTCGTGGTGCAGTGCTGCGACGCCCGCCTCTCCGCCGGACTCCTCCGCGATCCAGTTCAGCGCGGCGCGCATCTGGTCGGAGTACGTCGCGGCGACGAGGAAGTTGTACGGCGACTCCTCCACGTCCGTGAGCTCCTCGGAGAACGAACCGGACATGAACGGGAGCTCGTCGTTGGCCACGCGGGTGCGCAGTGCCTCCGTGTCGCCGGTGCCCCACCCCTGGATGGCGACGGCCTCGTCGCTCAGGTAGCGGCGGTAGAGCTCCTCCGCCTGGGGGACTTCGTAGGCGTAGTCATTGGACATCGCATCGATCTCGCGACCGTTGATGCCTCCGTCCGCGTTGAGCTGCTCCACGTACGCGAGCATCCCCTCGTTGTAGGGCGTGCCCACATCGCCGGTCGCACCGGAGAGGTCCGCGATGACGCCGATCGGGATCGGCTCGTCGGAATCCGCGCTGGCGGCGCCTCCGCCGCCGCAGGCGCTGAGGGTCATCGCGGTGACAGCCGCGAAGGCTGCTGCTGAGAGGAAACGAGAGTGCTTCATTGCTTTCTCCTTGTGTGGGTCGCCGTGGGCCTTCGGCCCGCTGCTGAGGGGTGTGGTGCGTCTAGTAGCGGAACGGCCAGTAGCCGAACCAGTCCTTGATCCGTTCCCAGATCCGGTTGAGGCCGCACGGCTCGAAGATGAGGAAGACGATGATCGTGAGGCCGAAGACCCCGTGCTCGACCGCGGGCAGCTGGTCCCTGATGATCGGCACCGCGCCGCCCACCACGTCGGCTGCCTCGCGGACGAGGACCGGCAGGAGCGTGATGAACACGGCCCCGTACACGGCACCGGCGACCGATCCCATGCCCCCGACGATGATCATCGCGAGGTAGAGGATCGACACGTCGAGCGTGAACTTCTCCCACGACAGGATCTCCGTGTAGTGCGCCATGAGCGCTCCGGCGAGCCCCACGTAGCCGTTCGACACGGCGAACGCCGTGAGCTTGGCGCGGGTGAGGTTCACGCCCATCGCCGATGCGGCGATGTCCTGGTCGCGGACCGCCATGAAGGACCGGCCCACCCCCGTGCGGAACAGGTTCGTCGCCGTGAGCGCCGCGAGGATCGCGAGCACGAGGAGGATCATGTACCACTGCTGCTCGAAGTTCGCGCGGTCCAGGCGGAACCCGAACACCTCCAGCCGCGCGACGTCGAGGAAGCCCTGGCCCTCCGTGAGGAACTCCCACCGGCGGACGATGAAGAGGATGACCATCTGGGACGCGAGGGTGGCGATCGCGAGGTAGAGCCCCTTGAGCCTGAGCGCGGGCAGGCCCACGATCACGCCGATCGCGGCGGTGAGCATCACGGCCCCGATGATCGAGACCGGTGCGGGCATCCCGAGCCGGTCCGTGAGGATCGCGGAGGTGAACGCGCCGACTGCCAAGAAGCCGCCCTGGCCCAGGGAGATCTGTCCCGTGTAGCCCACGAGGATGTTGAGGCCGATCGCTCCGATCGCCGCGATCAGCGCGGTGTTCGCGAGTGCCAGCCAGTAGTCGTCCAGGATGAACGGGAGGATGATGACGATGACGGCGAGGACCGCCATCCGCACGATCTGCGGGCGGGTGTGCCACAGACGGAGCTCTGACCGGTAACTCGTATGATGCCGTCCGGTTTCGACTGCTGCCATGGTTCAGACCCTTTCGATGCGCTTCTCGCCGAACACGCCGTACGGGCGGACCAGCAGCACGAGGACGAGGACGAGGTAGGGGACGATCTCTGCGAGGCCCGGATCCATGTAGCCGGAGACGAACTGCGTGACGAGGCCGATCGTGAGGCCGCCGACGATGGTGCCGGGCACGGAGTCGAGACCGCCCATGATGACCACGGGGAACACGAGGAGCCCGAAGTTCACGATGTTCATCTCCACCGTCGTGATGTCCGCCAGCGTCACGCCGGCGATGAGTGCGGAGATCGCGGCGAGCGCCCACGACATGGCGAACACGCGGCGCACGGAGATGCCCACGGTCATCGCCGCCTGCTGGTCGTCCGCGACGGCCCGCATCGCGACGCCGTGGCGGGACTTCTGGAAGAACCAGGTCAGCAGGCCCAGCACGACGGCGCAGATGACGATCGCCCACAGGCGGTTGACCGGCACGGTGCCGCCCAGGATGGAGACGGAGCCGCGCGGCAGGATGGGCGGCATGGACCGCGGCTGCGTCCCGTAGAACATCTGGACGAGCGCACTCAGCACACTCGCCAGTCCGATCGTCACCATGATGATCGATATGTGGCTCTGTCCCACCATGGGTCTGAGGATGAACCGCTCGACGACCACGCCGACCACCACCGCGACCAGCACTCCGACGAGGAGCGCGAGCACGATCGGAAGCTGCATGACGACGAACGCCGTGTAGAAGGAGTAGGCGCCGATGAGCAGGAACTCGCCCTGCGCGAAGTTGATGACTCCGGTCGCCTTGTAGATGAGGACGAAGCCCAGGGCGGCGAGCGCGAGGATCGCACCCTCGGACAGTCCGATGACGAGAAGCGTGACGAAGGTGCTCACTTGCGACCACTCCAGACCTTGCGACGCACGCGGCCGGCGGGCAGCGAATATCCGGTGAGGTCGAAGATCCGCAGCGGCAGGGAGCGCTGTGCGACCGTGCCGTCCTGGTAGGTGACCGTCGATTCCATCGTGAGCTCTTCCTGTCCCTCCGCGAGTGCGGTGATGATCGGGGCGTAGCGCTCACCGATGACGTTGCGCCGCACCTTCCGCGTCCTGGTGATCTCGTCGTCGTCCGGGTCGAACTGCTTGTGGAGCAGCACGAACCGGTTGACGCGGATGCGCTCCATGAGCCCTTCGTTGGCGGTCGCGATCTCCTCTGCGACGAGGTCGTACACCTCGGGCTTCGAGGCGAGATCCGTGTAGGTGGTGAAGGAGATCCGGTTGTGCTCGGCCCATGCGCCCACAGTCGCGGGGTCGACCGTGATGATCGCGCACATGGCGGCGTCGGCATCCGCGGCCTCCGGCACGTCGAGTCCGGTGCCGGAGAACACGACCGCCTCCTCCACGTACGGGGAGAACTTCAGCTTGTTCTCGATGAACGCGTGGGAGTACATCGTGCCGTCGTCCGCGAAGACGACGTCCTTGAGCCGGTCGACGACGATCAGCTGTCCATTGTCATCGAGGTAGCCCGCGTCACCGGTGTGCAGCCAGCCCTGACGGGTCACGGCCTCTCCGGTGGCATCGTCGTTGCGGTGATAGCCGCGGAAGACTGCGGACGATCGGAGCATGATCTCCTGCTTGTCCCCGAACTGGATCTCCGTGCCCGGCAGGGGCTCGCCCACCGATGCGAACGACACTGCGGCATCGCGGTGGAGCACTGCGATGCCGCAGATCTCCGTCTGGCCGTAGATCTGCTTGAGGTTGACGCCGATCGAATGGAAGAACTGGAACACGTCGGGTCCCAGCGGGGCGCCGCCCGTGTAGCAGCGCTTGATGCGCGTGAGGCCCAGCTGTTCGCGGATGGGGCGGGTGGCGACGAGGTCCGCGATGCCGGCTGCGAGCTTCAGGCCCGCCCCCGGCTTCTTCCCCTCGGCCCGCACGGTGGCCGCCCTGTCCATGACGTCGTAGCCCCAGCCGAAGATCGCGCGCTTCAGCGGTCCCGACTCATCGATGCGCACCTGGACCTCGGAGAGGAGCGACTCCCAGATGCGGGGTGGGGCGAACATGACGTCCGGCCCGATCTCCCTGAGGTCCGCGCGCTGCGTCGAGGAGTCCTCCGGGAACGACACGGTGAACCCGGTGTGGAGGCTGCACGCCACGGCGAGCATCTGCTCACCGATCCAGGCGAACGGCAGCGTCGACACGTAGCGGAACGACGCGTCGATGGGATCCACCTCGGTGAGCCGGTCCGCCATCGACAGGAGGTTCGCGTGGGACAGCTCTGCGAGCTTGGGCTTCGAGGTCGTGCCGGACGTCGTGCAGATGACGGCGAGTGATTCTGGCTCGCTGCGCGCGATCTCGTCGTCGAGCCACCCGTCACGACCCTTCGCGTACTCCCGCCCTGCGTCCTCCACCGCGGTGAACTCGCGGAGCATCGGATGGTCGTACTGCTCCAGGCCGTGCGGGTCGTAGAAGACGATGTGCTCGACGAGCACGCCGTCGGCGGACTCCGCATCCATCGCGAGCAGCTTGTCGACCTGCTCCTGGTCCTCTGCGACGACGACGCGCGCACGTGACACTGCGAGCACATGCGTGAGCTCGGTGCCGATCGAGGTCGGATAGATCCCCACGACCGCGGCGCCCAGTGACTGAGCCGCCAGTTCCGCGATGAGCCATTCGGGACGGTTGTCGCCCAGGACCGCGACGATGTCGCCCCGCTGAACGCCCATCTCCGCCAGACCGTGCGCGAAGTCGCGCACCCGCTCGCGGTAGACGCTCCACGTCATGGGCATCCAGATCCCGTACCGCTTCTCCTGGAGGGCGACCTGGTCCGGACGCTGCGCGGCCAGCCGCTCGAGCAGCTGCGGCATCGTGTGCGTGATCCCGTGAGGAGGCCGGTCGGCGACGAAGCCGCCTGCCGACGGCGCCGCATGGTTCGCTGCGCTCATGACGTCGCCCCCGCTCCCAGGTACGCCTCGATGACTCGGGGGTTGTCCATGACCTCCTGGGGCGTGCCGTCCCCGATCACCTTCCCGAAGTCCAGCACCGTGACGCGGTTGGAGATGTCCATGACCACGTTCATGTCGTGCTCGATGAGAACGATCGAGACGCCGGCGAGCTCGTGGACGTCCAGGATGTAGCGGGCCATGTCCTCCTTCTCCTCTGCGTTCATGCCGGCCATCGGCTCATCGAGCAGCAGCAGCGACGGCTGGAGGGCGAGTGCACGTCCCAGCTCGACCCGCTTCTGGATGCCGTAGGCCAGGGTCCCCACGGGCTTCTGGCGGTACGCCTGCAGCTTGAGCAGGTCGACGACCTCCTCGACGATCTCGCGGTGGGCGATCTCCTGCCGTCGGGCAGGACCGAACCACAGCATCGAGGTCAGGACGTTCTGCTTCATGTGGATGTGGCGGCCGAGCATCATGTTCTCGAGCACCGTGAGGTGATCGAACAGTTCGATGTTCTGGAAGCTGCGCGCGACCCCCAGGCGTGCCACCCTGTGGGGCGGCAGGCTGGTGAGCGCGCGTTCGCGGATGTCGAGGGAGTCGATGTCCGCCTCCGGCGACGCCGCAGGCTGATCGCGGCGTCCCCGGCCCACGTCATCTGCGACGTACCGCAGCGCGACGGAGCCTGAGGTGGGCCGGTAGAGACCGGACATGCAGTTCAGCAGGGATGACTTGCCCGCCCCGTTCGGCCCGATGATCGCGTGGATCGTGCCCGACTCCACGGACATGTCCACGTCTGCGAGCGCCGTGACGCCGCCGAACTTCAGGGTCAGGTCGGACACCCGCAGCAGAGGCTGCCCCGGGGGCATCGAGCTCCCGTTGAGTGAGTGTCTGTACGCGCGTGTTCGCAAAAGGATGCTCCTCGCAGATCCCAGCGAGGGGTCGTCCTTGGTGCGCCCTCGCTTCCGGAAGTGACTGGCGTCACCCGGTGGAATCACAATACGTTTCCACTATGCTGAATGCAATACCTGATTGAACGAATGCATATTTCATTGCGAGAGCAGATGCCGCGTCGTACAGTGACATCTGTGCTCCACGCCGGAGTACGGACGAGGAATGGACGGACACGCATGGTGGTCGACAACGGTGCACCCAAGGGCGGGCTGGGCACGATCCGCAATGCGACGCTGCTGATGGACCTGCTGGCCCGCAGCCCGTACTTCCACCAGCTCACGGATCTGGCCCAGCAGTCGGGGATGACCGTCCCCACGGTGCACAGGCTCCTCCGCTCGCTCGTGTACGCGGAGTATGCGGTGCAGGATCCCGCGACCTCGCGATACGGACTGGGACAGGCCGTGACCCGACTCGCGGTCCATCAGATGTCCAACAACCCGATCCTCACGGCGCTGAGCCCGTTCATGATCGGCCTGCGCGATCAGCTGGACGCGACGATCGCCGTGCACGTCCTCATCGGGGGCGAGGCCGTGTGCATCGACCAGGCCGAGGCCCGGGACCGCGGGCCGTTCCGCCGCCCGCTCCGGTCGGTGCCGGCGCTCGAATCCGCGGCCGGCCGCATCCTGGCCGCACACGCGGGCGATGAGGTGTGGGAGTCGATCCGCACCGGCCGCACCGCAGAGCCGGGCACCGGAGCCGAGGATGCCCCGGGAGGCCCAGCTGGCCCGGCCGGTCCGGTCGGTCCGGTCGGCCCGGGAGCCCCGGGCACCCCGGAAGCCTCGAGCACCTCGGGCACCTCCACCTCGGGCACCTCGGACGCCCCGCATGCTCCGACTCCTTCCGCCTCCACTGAGGCAGCGGACTCCGCTGCTGACATGGCATCCAGGCGGAGCGCCTGGCGCTCTGCGGAGCACGTGGTCTTCGAATCGGCGGACCCGACGGCCTCGAACGAGGTGGCAGTGCCCGTCCGCGCTGCCGACGGAGTCGTGGTCGCCGCGCTGTCGGCAGATCTCCATCCGACAGCCGACCCCCACGCCGTCGCCGCATCGCTCCTGCGGACTGCGGCGTCGTGCGGAAGGAGCATCTCCCATGGCTGAGCACATCCCCCCGTGGCTGCGCACCCTGCAGTCCGACGTCCACGACGAATGGGCGGAGTCCCTGGGACACCTCGAGTGGTCGACCTCGCCCCGCGAGGTCTGGGAACCTCCGACGGCGCCCGGTACCGCAGGTGCCTGGTTCCCCGGCGGCAGGATCGACGTCGTCTGGAATCTCGTCCACCGCCATGCGGCGGAGCACGGCGACCGGATCGCCCTCCACTGGGAGGGAGAACCTGGCGACCGCCGCTCACTGACCTACGGACAGCTGTCGCAGCAGGTCGAGCAGGCTGCACGCGCGCTGCGCGGGCTGGGGGTCGACGCCGATGCCGTCGTGGCGCTGCACACCGGATGGCTGCCGGAGACGGTCGTCACGATGCTGGCGTGCATGAGCATCGGCGCCTCGTGGTCGATGCTCCCCGTCTCCCTCCCGCCCGAGGCCCTGGGCACCCGCATCGACGAGCTCTCACCGACCGTCCTGCTCACCCAGGACGGCGCGTGGCGCCGCGGAGCGGTGCTGCCGCTGAAGAACCGGGCCGACGAGGCCCTCGCGAGCACCGCCGGGGTCGAGGCCACGATCGTCGTCCGCCGCACCGGCATGGACGTCCCCTGGTTCCACGGCGACCACTGGTTCAGCGACCTCATCGGCTCCGGCCCCTCCACGAGCGCGGCTGCGCCGGATCCTGCCGGTGACGGAGCACAGCTGCCCGCGGAGGGCGTGCGAGCCGCGGGCCCCGTCCCGGGCATGTCCGCGGGCGTCCCGGCGGACCACGTGCTCTGCACCCGGCAGCAGGCCTCCGGAGCACCGACCACACGGCTGACCCAGCACTCCGCAGCAGGGGTGCTCATGACCGCGGCGGCCTTCCACGCGGCCGTTCGCACCGGCCCGGTCTTCTGGTGCGCAGCAGACGTGTCATGGGCGGTCTCCACCTGGCACGGCTTCATCGGTCCGCTGCTGTTCGGCGACACGGTCGTGGTCTACGAGGGCACGCTCGACGTCCCGGACCAGCTGCGCACGCTCGACGTGGTCGAGCGCTACGGAGTCTCGACGCTGGTCTCGTCCCCGTCCGTGATGCGCACCCTGCGCTCTTGGAACATCGACGCCGAACTCAGCGCCCGCGGCTCCACTCTGCGCCGACTCGTGACGGCGGGCGAACCCGTCGAACCCGGGCTGCGGGGCTGGATGGAGAAGACGTTCTCAGGGACCGGATGCGAGGTCGCGGACGGCTGGGGGCAGGTGGAGCTCAATGGGATCGTCCATGTGAACGGGCAGTCCACGCTGCTCGACACAGCGCACGTGGCCGCACTCGGGGAGGACGGGAAGCCGATCCGACCCGGCGAGTCCGGTCAGCTGGTCCTGCGCCTGCCCACCCCGGGGTCCCTGGTCCTCGCTGACGCTCTGGCAGACGGGTGGGAGCACCAGACGGCGGATGCCCTGGGATTCACGGAGGACCTCGTCACGGCCGCGTCCGACGGCAGCCTGCACTTCCGCGGCCGGATGGATGCCGTGGTGTCCGTGTCCGGCCAGCTGATCTCGCTCGAGGCCGTCGCCCGCTCCCTGCTGGAGCATCCCTTCGTCAGTGCAGCCACGGCCCTGCGCGCGCACAGGGAGAACTCCGGCAGCACGATCATCGCGTGCGTGGTCGCCGACGGAGAGCCGGGTGCGGGAACGGCGCGCGAACTCATCGCCACCGTCAACGCGGAGCTCGGCGGACTGGCGCGACCGCGGATGATCGTCTTCGTCGATCGGATGACAGGCGCGATCGATCGCGGGGAGCTCACGGACGCACTCGTCGCGCTCGTGCCCTCGCGCACCGCGTGGGCCGTGCGGACGTGGGACGAGGTGCTCGAGGCCGTCTGCACCACCGCGCGTGGCCGCGGAGACGCCGCCCCGTCAGAGGACGACGAGTGAGACGCCGAGCACCACGAGGATCGCGCCCGCGACGCCGTCGACGATGAGGGGTCCGGAACCTCCGGTGAGGTACCGGCCCACGCGACCTGCGATGACGGAGAGACCCGCCCCGTAGACGAGCATGCACCCGACGACGGTCGCCACGAGCAGCACGTGGTCGACCGCGCTGGGCGACGCCGGCAGGAACGGCGGGAGCAGGGCCAGGAAGAACAGCCCCGTCTTGGGATTCGTGAGCGAACTGATCAGCCCGGTGCGGAACACCATCGGCAGCGAGCGGGCGGGCAGGCGCGGTTCGCCGGCAGGAGCATGCGCAGCGGAGCCCCGCCGAGCCCTGTTGACCTGGAGGAGCGCAGTCACGCCGAGGAAGACGAGGTAGCTCCCACCCACCCAGGTCAGCCCCGTGCGGACATCCGGGAACCGCTCCAGGAGCGCGGCGACTCCGGTGAGAGCGAGCACGGCCCACACCAGGACACCCAGGCCCGCCGCGGCGGTGTACACCAGCCCCGCACGCACACTGCGCGCCGCGAAGCGCAGGGTCAGGAACGTATCGGGGCCCGGCGTCACCGCCAGGATCACGCTCGCACCCAGGAACGCGATGAACTCCGCCCCGGTCACCCGGCGACCTCCCGCAGCGCCATCCGGCACCTCTTCCTACTGACGATCACACGCCCCGCCGGACGGCGAGACCCCTCCAAGGATGAGCCATCCGACCGTCACGGAAAAGCAGATATATTCGTACAACCATCAGTCTCTTCCTTATGATAGGGGCATGTGGGATCTCAACAGGCTGAGGATGTGGCGCGCGGTCGTGAGCACCGGATCGGTGACGGAGGCTGCGCGGAACCTCCAGTACTCCCCTGCGAGCGTCAGCCAGCAGATCATCGCACTGCAGCAGGCGGTCGGATTCCCCCTGTACCGGCGGGTGGGGCGCGGGATCGAGATCACCGAGGCGGGCCGCAGGTTCGCGGCGGAGACGAACGACCTGTTCGAGGAGTCCGCGCGGCTCACGGACGTCGTCGATGCACTGCGCTCCGGACCGCGCGGGCATGTCTCGATCGGGTGCTCGTCGTCCGTCGCACGGGAGTGGATCCCCGGCGTGCTGCGTGAGGCTGTGGCTCGGTTCCCCCACCTCCGCTACGACGTGATGACGAACGAGCCCTTCACCGGCACCGACCGGCAGCGGGCGGACGTCGACGTCGTGAGCGAGCCGGGACACGCAGAGCCTGTGACCAGGGGCGGGCTGCGCAGCGACCACCTCGTGGACGACACCTATCTCCTCGTGCTGCCCGCCGATCACCCGCTCAGCGAGCACTCCGTCGTGTCCGTCGGCCAGCTCGCCGATGAGCCGCTGCTGGACCCCGACGTGCAGGGCAGCGCGACCGGCGATGTCATCGACCATGCCGCACGGGCCGCAGGCATCTCTCCCCGCTACGCTGCGCGGGCAGACGACCACTACGGCATCCTCGCCATGGTGTCCGCAGGCATCGGCCTGGCGGCACTCCCCCGCCTCGCGGTGGCGCAGCTGCCCGCCGACCTCACGTCACGACCGCTGACCGACCCGACGCCCTACCGGCGCATCATGCTCCACGTGGACCGCCGGGTCGCGCATCTGCCGCATGTCGAGTTCCTCCGTGAGGCGTTCATCCGGACCGCCACCGCATGACCGAGGGCACGACCGCATGACCGAAGGTGCGGCTCCACGACCGAGGGCTCTGTCGCATGACCGAGGTCGCCGGTGAATGACGAAGGCCGCCGGCCTCCCGAAGGAGGACGGCGGCCTGCGTGCGAACACTCTCGCGGCGCGTGCCGCGACGGCTCGTGGAGCTCAGTCCCCGCAGAGCTTGCCTACGGGGACAGCGGGCTCACTTGGAGTCGTCTGCCGGTGCCTCAGCAGCGTCATCGGCGGGTGCCGAGTCGGCGTCTGCTTCTGCTGCGGCCTGTGCCTCGTCGTCCTGTGCACCCGAGGTGACGTCCGGCTCAGCGGCCGGCGTCTCCTCGGTCTCGACCACCTCGGCGTCCGACGCAGCGGCTTCGGCAGCAGTGGCCTGCTCGGCCTCCTTCACCGTCGCCTGCTTGGGCGAGTAGGGCTCGAGGACGAGCTCGATGACGGCCATCGGGGCGTTGTCGCCCTTCCGGGGGCCGATCTTCGTGATGCGGGTGTAGCCGCCCGGGCGCTCAGCGACCGCAGGTGCGATCGAGGTGAACAGCTCGTGGACGATCCCCTTGTCGGAGATCGAGCCCAGCACGCGACGACGCGACGCGAGGTCGCCCTTCTTCGCGAACGTGACGAGGCGCTCCGCAACCGGACGCAGGCGCTTGGCCTTGTTCACGGTGGTGGTGATGGACTTGTGCTCGAAGAGCTGCGCAGCCAGGTTGTTGAGCATGATGCGCTCGTGCGCCGGCGAGCCTCCGAGGCGGTTTCCCTTGGTGGGAGTGGGCATTGTTCTGTCTCCTTGGAATTCTTACGTACCGCGGGCAACCGCTCAGTACTGCTCGTCCTCGACGTACGCGTCGTCGTCGGTCTCGCCGGCTTCGCCGAAGCCGACCGCGCTGTCCTTCAGGTTCAGGCCGAGCTCGCCGAGCTTCTGACGGACCTCATCGATGGACTTCTGACCGAAGTTCCGGATGTCCATCAGATCTGCCTCGCTGCGAGCGACGAGCTCACCCACGGTGTGGATGCCCTCGCGCTTGAGGCAGTTGTACGAGCGGACCGTCAGCTCCAGGTCCTCGATCGCCAGGGCGAGATCAGCGGCCATCGCGGCGTCCACCGGCGACGGACCGATCTCGATGCCCTCGGCCTCGACGTTCAGCTCACGGGCCAGGCCGAAGAGCTCGACGAGGGTCTTGCCCGCCGACGCCAGCGCATCGCGCGGGACGATCGAGGGCTTCGTCTCGACGTCGACGATGAGGCGGTCGAAGTCCGTGCGCTGCTCGACACGGGTGGCCTCCACCTTGTAGGACACCTTGAGCACGGGCGAGTAGATCGAGTCGACCGGGATCCGGCCGATCTCCGCGTCCGCGTTCTTGTTCTGCGCTGCGGACACGTAGCCGCGTCCACGCTCGACGGTCAGCTCGATGTCGAGTCGACCGGTGTCGTTGAGGGTGGCGATGTAGAGCTCTGGGTTGTGGATCTCGACGCCTGCAGGCGCGGAGATGTCCTCAGCGGTGACGGCTCCGGGGCCCTGCTTGCGCAGGTAGGCCACGACGGGCTCGTCGAACTCCGAGGACACGACCAGCGACTTCAGGTTGAGGAGGAACTCTGTGACGTCCTCCTTCACCCCCGGCACCGTCGAGAACTCGTGCAGGACTCCGTCGATCCGGACGCTCGTGACCGAGGCCCCGGGAATGGACGACAGGAGGGTGCGACGCAGCGAGTTGCCGAGGGTGTAGCCGAATCCGGGCTCGAGCGGTTCAATGGTGAACCGCGATCGACGATCGGAGACGACCTCTTCCGTGAGCGTGGGGCGCTGTGCAATGAGCACGTGGGCTTCCTTTCAGCGAACATCCGCTATATGACGTTCGCGGGCATTCAAGAGCACGCGGCGGGGACGTGCTCGAAACGCTGGCGGTTGAAGGTCCGACTGCGACCCGCGGCACCCTGCTGCGATGTCCCGGAGGAGCATCGCCGAGGTGTCGGGCCGCGGCCGGTGCGGATCAGCCGCGCCGACGCTTGGGCGGACGGCAGCCGTTGTGCGGGGTGGGGGTGACGTCCTGGATCGTGCCCAGCTCGAGGCCGGCGGCCTGCAGCGAGCGGATCGCGGTCTCACGTCCCGAGCCCGGGCCCTTCACGAAGACGTCGACCTTCTTGAGGCCGTGCTCCTGTGCGCGACGGGCAGCGGACTCCGCGGCCATCTGAGCGGCGTAGGGCGTCGACTTGCGCGAGCCCTTGAAACCGACCTCACCGGAGGACGCCCACGAGATGACGGCGCCCGACGGGTCCGTGATGGACACGATCGTGTTGTTGAACGTGGACTTGATGTGCGCCTGACCGGCGACGATGTTCTTCTTCAGGCTGCGGCGCGTCTTGCGCGCAGCTGTGCGTGTCTTGGGAGGCATATTCGTCGAAACTCCTGATCGATCCTGGAAGGATTACTTCTTCTTACCGGCCACGGTGCGCTTGGGACCCTTGCGGGTGCGCGCATTGGTCTTCGTGCGCTGTCCACGCACGGGCAGACCGCGGCGGTGGCGGAGGCCTTCGTAGGAGCCGATCTCGACCTTGCGGCGGATGTCGGCGGAGACCTCGCGGCGGAGGTCGCCCTCCACCTTGAAGGTGCCTTCGATGTAGTCGCGCAGCTGGATCAGCTCCGCATCGGTCAGGTCTTTCACACGGGTCGACGGGCTGACGCCGGTCTCCGTCAGGGTCTGGCGCGCACGCGTGCGGCCCACACCATAGATGTATGTCAGGGCGACCTCCACCCGCTTCTCACGGGGGATGTCGACTCCGGCAAGACGTGCCATCTGTTCTTCCTTCTCATTGATTCGGAGGTGCTGCTGCAGTCCTTCTCCCCCGGGATGTCCCGTGGGTCCCCGGCCTCCGACCGAGGGTGTCGTCCCGCCTGCAGCGGATCACTGGGATCCCTGCGGTGCGGGGGGCGAGGTCTGCGTGGGTGTGCGGCTCGCTCCCGATCAGTCGAGAGCGACGCCAGATCTGCCCGAAGTGGGTACGATCAGCCCTGACGCTGCTTATGGCGCGGGTTCTCGCAGATCACCATGACGCGGCTGTGGCGACGGATGACCTTGCACTTCTCACAGATCGGCTTGACGCTGGGCTTCACCTTCATAGCTGTTCCTTCTTCCACCGCGAATGCCCCGAGTACCCCCGGGGCAGCGCCTGCGAAATCGTCGAAGCGATCGTGTTTGCTTACTTGTACCGGTAGACGATGCGGCCGCGCGACAGGTCGTAGGGAGAAAGCTCCACGACGACCCGGTCCTCAGGCAGGATGCGGATGTAGTGCTGACGCATCTTGCCGGAGATGTGAGCGAGAACCTTGTGGCCATTGGTCAGCTCGACCTTGAACGAGGCGTTCGGAAGCGCTTCCAGCACGGTTCCCTCGATCTCGATGACCCCTTCTTTTTTGGCCATGTGTGTTCTCACCCTCAATTTCCCGCGGTATCACCGCGTGTCGTTCGTCTTGTCAGGGCTTCGCCCCTCGTCGACCGGCAGCCTGAGCGTCCGGGAGCCTGCTGCACCTCACTGGTGGACCATCGTGGATAGACTCTCCACACATCGATCACCCTGCAGCGTGCACAGACGTCCCGTGGTCACAGGCCAAGAGAACACTCTACAGCACCGCGGACTCGTACGCCACATGGCCTGACCCGCGCAAGGTGGACACGCCGGAGGAGCGTCCCATGCCCCACGCCACCGACCCGCCGGACAGGTCGCTCGCGCTCGACGGCCCCACGCGCAGGCTCGCGCACCGCGTGCTGCCGACTCTCCTGCACCCGGCCGCCGCGCCGGCGGATCGGATGGCCGCGGCACGGATCCTCGATCGCGCTCAGACCACGTCCCTCACGGCCGTCCCCGCTCCCGAGGCCCTCCTCCGGATGCTCATGCGCTTAGTCCGCCCGTCTCCCGGTGCGCGCCTGTGGGAGCGGCTCTGGCCGACCCTGTCCAGTCGTCGGGCCCTCGAGGTCCTGCGCTGGGCGCCGGGTCTCGAGCCGGTCCCCCGCGGGCCCCAGCGCTTCGTGTCCGTGCCGAGGAGTGCGCTGACATCGCGCCGCCCCCGCGTGCGGCAGGGTCGGTTGGGCGACTGCTGGCTGGTGGCCGTGATGTCCGCCTGCGAGCAGGTCCGACCGGGCTTCCTGCAGGGGCTGATCTCCTCCGAAGGTTCGGCCACCCCCGCTGCTGGGCCCACCCGGGGCGAATCCGGGACCGCGGATCCATCGGTGCGGCTCACAGCGATCGATCTCCTCGAACCGGCCCTCGCCGTGCCCATCCTCCGGCGGATCCCGTTCCTCCCGGTGCGGCGTCGCCGGGTCGTCGTGAGCACGCGGGTCCCTGTCGCACATCGCGCCGGCGACCGCAGGCAGCGGCCGAACGCCGCGTCGCTCATCGAGAAGGCCGCCGCGGCGGTCTGGGCGAACGGGTCCTATCGTCGCCTCCAGAATGACTTCGCGGGGATCGGCCTCCTGCTGCTCACCGGACGGTGGTGTCCCGCGCGCCCCGTCCCGCGCACCGTCGAGCACATCGCGGAGTGGCTGGACGCGGGGCGGCCCGTAGTGCTGTCGACGCTCGCCCGCCCCCGGGGCTCCTTCACAGTCGCGCGCGAGGACGGCACCGGCCGCATCGCCTTCATGGATGCCCACGTGTACACCGCAGTGCGGGCACTCCGCTGCAAAGAGGACGGCCGACCCGACTCCGGTGCGCCGGTGAGACTGCATGTCCGCAACCCGGTGGGCGGCGGCGAGAGCCCGGCCCTGCGCCGAACGGACCTCTACCTGTCCGAGCGACAGCTGCGGCGCGCGTTCATCAGCGTGAACGTGGGGCCGTCGCTGCGCTGATCCGGGTGTCTGATCAGGGTCCCCGATCAGGGTCCCCGATCAGGGCCCCGCGACCAGGTCACCGCGACCAGGTCACCGTGGTCAGGACTCCGCGACCAGGTCACCGTGCTCGGGACTCTTCGCTCAGGACTCCGCGCGCGTCAGCACGCCGATCTCTTCGCCGGTCCCGTCGTAGACGTGGAGAACAGTTCCGTCTGCGCGCACAGAGGAGGCCTTCGACAGCCATGTGTCCACCCCGGGACATGCCTTGAGTGTGCTCAGGCCGCGCCGGATGGTCGCCGTCTCGCCGTCCGGTGCGTACCAGCCGCCGACGCCGTTGCATCCGTCTGAGCCGGACAGCACGCCTTCGCCCGGCTTCCCGCCGAGCAGGCCGCCGACGGGTGCGGGTCCGCGGAACTCGAGGAACGCTGTGGTGGGGACCTCCGCCTCCCACCGGCCCTGCAGGATGCTGCTGGTCTGCTCATCAGAGGCCATCGGTCGAACTCCTTCCGGTCGGTGCAGTGCGCCTGGAGGGGCACCGCACCGTACACGCTACCGGGCCGCGCGGGTGCTGCGGGCATGACGAAGGGGCGCAGGGTCTCCCCTGCGCCCCTTCGTGCGGATCAGCGGGTCATGTCCGCTTCACCGCTGCGTGAGTGCTGCGACTCAGGCCTGACGACGACGTGCGACGTAGACCAGTGCGCCGCCGAGTGCGACCAGTCCGGCTGCGCCCGCAGCCAGCGGTGCAACGGTGGAACCGGTGCGGGGCAGGTCTTCGCCGCCCTCGCCCTCGTCGCCGCCTTCGCCTTCGTCGCCTTCACCGGCGACGACGGAGAAGGAGCTCTCGAGCGTCTCGTCCTCGGTCTGTGCGACCACGTCGTACTCACCGATGTAGGCCTCGGCCTCAGCGGTCGTCATGCCCCAGATGCGGGACTGCGCGACGCCGTCTTCGTCAGCCGTGACGGTGATCGACTTCGCCGGCTCCTGATCGGCTTCCTCAGCGGGAGCCTCTTCGGAGCCTGCGTTGGCCGATGCCGCGTCTGAACCGGTGAAGGTCTCGAAGAGGACCTCGGAGCCCGGCTCCACGCCCTCGACCGTGTACTTCACACCGCGGTCGTCGGACTCGGCCTGCTCCTCGTCCTCTGCGAGGAAGCGCTCAGCGGCGATCTCCTGCGGGTCGACGGACAGTTCCGCGTCCACATCCGCGTCATCCGTCTCCGTGGGAGTCGGCGCCGGTGTGGTCGGATCCTCGGTGGGCTCCTCCGTGGGGTCCTCGGACGGCGTCTCCGAGGGATCCTCGGTCGATTCGCCGGACGTCTTGATGTCGTAGTCGCCGGGGAGGTGCGTGAGGCCCTCGGCCAGCTCTGCGGTCCACAGCATGGCGGGCATGTCAGCGCTCGCCTCGATGCCGCCGGACACGACGCCCACAGCCTTGTCGCCCATCATGACGGCGCCGCCGGAGTCGCCGCCGGCGACGTTGGTCTCCGAGGCGAAGCCGTAGACCATGTATTCGTTGCCCGCGTCGTCTGTGACGGGCGCGTAGCCGTCGACGATGCCGATCGACACCTTGCCGTTGGACTCGTCCCAGCCGATGTCGCCTGCCGTCTTGCCGGTGGTCCGTCCGGAGTGGAAGACCTCCGAGCCGATGTCCTCGCTCGTCACGTCGTGCACACCGGTGATGTCGGTGGTGTCGGACGCGAGGTCGTCGGCCTGGCCGGACTCCTCGCTCCACGTCGCCGCCTCGCCGATGAGGTTGAAGCCGGCCGACTCGTCGACCGTGATGACGGCGAAGTCCTGCATCTGCTCAGGATCGAGGTCTGCGTCCGTCTCGACGTCGCCGAGCACCTTCGGGCCGTACTGCGAGTGCGTGAACTCACCGAGCTTGCGGGACTGGTCCCACTCCGCGGTGTCGTAGCTGTCGGTGAAGACGTTCGACGTCGAGGGGCGCTCGACGTACACGTCGCCCGTGGCCTCACCGCCGGAGCAGTGGCCCGCGGTGATGATCGCGTCCTCGCCCTCGGGACCGGTCGCCGGGAAGCCGACGGAGCACAGCCCCGCCCCGGCAGAGGTCTCCACGACGTAGCCGGCACCGGCGACGACATCGTCGGATGCCTCGTAGGCAGCGCCGTCGGTCGCCGTGCTCGACGGTTCCGGGCTCTGGGTGGAGTAGGTCGATGCGACTTCCTGGACGACGAGGTCCTCACCGGTCTGGTCCTGCGCGACCGCGTTGGCGGGCTCGAGGGCCTTCTCGACCTCGGCCTCATCGGAGCCCGCGACGACCTGCGCGACGAGCGAGCCGTCCTCGCCGTGGCCGATGGCCGCGATGCTCTCGCTGCTGGTGAATGCCTCTGCCGCAGCAGTCTTGAGGTCCGTGCTCGGAGCCGCGGACGCAGGGCCCGCGATCATCGCGCCGCCGAAGCCCAGCGCGACAGCCGCGCTCAGAGCGACGAAGCGCTTACCCGTGGTGGGGTGTGCCATTCGTTCATCCTTCGTTTCGATGTCTGTCCGCATCTGCACACGACATCGCGCGTGCATCGCTACGCCGACTCTGCCAGCCGACCCGCCATGACGGAACTTGTGTTCATTGTGGTCACGAAATGATCACGGCGGTCCGGATCTCGTGACTGTCGACCTCACCGTGGGCTGACCGGGTACCCGCAGCAGTGCCGGTGCAGTCCAGCAGTATCGGTTCAGTCCAACGGCACGGGGGCGACGCCGTAGGGCCTGAGCCGCTCCGCTCCCCCGTCCGGCGCTGTCAGCACCCAGATGCCGCCGGCGTGCCGGGCCACGGAATGCTCCCAGTGGCTGGCACGGGCCCCGTCGACGGTCACGACCGTCCAGTCGTCGTTCAGGGTCTTCGTCTCGATGTCACCACCGACGAGCATCGGCTCGATGGCCAGGCACATCCCCGGCTTCAGCTTGGGGCCCATGCGCTTCGCGCGGTAGTTCAGGACCTCGGGCTCCATGTGCATCTGCGACCCGATCCCGTGCCCGGTGAAGTCCTCGATGAGGCCCAGGTCCGGAGCGAGCTGCTGCGCACGCTCCTCGATGGCCGCACCGATCTCACCGACCTTCCGGCCCGTCGCCATCGCGGCGATGCCCGCCCACATGATCTCCTCGGTGGTCCGTGAGATCCGCACATGGGCTGGATCGGCCGCTTCCTCACCGCCGACGAACACCGTGATCGCCGAATCGCCGTGCAGACCGTCGACGATCGCACCGCCGTCGATCGACACCATGTCGCCCTGCTCCAGGACGCGGTCGCCCGGGATCCCATGGACGACGACCTCGTTGACCGACACGCACAGCGTGCCGGGGAAACCGTGGTAGCCCTTGAAGTTCGACGTGGCGCCCATGTCCGCGATGACCTTCGCACCGGCCGCATCGATGTCCGACGTCGTCGCACCCGGCACACACGCCGCACGGGCGGCCTCCAGGGCCGCCCGTGTGACGAGTCCCGCACGACGCATCGTGCGGATCTGCTGGTCGCTCTTCAGCTCGACCGAATCAAACATCAGCGGCCGATCGCCTCGAGGATCCGGCCCGTGATCGCCTCGACCTCACCGAGGCCGTCGACCTGCTTGAGGAGTCCGCGCTGCGCATAGATCTCCGTGAGAGGCTGCGTCTGCTCCGCGTACACGTCGAGGCGGTGCCTGATGACGTCCTCGGTGTCGTCCGAACGACCCTGGAGGGACGCGCGGGCCAGCAGACGACCGACGACCTCGTCGACATCGGCGGTGAGTTCGACGACGTGGTCCAGCGAGTGCCCGGCAGCCTCGAGCATCCCGTCGAGCTCTTCCACCTGGGCCTGCGTGCGCGGGTAGCCGTCGAGCAGGAAGCCGCCCTTCGCGTCCTCCTGGGACAGTCGGTCCGCCACCATCGAGTTGGTCACCTCGTCGGGGACGTACTCCCCCGCGTCCATGTACCGCTTGGCGGTCTTGCCCAGCTCCGTCTCGCCTTTGACGTTGGCCCGGAAGATGTCGCCCGTGGAGATCGCGGGGACGTCCAGTGCCTCGCTGAGTCGGGCAGCCTGCGTGCCCTTCCCCGCCCCGGGGGGTCCGATCAGGATGATGCGAGTGCTCATGAGATTCCTTTTCTCTATGTGGCAGGGCCGAGGTCGCCGTCCGACACCGGCCGCGGCGCAAAGCATCCCGGGCTCTGGGCCCTGGATGCTCCGGTCACCGGGTGCCGGTTCGGATCAGCGCAGCAGACCCTCGTAGTGGCGCTGCTGCATCTGGGAGTTGATCTGCTTGACCGTCTCCAGGCCGACGCCGACGATGATCAGCAGCGAGGTGCCGCCGAACGGGAAGTCCTGGTTCGCATTGATGAGTACCAGTGCGACGAGCGGGATGAGCGCGACGCAACCCAGGTAGAGCGAGCCGGGAAGCGTGATGCGCGTCAGCACGTAGCTGAGGTACTGCTCCGTGGGCCGGCCCGCACGGATCCCGGGGATGAAGCCGCCGTAGCGCTTCATGTTGTCCGCGACCTCTTCGGGGTTGAACGTGATCGCCACGTAGAAGAACGTGAAGAAGATCGTGAGGATGAAGTAGGTGACCATGTAGATCGGGTGGTCGCCCTGCGTGAAGTAGGTGCCGATCCACTGGACCCACTGATCCCCGGGGTCGCCGAACTGCGAGATCAGGCTGGGCAGGTACAGGACCGACGAGGAGAAGATCACCGGGATGACGCCGGCCTGGTTCACCTTGATCGGGATGTACGTGGATGTGCCGCCGAACATGCGACGGCCCACCATGCGCTTCGCGTACTGGACCGGGATGCGCCGCTGCGACTGCTCGACGAACACGACCAGGCACACGATCACGAGGCCCACGAGGATCACCAGCAGGAAGATGTCGATGCCCTGCGAGTTGAGGATGTTGCCGAACGAGGACGGGAAGCCCGCGGCGATCAAGGTGAAGATGAGCAGCGACATGCCGTTGCCGACGCCGCGCTCGGTGATCTGCTCACCCAGCCACATGATGAGGCCGGTGCCGGCGGTCATCGTCATGATGATGATGCCGATGCCCCACCAGGTGTCATTGATGATGAGGTCCTGGCAGCCCTCGACGTTCCCGAACAGGGCTCCGGTGCGCACCGTCGACACGAGCGTCGTCGCGTTGAGGACGGCGAGGCCCAGCGTCATGTAGCGGGTGTACTGCGTGAGCTTCGCCTGCCCGGAGGCACCCTCCTTGTGGAGCGCCTCGAACCGGGGGATGACGACGCGCAGCAGCTGGGTGATGATGCTCGCCGTGATGTACGGCATGAGCCCCAGCGCGAAGATCGACAGCTGGAGCAGAGCTCCACCCGAGAAGAGGTTGATCATGCCGAACGCACCCTGCGTGAGCTGGGGCGAAGCGACGCATTCCTGCACCTGCGCATAATCGATCCCCGGCGACGGGATGAAAGAACCGAGCCGGAAGAGCACGATGATCCCGAGGGTGAAGAGCAGCTTGTTGCGAAGGTCAGGCGTCCTGAAAGCGCGCCCTACAGCTCCGAGCACTCGTCCTCCTGATGAGCGTGCGCCGGTCCGGGAGGAGGTCCGGCGGACGCACGGCGAGCACGGTCCGCGTTGAGGGGGACTCGGCAACTCGCGCTTGCGACCGGCAGGTCCAAGACAAGGATCGACGACGAAACGACAATATTCCTCGAGAGACTCTATCAGTGCGCTGGAACCCCACCGAATCGTCGACGGCACCGCAGACGACTGTGGGGCACAGCCGATTCGGCTGTGCCCCACAGGGTGATGCGTGTCGCGAGCGTCAGGCGGTCGTGACCGACCCTCCGGCCGCAACGATCTTCTGCTCCGCGGAACCGGAGACCTTGTCCGCCGTGATGTTGATCGCAACGGTGATCTCGCCGGTCCCCAGCACCTTGACGGGCTGGTTGGCGCGGACGGCGCCCTTCTCGACGAGATCGGCGACGGTCACGTCGCCGCCCTTCGGGAAGAGCACGGACAGCTTGTCGAGGTTGACGACCTGGAAGGTCACCTTGCTCGGGTTCTTGAACCCGCGCAGCTTGGGCAGCCGCATGTGCAGCGGCGTCTGCCCACCCTCGAAGCCGTGCGGCACCTGGTAGCGGGCCTGTGTGCCCTTGGTGCCGCGGCCTGCGGTCTTTCCGCCCTTGCCGGCCTCACCGCGACCCACACGGGTCTTCGCGGTCTTGGAGCCGGGAGCGGGACGCAGGTGATGCAGCTTGAGTGCGTTCTCTTCTGCCATATCAGTCCACCTCTTCCCAGGTGACGAGGTGGCTCACGACGTTCACCATGCCGCGGATCTCAGGACGGTCATCCTTCACCACGACATCGTCGATCCGCTTGAGACCGAGCGTGCGCAGGGTCTCGCGCTGGTTCTTCTTGCCACCGATATCAGACTTCAGCTGGGTGATCTTGAGCTTGGCCATCAGGACGTCGCCCCGCTTTCCGCTGCACGGAGGAGTGCTTCAGGAGCAACCTCGTCGACGGACAGGCCACGACGTGCTGCGACCTCTTCGGGACGCTCGAGGCCCTTGAGCGCGGCGATCGTGGCGTGCACGATGTTGATCGCGTTCGAGGAGCCCAGCGACTTCGAGAGGATGTCGTGGACACCCGCAGCATCCAGCACGGCGCGGACGGGTCCGCCCGCGATGACGCCGGTGCCCGGAGCCGCGGGACGCAGCAGGACGACGCCGGCTGCCTTCTCCGCGGTGATCGGGTGCGGGATCGTCTTCCGGATGCGGGGGACGCGGAAGAAGTTCTTCTTCGCCTCCTCGACACCCTTGGCGATGGCCGAGGGAACTTCCTTGGCCTTGCCGTAGCCCATGCCGACCATGCCGTCACCGTCACCCACCACGACGAGAGCGGTGAAGGCGAAGCGACGTCCGCCCTTCACCACCTTCGAGACGCGGTTGATGGTGATGACGTGCTCGATGAACTGGTTCTTGTCTTCGCGGTCCGAGCGGTTCCCGCGGCGATTGCCGCCGTCCCCACGACCCCGGCCACGACCGCGACCGCGGTCACCGGCGTCGGAGGCCGGCGCCTGCTGCTGCGCATCGGGCTGGGCCTCAGTGGGCTGCGCCGCCTTGTTCTCTTCAGTGCTCACAGTGCGAGTCCTCCTTCACGTGCTCCGTCGGCGACTGCGGCCACACGGCCGTGGTAGGCGTTGCCACCACGGTCGAAGACCACTGTCTCGACTCCAGCTGCCTTGGCACGTTCAGCAACGAGCTCGCCGACGCGGTGCGCCTTGGCGGTCTTCTCGTCGCTCGCACCGCGGAGGTCCGCCTCCATCGAGGATGCGGATGCCAGCGTGAGGCCGGCTGCATCGTCGATGACCTGGACGAACACGTGGCGCGATGAGCGAGTGACCGCGAGGCGCGGACGCTCGGCGGTGCCACTGATGTGCTTGCGGAGTCGGGCGTGGCGCCGGATACGTGCGGCGGTCTTGCCCTTGCCGTAGCTCTGCTTCTTTCCGAAGGCCATGGTCACTTACCAGCCTTTCCGACTTTGCGACGGACATTCTCGCCGGCGTAACGAACACCCTTGCCCTTGTAGGGCTCGGGCTTCCGGAGCTTCCGGATATTAGCGGCGACCTCTCCGACCTGCTGCTTGTCGGTGCCGGACACCGTCACCTTGTTCTGACCCTCGACTGCGAAGGAGATGCCCTCCGGAGCCTCGACCGTGATCGAGTGGCTGTAGCCCAGGGCGAACTCGAGGTTCGTTCCCTTGGCCTGCACGCGATAGCCGGTGCCGACGATCTCGAGGGACTTCGAATAGCCCTCCGAGACGCCGACGATCATGTTGTTGATCAGCGTGCGCGTCAGACCGTGGAGCGAACGTGATTCGCGCTCCTCGTCCGGACGCGACACGGTGATCGTGCCGTCCTCGAGGGACGCGGAGATCGGGGCCGGCACGGTGAACGAGTGCTCACCCTTGGGGCCCTTCACGCGAACGTCCTGGCCATCGACGGTGACGTCGACGCCGGAGGGAACGGAGATGGGATGCTTGCCAATGCGTGACATAAGTTTCTCCTCCTTCCCGTTACCAGACGTACGCGAGGACTTCGCCGCCCACGCCCTGCTTGCCTGCTTGCTTGTCCGTGAGGAGTCCCGACGAGGTCGAGAGGATCGCGATGCCGAGTCCGCCGAGCACCCTCGGGAGGCCGTTCGACTTGGCGTACACGCGGAGACCCGGCTTCGACACGCGGCGGATGCCGGCGATCGAACGCTCACGGTTGGGTCCGAACTTCAGATCGAGCTCCAGGGTCTTCCCCACTTCGGCGTCGGAGACGCGCCAGTCGGAGATGTAGCCCTCGCTCTTGAGGATCTCGGCGATACGAGACTTGAGCTTGCTGTAAGGCATGCTCACGTCCTCGTGGTACGCCGAGTTCGCGTTGCGCAGACGTGTCAGCATGTCTGCGACGGGATCGGTCATAGTCATGTGGGCTCGTGCCCTTCCTCGTCACGGTTTCCCCGCCGTGAGGCGGGGACCTTCAACGTAGAGGTTCAGTTTTTCTTGAACGGGAAGCCGAGGTGACGCAGAAGAGCGCGTCCCTCGTCGTCCGTCTTGGCAGTCGTCACGATCGTGATGTCCATACCGCGGACCCGATCGATCTTGTCCTGATCGATCTCGTGGAACATCGACTGCTCCGTGAGGCCGAACGTGTAGTTGCCGTTTCCGTCGAACTGGCGGTCGGACAGACCGCGGAAGTCGCGGATACGGGGCAGCGCCAGTGACACGACGCGGTCCACGAACTCCCACATGCGAGCTCCGCGCATCGTCACGTGAGCGCCGATGGGCTGCTCCTCGCGCAGCTTGAACTGCGCGATGGACTTCCGAGCTCGCGTGACGACGGGCTTCTGGCCCGTGATGAGGGTCAGATCCTGGATCGCACCCTCGATGAGCTTCGAATCGCGCGCGGCGTCACCGACACCCATGTTCACGACGGCCTTGACGAGGCCGGGCACCTGCATGGGATTCGAGTAGCCGAACTCCTCCTGCAGCTTGCCGACGACATCGTCGCGGTAGACCTGCTTGAGGCGCGGGGCCGGGCGGGCGTGAGTTGTCTCAGTCATCAGATGTCCTCCCCGGTACGACGCGACACGCGCACGCGGACGGTCCGAGAGCGGCCGTCGCGCTCGACGGTCTCCTCGCGGTAGCCCACACGCGTCGGCTTGTTGTCCTTGGGATCCACCAGCATCACGTTCGAGATGTGAACGGGTGCCTCGTGGATCTCAATGCCGCCGGCAGTGGAGCCGGATGCGGTCTGCGTCGGCTTGCGGTGCTTCGAGACGCGGTTGACGCCTTCGACGAGCACGCGATTGCGCTCGGGGTAGACCTCGAGGACCTTGCCCTGCTTGCCGCGGTCGCCGCCGCGCTCCTGACGTGCGCCGGCGATCACCTGTACGAGATCGCCCTTCTTGATCTTGAACTTCGCCATGATCACAGCACCTCCGGAGCCAGCGAGATGATCTTCATGAACTTCTTGTCGCGCAGCTCACGGCCCACAGGGCCGAAGATGCGGGTGCCACGGGGTTCGCCGTCGGTCTTGAGGATGACGGCGGCGTTCTCGTCGAAGCGGATGTACGAGCCATCCGGACGACGACGCTCCTTGGCGGTGCGGACGACGACCGCTTTCACGATGTCGCCCTTCTTGACGTTTCCGCCGGGGATAGCATCCTTGACGGTGGCGACGATCGTGTCGCCGATGCCGGCATAGCGCCGGCCGGAGCCGCCGAGCACACGGATGGTGTGGATCACCTTCGCACCCGTGTTATCGGCGACCTTGAGTCGCGACTCCTGCTGAATCACTTGTTCTCTCCTGTCGTCTCGCCGGTTCTCACGTGTTCGCGAGCCTGGCGGAACGGATATGGGGCAGCCGTCCGCTCACCCCCGGTTCCCGGTAGCCGCCGCGGAAGAGGCGGGACCGGGAGGGACGGGGGCAGCGTCTGGGTCACTTGGCGCGTTCGACGATCTCGACGAGTCGCCAGTGCTTCGACGCCGACAGCGGACGGGTCTCGGCCACGACGACGAGGTCGCCGATGCCGGCGCTGTTCTCCTCGTCATGGACACTGATCTTGCTGGTACTGCGCAGCACCTTGCCGTAGAGGCGGTGCATCTTGCGGTCCTCGACCTCGACGACGATGGTCTTGGCCATCTTGTCGGAGACGACGTACCCGCGGGCGGTCTTGCGCGAGCCGCGCTCGACCGGAGTCTGAGTCTGCTCGGCCATCACTTATCCTCTTCCTTCGCAGCGGACGGATCGGTCCGGATTGCAAGCTTGCGCTCGTTGAGCACCGTGTAGATCCGTGCGATGTCGCGACGGACGGCCTTGAGGCGGCCATGGCTCTCCAGCTGGCCGGTGGCCGTCTGGAAGCGGAGGTTGAAGAGTTCGGCCTTGGCCTTCTTCAGCTCCTCGGCGAGACGCTCGTTGTCGAAACCATCGAGCGCGTCCATGGAGAGATCCTTGGAACCGATAGCCATTCTCATTCACCACCTTCGCGCCGCACGATGCGGGCCTTGAGCGGAAGCTTGTGGATCGCGAGGCGCAGTGCCTCACGAGCGACTTCCTCGGACACACCGGCGAGCTCGAACATCACTCGACCCGGCTTCACATTCGCGACCCACCACTCAGGCGAGCCCTTGCCTGAACCCATGCGGGTCTCAGCAGGCTTCTTCGTCAGCGGACGGTCCGGGTAGATCGTGATCCAGACCTTTCCGCCGCGCTTGATGTGGCGCGTCATGGCGATACGAGCCGCTTCGATCTGACGGTTCGTCACGTACGCCGGTTCGGTGGCCTGGATTCCCCAGTCACCGAACGTGACGGTGTTGCCGCCCTTGGACATTCCGCGGCGGCCCGGGTGGTGCTGCTTGCGGTACTTGACACGGCGTGGGATGAGCATGGTCAGCCCTCCGATCCGGCTTCGGCCGCAGGAGCGGCCTCAGCAGTGTTCTCTGTCGTCTTCTGCTGGGCGTCACCGCTGCGTCCGCGTCCGCGTCCGCCGCGCTGGCGTCCACGTGCCGCAGGTCCGCCGGCGCCACCGCCGCGGGGTCCACCGCGACCCGAAGGCTGCGAAGCCTCCTGCGCAGCGAGCTCCTTGTCGGTGAAGTCGCCCTTGTAGATCCAGACCTTCACGCCGATGCGGCCGAAGGTCGTCTGCGCCTCGTAGAAGCCGTAGTCGATGTTCGCGCGCAGGGTGTGCAGCGGCACACGACCTTCGCGGTAGAACTCCGACCGGCTCATCTCAGCACCGCCCAGTCGGCCCGAGCACTGCACGCGGATGCCCTTGGCACCAGCGCGCTGAGCGCTCTGGATGGCCTTGCGCATCGCGCGGCGGAATGCCACGCGGCTGGCGAGCTGCTCACCGACGCCCTGCGCAACGAGCTGCGCGTCGACCTCGGCGTTCTTCACCTCGAGGATGTTGAGCTGGATCTGCTTGCCCGTGAGCTTCTCGAGGTCTCCACGGATGCGATCGGCTTCCGCACCGCGGCGGCCGATCACGATGCCGGGACGAGCCGTGCGGATATCCACACGGACGCGATCACGGGTGCGCTCGATGTTGACGCGCGAGATGCCCGCGCGCTCAAGTCCGGTGCTCAGCAGCGTGCGGATCTTGATGTCCTCGCCGAGGTAGTCGGCGTAGCGCTGACCAGCCTTCGACGAGTCCGCGAACCACTTCGAGCGGTGGTCCGTGGTGATTCCGAGTCGGAATCCGTTGGGATTGATCTTCTGACCCATCAGCGGTTCCCCTTCCGGTCAGCCGGGATGTCGTCGCCGGATGCGAGAACCACTGTGATGTGGCTCGTGCGCTTGTTGATGCGGCCGGCCCGACCCTGCGCACGGGGACGGAATCGACGCATGGTCGGTCCTTCGTCCACGAACGCCTGGGTGATGACGAGCTCGTCCTCATCGAACGCTTCGCCCAGCTTGTCGGCCGTCTGGCGTGCGTTGGCGACGCCCGAAGCGACCAGCTTGTACAGCGGATCGGACACAGACTGCTCTGCGAACTTGAGCACCGCGAGGGCTTCCGACGCCTGCTGACCACGAATGAGGTCGACGACGCGGCGAGCCTTCTGGGGCGTGACGCGCAGGTAGCGCACCTTCGCCTTGGCTTCCATCGTTTCCTACTTCCTTCAGTCTCAGAGACCGTGGGCGCACCGCGTCAGCGGCGACGGCCCTTCCGGTCGTCCTTGTCGTGGCCGCGGAACATCCGCGTCGGTGCGAACTCGCCGAGCTTGTGCCCGACCATCGCTTCGGTGACAAACACGGGAACGTGCTTGCGGCCGTCGTGCACGGCGATCGTGTGTCCCAGGAAATCCGGGATGATCATCGAGCGGCGGGACCAGGTCTTGATGACATTCTTCGTGCCCTTTTCGTTCTGAGCAGCAACCTTCTTGTAGAGGTGCTCGTCGACGAAGGGGCCCTTCTTCAGACTGCGAGGCATGTGTGAGGCTCCCTATCAGCGCTTCTTGCCGGTGCGACGGCGACGCACGATGTACTTGTCGCTTTCCTTGTTCGGACGACGGGTCCGGCCTTCGGCCTGACCCCACGGGCTGACCGGGTGGCGTCCACCCGAAGTCTTGCCCTCGCCACCACCGTGCGGGTGATCGATCGGGTTCATCACGACACCGCGGACGGAGGGGCGGTGGCCCTTCCAGCGCATGCGTCCTGCCTTGCCCCAACTGATGTTCGACTGCTCGGAGTTGCCCACCTCGCCGATCGTCGCGCGGCAGCGCGCATCGACGTTGCGGATCTCACCGGAAGGCATGCGCAGCTGCGCATACGGGCCGTCCTTCGCCACGAGCTGCACCGACGATCCCGCGGAGCGCGCGATCTTCGCGCCGCCGCCGGGACGGAGCTCCACCGCGTGCACGACGGTGCCCACGGGCACGTTGCGCAGCTGCAGGCTGTTGCCGGGCTTGATGTCTGCGTCAGCACCAGCTTCGATGACGTCGCCCTGCTTGAGCTTGGTCGGAGCGATGATGTAGCGCTTGGTGCCATCCACGTAGTGCAGCAGCGCGATGCGCGCTGTGCGGTTCGGGTCGTATTCGATGTGCGCGACGCGCGCTTCGACGCCGTCCTTGTCATGGCGACGGAAGTCGATGACGCGGTACTGGCGCTTGTGACCGCCGCCCTGGTGGCGCGTGGTCACACGACCGTTGCTGTTGCGTCCGCCTTTTTTCGGGAGGGGACGAAGAAGCGACTTCTCCGGTGTCGACCGGGTCACTTCGACGAAGTCGGCGACGGAGCTGCCACGGCGGCCCGGGGTCGTCGGCTTGTGCTTACGGATTCCCATTGTCTTCTAATCCTTACCTGTCAGCCGGCGCTCAGAGCGCGCCGCCGAAGATGTCGATGTCGCCCTGCTTGAGGCTGACGATCGCACGCTTCGTGTCGTTGCGCTTGCCCGTGCCGGTACGCGTCCGGCGGACCTTGCCCTGGCGGTTGAGGGTGTTGACCCGGTCGACCTTGACGCCGAAGATCGCCTCGATGGCGTACTTGATCTCCGACTTGTTCGACCGCGGGTCGACGAGGAAGGTGTACTTCCCCTCGTCCATGAGCGCGTAGGTCTTCTCGGAAACGACGGGCGCGATGATGATGTCGCGCGGGTCCTTGATGGTCACGGAGCTCACTGTGCGTCCTCCTCTGTGCTCGCCGCTGCGGCCGTGCCGGCCGTGCGTGCGAGGAAGGCGTCGAGTGCGGCCTGGGTGAACACGACATCGTCGGACATCAGCACGTCGTACGTGTTGAGCTGATCGACGGGAAGCACGTGGACACGTGTCAGGTTGCGCACGCTCAGGTGGGTGAGATCGTCGCCGCGCTCGATGACGACGAGCTTGTTCCTGCGGTCGGAGATCTTCGCGAGCGCTGCCCGCGCGATCTTGGTCGACGGCACATCGCCGGTCACCAGTGAGGTGACGACGTGCACGCGATCGAGGCGCGCCCGGTCGGAGAGCGCACCGCGCAGTGCGGCCGCCTTCATCTTCTTGGGCGTCCGCTGCGAGTAGTCACGCGGAACCGGACCGTGCACGATACCGCCGCCCGCGTACTGCGGAGCGCGGATCGAGCCCTGACGCGCGTTGCCGGTGCCCTTCTGGCGGTACGGCTTGCGGCCGCCGCCACGGACCTCGGCGCGGGTCTTCGCCTTGTGCGTGCCCTGACGCGCAGCGGCGAGCTGAGCGATCACGACCTGGTGGATCAGCGGAACGTTCGTCGGAACGGCGAACACAGCGCTGGGGAGCTCAGCGGTGCCGGCCTTCGCGCCGTCCGCATCGATGACATCGATGGTCTTCGTGTCAGTCATCTCTTATGCCTCCTTCGCAGAGGTACGAACGAGAACGACTCCGCCCTTGGGGCCGGGGACGGCACCCTTGATGAGCAGCAGTCCGGCGTCCGCGTCGACCGAGTGGACGGTGAGGTTCTGAGTCGTGTGACGGACGGCGCCCATGCGACCGGCCATGCGCATGCCCTTGAACACGCGCCCGGGGGTCGCCGCGCCGCCGATCGAACCGGCCTTGCGGTGGTTGCGGTGCTGACCGTGCGACGCGCCCACACCGGCGAACCCGTGGCGCTTCATGACGCCTGCGGTGCCCTTGCCCTTGGTGGTCGCGGTGACGTCGATCTTCGCGCCGGACTCGAACACCTCAGCCGTGATCTCCTGACCGAGCTCGTAGTCGGCGGAGTCGGCCGTGCGCAGCTCGACGAGGTGACGACGCGGTGCGACGCCGGCCTTCTCGAAGTGGCCAGCGTCAGGCTTGTTGACCTTGCGCGGGTCCATGTCTCCGAAGCCGATCTGCACGGCGGAGTAGCCGTCGACCTCTTCGCTGCGGATCTGGGTCACGACGTTCGGCGACGCCTGCACGACGGTCACCGGCACGAAGTTGTTGTCCTCGTCCCACACCTGGGTCATGCCGAGCTTGGTGCCCAGGATGCCCTTGACGCTGCGGGTGGTGGGGAGAGCTTTGGAACGTGTGTTGGCCATGTCCTCCCCCTCAGAGCTTGATCTCGATGTTGACGTCATCGGCGAGGTCGAGGCGCATGAGCGAATCGACCGCCTTAGGCGTCGGGTCCACGATGTCGATGAGGCGCTTGTGCGTGCGCATCTCGAAGTGCTCGCGGCTGTCCTTGTACTTGTGCGGCGAACGGATGACGCAGTACACGTTCTTCTCCGTAGGCAGCGGCACCGGGCCGACGACCGTTGCGCCTGCGCGAGTGACTGTGTCCACGATCTTGCGTGCGGCACTGTCGATCACAGCGTGGTCGTACGACTTGAGCCGGATGCGGATCTTCTGTCCCGCCATGGCGAAAGTCTCTTCCTTTCGAACTTCCCGGCCATCAACGCCCTCCTTGCGGATGAGCGTCTGCGCCGGCTTGACGTGACCGACCCCCGAGGTCGGGCGTGTCGCTTCTGCCTCGCGGCAGAGTGTCGACACTCGTTCAATGGCTGCCCGGCCCGAACCCGCACGAGTGCAGATTCAACAGCCGGATTCTCCAGGACCGTTCGCGACTCATCGTCGCAGTGCAGGGGTCAGTGGTCCCGGATCACAACCACACTATCTTGGCACGCCGGGCGTGTCCTCGCAAATCCACACCGGTCCCGGGGTACCGGCCGGCGTGCATGACGAAGGGCCCCGGGGTTGCCCCCGAGGCCCTTCGCGGATTCCGCCGCAGGTCACAGACCTGCGGGAGAGTCGTTCAGATCACTTGGTGATAGACACGACACGACCGGCGCCCACCGTGCGTCCACCCTCACGGATGGCGAAGCGGAGGCCCTCCTCCATAGCGATCGGCTGGATCAGCTCGACCGACATGTCGGTGTTGTCGCCGGGCATGACCATCTCGGTGCCCTCGGGCAGCGTGATGACGCCGGTGACGTCCGTCGTACGGAAGTAGAACTGCGGACGGTAGTTCGAGTAGAACGGGTTGTGACGCCCGCCCTCATCCTTCGAGAGGATGTAGACCTGCGCCTCGAAGTTCGTGTGAGGCGTGATCGAGTTCGGCTTCACGATGACCTGGCCGCGCTCGACGTCCTCGCGCTTCGTGCCGCGGAGCAGGAGTCCCACGTTCTCGCCCGCACGGGCGTCCGGCAGGGTCTTGCGGAACATCTCGATCGCGGTGACCGTCGTCTTGGAGGAGTGCTCCTTGATGCCGACGATCTCGATCTCCTCGTTGGGGAGGAGCACGCCGCGCTCCACACGACCGGTGACGACCGTGCCGCGACCGGTGATCGTGAAGACATCCTCGACAGGCATGAGGAAGGGCTTGTCGACGTCGCGCTCCGGCTCCGGGACGTTCGCGTCCACGGCATCCATGAGGTCTTCGACGGACTTGACCCACTTCTCGTCGCCCTCGAGCGCCTTGAGAGCGGACACCGGCACGACCGGTGCGTTGTCTCCGTCGAAGTCCTGCGAGGAGAGGAGGTCGCGGACCTCGAACTCGACGAGCTCGATGAGCTCCTCGTCGTCGACCATGTCCGACTTGTTCAGCGCGGCGACGATGTACGGAACGCCGACCTGGCGTGCGAGCAGCACGTGCTCACGCGTCTGCGGCATCGGGCCGTCGGTCGCTGCGACCACGAGGATCGCGCCGTCCATCTGCGCTGCACCCGTGATCATGTTCTTCACGTAGTCAGCGTGGCCCGGAGCGTCGACGTGCGCGTAGTGGCGCGTCTCCGTCTGGTACTCGACGTGCGACACGTTGATCGTGATGCCGCGCTGCTTCTCTTCCGGCGCGTTGTCGACCTGGTCGAATGCCCGCGACTCGTTGAGGTCCGGGTACTTGTCTGCAAGGACCTTTGTGATCGCTGCGGTAAGAGTCGTCTTACCGTGGTCGACGTGCCCGATCGTCCCGATGTTGACGTGGGGCTTGGTCCTTTCGAATGAGGCCTTTGCCACTGGGTTCCTCCTGGTGTTTGGTGCAGGATATGCGGTTCATATCCTAGAACCGGATTGTGGGTAGATGAGTGAGACTATGCTGACAGCCGATCGGCTCCCGCACAATGTCACGGGTGGGTGAGGATCACTCCCCGCCGCGGACCTTCTGGATGATCTCGTCGGCGACGTTCTTCGGAACCTCTCCGTAGCTGTGGAAGAGCATCGTGTACACAGCACGACCCTGCGTCTTCGAACGCAGGTCGCCGATGTATCCGAACATCTCCGACAGCGGGACCAGAGCCTTGACGACCTTGACGCCGGTGGCGTCCTCCATCGACTGGATCTGACCACGACGCGAGTTCAGGTCACCGATGACGTCGCCCATGTACTCCTCGGGAGTACGGACCTCGACATCCATGACCGGCTCGAGCAGCACGGGATCGGCACGCGGAACGGCTTCCTTGAGCACCATCGAACCGGCGATCTTGAACGCCATCTCCGAGGAGTCGACGTCGTGGTACGCACCGTCGAGCAGCGTCGCCTTGATGCCGACGAGCGGGTAGCCCGCCAGCACGCCGAGCTGCATCGCGGACTCGATGCCCTGGCCCACGCTGGGGATGTACTCGCGGGGCACGCGGCCACCGGTGATCGCATCCACGAACTCGAAGACATTGTCGCCCTCGACCTCCATCGGCTCGATGGAGACCTGGACCTTGGCGAACTGTCCCGAACCGCCGGTCTGCTTCTTGTGCGTGTAGTCGATCTTCGGCACGGCGCGACGGATCGTCTCGCGGTAGGCGACCTGGGGCTTGCCGATGTTCGCCTCGACCTTGAACTCGCGCTTCATGCGGTCCACGAACACGTCGAGGTGCAGCTCGCCCATGCCGCCGATCTCCGTCTGGCCGGTCTCCTCGTTGAGGTTGACCGTGAAGGTGGGATCCTCCTTCACCAGCTTCTGGATCGCCGTGCCGAGCTTCTCCTGATCGCCCTTCGTCTTCGGCTCGATGGAGACGAAGATGACGGGATCCGGGAAGGACATCGACTCGAGCACGATCGGGTTGGCCGGCTCGCAGAGCGTGTCGCCGGTCGTCGTCTCCTTGAGGCCGATGAACGCGTAGATGTGGCCCGCGAAGGCCTGCTCCACCGGGTTCTCCTTGTTGGAGTGCATCTGGAAGAGCTTGCCGACGCGCTCCTTCTTCCCGTTGGTCGTGTTGACGACCTGGTCACCGGTCTTCACCGTGCCGGAATACACGCGCACGTAGGTGAGCGATCCGAAGAAGGGGTGAGTGGCGACCTTGAAGGCCAGCGCCGCGAACGGTCCGCTCTTCTCCGGCTCGCGCGTGATGACCTCGTCCTCGTTGTCGACCGGGTGGCCCTCGATGGCGGGCACGTCGAGCGGGGACGGCAGGTAGTCGGTCACTGCGTTGAGCACCAGCTGGATGCCCTTGTTCTTGAACGCCGAACCGCACATGACGGGGTACGCCTGCGAAGCGATGGTCAGCTGGCGGATGCCGGCCTTCATCTCCTCGATCGTCAGCTCGCCCTCTTCGAGGTACTTCTCCATGAGGTCGTCGTTCGCCTCAGCGGCATCCTCGACGAGCTGCGCGCGGTACTCCTCAGCACGCTCCTGGAGGTCGTCCGGAATGGCGACCTCCGTCATGTCCTGGCCCTTCTTCGACTCGTCCGGCCACTCGTAGGCCTTCATCTCGAGGAGATCGACGACACCGCGGAAGTCGGACTCAGCGCCGATCGGGAGCTGGATGACGAGCGGCTTGGCTCCCAGGCGATCCTTGATGGTGCTGATGGTGTAGTAGAAGTCCGCGCCGAGCTTGTCCATCTTGTTGACGAAGCAGACACGCGGCACGTTGTACTTGTCAGCCTGGCGCCACACGGTCTCCGACTGGGGCTCGACGCCCTCCTTGCCGTCGAACACGGCGACGGCACCATCGAGCACGCGGAGCGAGCGCTCCACCTCGACCGTGAAGTCGACGTGGCCGGGGGTGTCGATGATGTTGAACTGGTTGTCTTCCCAGTAGCAGGTCGTCGCAGCGGACGTGATGGTGATGCCGCGCTCCTGCTCCTGCTCCATCCAGTCCATCGTCGAGGCGCCGTCGTGCGTCTCGCCGATCTTGTAGTTCACGCCGGTGTAGAAGAGGATGCGTTCCGTCGTCGTCGTCTTGCCGGCATCGATGTGGGCCATGATGCCGATGTTGCGGACCTTGCTGAGGTCGCTGAGCACGTCAAGTGCCACGGTTTCTCTCTCTCGTGTCGATGACTCCCCCAGTCCGAGCCGGTGGGCCCGGACTGGGGATCGTCGCCTCTGTTACCAGCGGTAGTGGGCGAACGCCTTGTTGGACTCCGCCATCTTGTGCGTGTCCTCGCGGCGCTTCACAGCGGCGCCCAGACCGTTGGCCGCGTCCATGATCTCGTTCTGGAGGCGGTCGGTCATGCTCTTCTCGCGGCGCTGGCGGGAGTAGCCGACGAGCCAGCGCAGCGCCAGCGTCGTCGAGCGGCTCGCGCGGACCTCGACGGGGACCTGGTAGGTCGCACCGCCGACGCGGCGGGAACGGACTTCGAGTGAGGGACGGATGTTGTCGAGCGCCTTCTTGAGCGTCGTCACCGGATCCTGTCCGTTGAGCTTGTCACGGGTGCCCTCGAGGGCTCCGTAGACGATGCGCTCAGCAGTGGAGCGCTTTCCGTCGAGCAGCACCTTGTTGATGAGCTGGGTGACGACGGGTGAGCTGAAGACCGGATCGATGACGACCGGTCGCTTGGGTGCGGGGCCCTTGCGCGGCATTACTTCTTCTCCCTCTTGGCTCCGTAGCGGCTGCGGGCCTGCTGGCGACCCTTGACTCCCTGTGTGTCGAGAGCGCCGCGGACGATCTTGTAGCGAACACCCGGGAGGTCCTTCACACGGCCACCGCGGACGAGCACGATCGAGTGCTCCTGCAGGTTGTGGCCCTCACCGGGGATGTACGCGGAGATCTCGATCTGGCTCGAGAGCTTCACACGCGCAACCTTGCGGAGTGCGGAGTTCGGCTTCTTGGGAGTGGTCGTGTACACGCGGGTGCACACGCCGCGCCGCTGCGGACCGCCTTTGAGGCCAGGCGTGGCGTTCTTCACGGCCTTGTCCTGTCGCCCCTTGCGGACGAGCTGCTGAATAGTGGGCACTGAGTTGTTCTCCGATGCTTCTCGATGTTCCTAATCCCGGGTCCTCCACGGATGAAGGCCTGCGTCAACCCGAGCGTGTCCGACTGGCGACCAGGTGAAGCTGCCTGCCTGATCCCAGTATCCGCACGGGTCCTGTGCACCCGCAGTCGGGTGTGTCGGACCGGCGGACCAGTGCGATCCCGCTTCTCAGCGGACTGCACTGCCGTGAGCGGCGCGTCCTGGTGTCCACGTCCCTGCAGGTGGGTCGTGGCAGGCTCGCACAGCGCGCGGGCGTGACTGTCCTCAAGACAGCCACGTACCAGATTATCGCGGACGATCGCCAGCGGTCAAAGTCGAGGCGGAGAAGGAAGCAGGATCACATGCGCGAGTGGGCGGTGGAGCCCACTCGGTACTCTAGGACGCATGACGCCTCCGCACTCCTCCGAGCCCGATCGGCACGACGGCGACGACCCCGCGCCGCGGACGCCTCGCCTGCGCGCCGGCGACGAGGAGCGCGACGCAGTCCTCGACGTGCTCGCGCGTGCGCACGGCGCCGGCCGCCTCGACCCCTCCGAGGTCGACGAGCGACAGCGCGATACGCTCCGCGCCCGCTACGTCGACGAGCTCCCCGACCTGATCGACGACCTGCCCGAAGGCCGTGAGCTCGCCGCCCGCTTCTCATCGCACACCGGCCGCGCGGAGCACCCGCGCCCCTCCCCCGGCACCCTCGCGCACACCTCGGGCGGCGACATCGTGCCCGTCACCGCTGGGAGCGGCCCGCCGGAGACGACCGTCGCCGTCCTGAGCGGCAGGGAGCACGTCGTGGAGCCGGGGACGGACCTCGTCCGCAGCTATGCACTCATGGGCGGCGACGAGATCTACCTGGGCGACGTGATGGGGCCGGGGGTCGAAGTGACCCTCGAGTGCTACGCCATGTGGGCGGGCAATGACGTCTACGTCCCCGCCGGAGTCAAGGTGATCGACCGGACAGCCAACCTGATGGCTGGCAACACGATCGCGAAGAACGCACGGGGCGACGGGTCGAACGGCACGGTCATCCTCACCGGCTTCAGCCTCATGGCGGGCCACGACGTGAAGCTCGACCCCAACTGGACGCCGCGCCGGAGCCTCGAGGGCTGAGCGCCCCGGTCCGCGGTCGGCGTCCGGCCGATACCCTGACGGCATGCGCATCGGGATCATGACATCAGGCGGAGACGGACCGGGACTCAACGCTGTCATCCGCGGAGCAGTGCGGAAGGGCGCCCGCGCCCACCGGGTCGAGTTCGCAGGCATCCGCGACGGCTGGCGGGGACTGCTCGAGGACGACATCTCACCGCTCACCACCTATGACGTCCGCGGCCTGTCCGGTCGCGGCGGCACGATCCTCGGCACGTCGCGGACGCACCCGTACTCCGGCGGCGGACCGGACCGGATGCGCGAGGTGCTGGCCGCTCGCGGAATCGACGCGGTCATCGCGATCGGCGGTGAGGGCACGCTCGCAGGCGCCGCACGCCTGGCGGACGACGAGGGACTGCCCGTGGTCGGTGTGCCGAAGACGATCGACAACGACCTCGACGGCACCGATTACACTTTCGGGTTCGATACGGCATCGGCGATCGCGACCGAATCCATCGACCGCCTGCGCACCACTGCCGAATCCCACCACCGCTGCATGGTCGTCGAGGTGATGGGACGCCATGTCGGGTGGATCGCACTGCACGCCGGCATGGCCGCCGGTGCTCACGCAGTCCTCATCCCGGAGTTCCCCGTGCCGTACGACCGGATCTACCGGTGGGTGCGCTCCGCGCAGGACCGCGGTCGCGCCCCGATCGTCGTCGTGGCCGAGGGCTTCGTCCCGGAGGACCGGGGAGAGGCCGTCGCCGCCAAGGGAGACGCGCGCGACGGACGGCCGCGACTGGGCGGGATCGCCGAAGAGCTCGCCCCTCTCATCGAGGAGGCGACGGGCATCGAGACCCGCTCGACGGTCCTGGGGCACCTGCAGCGGGGCGGCTCCCCCACCGCGTACGACCGCGTCCTCTCCACCCGGCTGGGCATGGCCGCCGCAGACATGGCCGTCGAGCGGGCGTGGGGTCAGATGGCGTCGCTCGATTCGACGGAGATCGTCCGCGTCCACATGGCCGACGCGGTCGACAGGCTCAAGAGGGTCCCCCGGAGCCGGTGGGATGAGATGCAGATCCTCCTGGGATAGGCATCCGGTCTCCGGACCGCGGTGAAGGTCAGCTTCACGAACATCCAACTGACCTTCATCAACACGCGGTCCGTCAGAGCTGAATGGCGGAGGGCCCGCACACGCCGTAGCGTGTGCGGGCCCTCTCAATCGCGGAGGAACGACTCAGGCGAAGGAGCCGAAGTCGTAGTCCTCGAGCGGGATCGCTGCACCGGAGTCGCTGCCGAGCGGCGGGTAGAAGTCGCTGTAGGAGTTGGTGAACAGCTCCTGCTTCGCCTCTTCCGTCGGCTCGACGATCATGTCCCGGTACTTGTGCATACCCGTGCCGGCCGGGATGAGCTTACCGAGGATGACGTTCTCCTTGAGACCCAGCAGCGGGTCGGAGCGACCTTCCAGTGCCGCCTCGGTCAGGACGCGCGTCGTCTCCTGGAAGGAGGCTGCGGACAGCCACGATTCGGTCGCGAGCGACGCCTTCGTGATGCCCATCAGCTCGTCGCGCGCAGAGGCCGGCTGACCGCCCTCTGCCACGACGGCCTTGTTCGCCTCCTGGTAGCGACCACGGTCCACCAGCTCACCGGGCAGCAGCTTCGTGTCACCGGACTCGATGACCGTCACGCGACGGAGCATCTGCCGGACGATGACCTCGATGTGCTTGTCGTGGATGCCCACGCCCTGGGAGCGGTACACCTTCTGCACCTCGTCGACGAGGAACCTCTCCGCCTCGCGACGACCGCGGATGCGCAGGACCTGCTTGGGATCGATCGCGCCCTCGACGAGCTGTGCGCCCGCGTCGACGCGCTGACCGTCCTCCACCAGCAGGCGGCTGCGGCGACCGACAGCGTGCTCGATCTCCTCGCCTCCGTCGTCCGGGGTGACGATGACGAAGCGCGTCTTGCGCGAATCGTCGACCTTCACACGACCGGCGGCCTCCGCGATCGGCGCGAAGCCCTTGGGCGTCCGCGCTTCGAAGAGCTCGGTCACACGGGGCAGGCCCTGCGTGATGTCGCCACCGCCGGCGGCGACGCCACCGGTGTGGAACGTACGCATCGTCAGCTGCGTGCCGGGCTCACCGATCGACTGCGCCGCAACGGTGCCGATCGCCTCGCCGATGTCCACGAGCTGACCGGTCGCCATCGAGCGTCCGTAGTGCATCGCGGAGATCTGGACGTCGGAATCGGCCGTGAGGACGGAGTGGACCTTGAGATCCTCCACGCCGTTCGCCACGAGGAGGTCGATGACGTCCCCGTTCACGTCGGTCTTCGCCGGAACGATGACCTCGCCGTCGGAGTTCTTCACGTCCGACACCGTGAGGCGCCCGTAGACGCTCGTCTCCGCGTACTCGTGCGGCTCGAGCGCTCCGTCGAGGCCCCGCTGGGCGATGGGCAGTGTGATGCCCTTCGCCGAATCGGTGTCCGCCGCCCGGACGATGACGTCCTGCGACACGTCGACGAGTCGACGGGTCAGGTAACCGGAGTCGGCCGTCCTCAGCGCGGTGTCCGCAAGGCCCTTGCGTGCACCGTGCGACGCGATGAAGTACTCGAGGACGGACAGGCCCTCGCGGTAGTTCGACTTGATGGGGCGCGGGATGATCTCACCCTTGGGGTTCGTCACCAGTCCGCGCATGCCCGCCAGCTGGCGGACCTGCATCCAGTTGCCCGACGCTCCGGAGTTCACGAGCCGCAGCACGGGGTTCTCCTCCGGGAAGTTCTGCTCCATGGAGGCGGACACCTTGTCCGTCGCCTCGGTCCAGATCTTCACGAGCTCGCCGCGGCGCTCCTCGTAGGTGAGCGCACCGATGCTGTACTGCTCCTCGACGCGATCGACGAGCTCCTCAGCACCGTCCAGCAGCTCCTTCTTGGCCTCCGGCGCGACGATGTCGGACATCGCCACGGTGATTCCGGAACGGGTGGCCCAGTAGAAGCCGTCCGACTTGAAGTTGTCGAGCGTCTGCGCGACCTCGACCTTCGGGTACTCGTCGGCCAGACGGTTGACGATCGCCGACAGCAGCTTCTTGTCCACCGTGCGGTTCACGTACTCGTAGGAATCCGGCAGCACGTCATTGAACAGTGCGCGGCCCAGCGTGGTCGAGAGGACGACCTGCTGTCCGGGCTCCCATCCTTCAGGCGCCGGGATGTCCTTGCCGGGCACCAGGGTGTCGACCCGGACCCGGATCGGAGCACCCAGGTCGAGCTCACCCAGGTCGAAGGCCATGATGGCCTCCGCGATGTCCTTGAACTCGCGGCCCTCACCCGCCGCGCCGGAGCGCTCGCTGGTGAGGTGGTAGATGCCGATGATCATGTCCTGCGAGGGCATGGTCACGGGCTTGCCGTCGGACGGCTTCAGGATGTTGTTCGCGGACAGCATCAGGACGCGTGCCTCTGCCTGGGCCTCCGTGGAGAGCGGCAGGTGCACGGCCATCTGGTCACCGTCGAAGTCCGCGTTGAACGCGGAGCAGACGAGCGGGTGGATCTGGATGGCCTTGCCCTCGACCAGCTGCGGTTCGAACGCCTGGATGCCCAGACGGTGCAGCGTGGGTGCGCGGTTCAGCAGCACCGGGTGCTCCGTGATGACCTCTTCCAGCACATCCCAGACCTGGCCGTGCTGACGCTCGACCATCCGCTTAGCGGACTTGATGTTCTGAGCGTGGTTGAGGTCGACCAGGCGCTTCATGACGAACGGCTTGAACAGCTCGAGCGCCATGGTCTTCGGCAGACCGCACTGGTGCAGCTGCAGGGTCGGGCCCACGACGATGACCGAACGGCCGGAGTAGTCGACGCGCTTGCCCAGCAGGTTCTGGCGGAACCGGCCCTGCTTGCCCTTCAGCATGTCCGACAGCGACTTCAACGGACGGTTGCCCGGTCCGGTGACCGGACGACCGCGCCGGCCGTTGTCGAACAGGGAGTCGACGGACTCCTGCAGCATCCGCTTCTCGTTGTTCACGATGATCTCGGGTGCACCGAGGTCGAGCAGGCGCTTCAGACGGTTGTTGCGGTTGATCACGCGACGGTACAGGTCATTGAGGTCGGAGGTCGCGAAGCGGCCGCCGTCCAGCTGCACCATCGGACGCAGGTCCGGCGGGATGACCGGGACGGCGTCCAGGACCATGCCGACGGGCGAGTTGTCCGTCGTGAGGAACGCGTTGACCACCTTGAGGCGCTTGAGCGCACGGGTCTTCCGCTGTCCCTTGCCCGTCTTGATCAGCTCGCGCAGCATGTCTGCTTCGGCTTCGAGGTCGAAGTCCTTGAGGCGCTGCTGGATGGCAGCGGCACCCATGGAACCCGAGAAGTAGAGGCCGAACCGTGCGACCATGTCGCGGTACAGCGATTCGTCGCCCTCGAGGTCGGAGACCTTGAGGCTCTTGAACCGGTCCCAGACCTTCTCGATCCGGTCGATCTCACGATCGGCGGACTTCCGGAGATTGGACATCTCCTTCTCCGCCTGCGTCTCGATCTTCCGCTTCGCGGCAGCGGTCGCGCCGTCCGCCTCGAGGGCCTTGAGGTCCTCTTCCATCTTCTTGGCACGGCGGTCGACGTCCGAATCGCGACGGTTCTCGACGCGCTTCTTCTCGATGTCGATCTGGTTCTGCAGAGTCGGCAGATCGCGGTGGCGCGACTCCTCGTCCACGGAGGTGATCATGTAGGCCGCGAAGTAGATGATCTTCTCGAGATCCTTCGGGGCCAGATCGAGCAGGTAGCCCAGGCGGGACGGGACACCCTTGAAGTACCAGATGTGGGTGACGGGTGCTGCGAGCTCGATGTGGCCCATCCGCTCACGGCGGACCTTCGCTCGCGTCACCTCGACGCCGCAGCGCTCGCAGATGATGCCCTTGAAGCGGACGCGCTTGTACTTCCCGCATGCGCACTCCCAGTCCCGGGTGGGACCGAAGATCCGCTCGCAGAAGAGTCCGTCCTTCTCAGGCTTCAGGGTGCGGTAGTTGATGGTCTCTGGCTTCTTGACCTCACCGTGCGACCATCGGCGGATGTCGTCGGCCGTGGCGAGGCCGATGCGCAGTTCATCAAAGAAATTGACGTCAGGCACGTGAATCCTTCTCTGTTGGCGGGACGACCGATCGGGCCGTCCCCAGTTCGTTCGGTGGGGTCAGACTTCTTCGACGGTGTTCGCCTCAGGGCGAGACAGGTTGATGCCGAGTTCCTCCGCGGCGCGGAAGACCTCCTCGTCGGAGTCGCGCATCTCCACCTCCATGCCGTCGGACGAGAGCACCTCGATGTCCAGGCAGAGTGACTGCATCTCCTTGATGAGGACCTTGAAGGACTCCGGGATGCCCGGGTCCGGCAGGTTCTCACCCTTGACGATCGCCTCGTACACCTTGACGCGACCGGGGATGTCATCCGACTTGATCGTGAGGAGCTCCTGGAGCGTGTAGGCCGCGCCGTACGCTTCGAGCGCCCACACCTCCATCTCACCGAAGCGCTGACCGCCGAACTGCGCCTTACCGCCCAGCGGCTGCTGGGTGATCATCGAGTACGGGCCGGTCGACCGTGCGTGGATCTTGTCGTCCACCAGGTGGTGCAGCTTGAGCATGTACATGTAGCCCACCGACACGGGGTACGGGAAGGGCTCGCCGGAGCGGCCGTCGAAGAGGCGCGCCTTGCCGGATGCGTCGACGAGTCGCTCGCCGTCCTGGTTGGGCTTGGTGGACTCGAGCAGTCCCCGCAGCTCCTCCCAGTGGGCACCGTCGAACACGGGGGTCGCGACATTCGTGCCCGGCTCCACGTCGTCCACGAAGCCGTGCATCTTCTCTGCCCACTCAGGCGTGCCTTCGAGCTTCCAGCCCTGCTTGGAGATCCAGCCCATGTGGATCTCCATGACCTGGCCGATGTTCATGCGGCGCGGCACACCGTGCGGGTTGAGGATGATGTCCACGGGGGTGCCGTCCTCCAGGAACGGCATGTCCTCGACGGGCAGGATCCGGGAGATGACGCCCTTGTTGCCGTGGCGGCCGGCCATCTTGTCGCCGATCGTGATCTTGCGGCGCATGGCCACGTAGACGCGGACCAGCTGGTTGACGCCGGGGGCCAGCTCGTCATCCTCGTCGCGGTCGAAGACCTTGACGGCGATGACGGTGCCGGACTCGCCGTGCGGGACCTTGAGCGAGGTGTCGCGGACTTCGCGCGACTTCTCACCGAAGATCGCGCGGAGCAGGCGCTCCTCCGGTGTCAGTTCGGTCTCGCCCTTGGGCGTGACCTTGCCGACGAGGATGTCTCCATCGGTGACTTCAGCACCGATGCGGATGATGCCGCGCTCGTCCAGGTCCGCGAGTGCGTCCGGGGCGATGTTCGGGATATCGCGGGTGATCTCCTCAGCGCCCAGCTTGGTGTCGCGGGCATCGACTTCGTGCTCCTCGATGTGGATCGAGGACAGCACGTCGTCCTGCACCATGCGCTGCGACAGGATGATCGCGTCCTCGAAGTTGTAGCCCTCCCAGGACATGAAGGCGACGAGCAGGTTCTTGCCCAGCGCCATCTCGCCGTTCTCCGTCGACGGGCCGTCACCCAGCACACTGCCGACCTCGACGCGATCGCCCTCGTCGACCAGGATGCGCTGGTTGTAGGACGTGCCGTGGTTCGACCGGCGGAACTTCTCCGCCCTGTAGATCTGCTGCGTGCCGTCGTCGTTCATGACGGTGACGTACTCGGCCGACACCTCGGTCACGACGCCGGGGTTCTCAGCGGTGATGACGTCACCCGCATCGACGGCTGCACGGTACTCCATGCCGGTGCCCACGTAGGGCGCTTCGGAGCGGACCAGCGGGACGGCCTGGCGCTGCATGTTCGCACCCATGAGGGCGCGGTTCGCATCGTCGTGCTCGAGGAACGGGATCAGCGCGGTCGCGACGGAGACCATCTGGCGTGCGGACACGTCCATGAAGTCGATCTCTGCGACCGGGATGAGCTCTGCTTCGCCGGACCCGCCCTTCGGACGGGCCAGGACGAGGTCCTCGACGAACTTCGAGCTGTCATCGAGCGGGGCGTTGGCCTGCGCGATCGTGAACTCGAGCTCGTCATCGGCGGTGAGGTACACCGTCTCGTCGGAGACGTTGCCGTCCACGACCTTGCGGTACGGGGTCTCGATGAAGCCGAACGGGTTGATGCGTGCGTACGACGCGAGCGAACCGATCAGGCCGATGTTCGGGCCCTCCGGAGTCTCGATCGGGCACATGCGGCCGTAGTGCGACGGGTGGACGTCACGGACGTCCATGCCCGCGCGGTCGCGTGACAGTCCGCCGGGTCCCAGCGCGGACAGGCGACGCTTGTGCGTGAGGCCCGCGAGGGGGTTGTTCTGGTCCATGAACTGCGAGAGCTGGCTGGTGCCGAAGAACTCCTTGATCGCAGCGACGACCGGGCGGATGTTGATGAGCGACTGCGGGGTGATCGCTTCGACGTCCTGCGTGGTCATGCGCTCGCGGACGACGCGCTCCATGCGGGACAGGCCCGTGCGGACCTGGTTCTCGATCAGCTCGCCGACCGCACGGATGCGGCGGTTGCCGAAGTGGTCGATGTCGTCATCGGCGACACGGAGCTGCACCGGCTGCCCGTCGCGCATGCCCGACATGTGCTCGTCGCCCGCGTGCAGCGCGACGATGTAGCGGATCGTCGCGACGACGTCGTCGGTGCTGAGGACGGAGTCGGTCAGCGGCGCGTCGGTCCCGAGCTTGCGGTTGATCTTGTAGCGACCGACCTTGTCGAGGTTGTACCGCTTGGGGTTGAAGTAGAGGTTGTTGAGCAGCGTGCGCGCCGCTTCCGTCGTCGCGGGCTCCGCGGGACGGAGCTTGCGGTAGATGTCGAGCAGCGCCTCGTCCTGGGTCTGGACGGTGTCCTTCGCCAGGGTCTCGCGCATCGACTCGTACTGGCCGAACTCCTCGAGGATCTTCGACTCGCTCCAGCCCAGCGCCTTCAGCAGCACAGTCACGGACTGCTTGCGCTTGCGGTCGAGGCGGACACCCACCTGATCGCGCTTGTCGACCTCGAACTCCAGCCACGCACCGCGCGACGGGATGATCTTGGCGGTGAAGATGTCCTTGTCGGACGTGCGGTCGGGCGACGTCTCGAAGTACACGCCGGGCGAACGGACCAGCTGGGAGACGACGACGCGCTCCGTGCCGTTGATCACGAACGTGCCCTGCGGCGTCATGAGGGGGAAATCGCCCATGAACACCGTCTGCGACTTGATCTCGCCGGTGTTGTTGTTCATGAACTCCGAGGTGACGAACAGAGGAGCGGAGTACGTCATGTCCCGCTCCTTGCACTCGTCGACGGAGTACTTTGATGGCTCGAAGCGGTGCTCCCGGAACGAGAGCGACATCGCGCCGGCGAAGTCCTCGATCGGGGAGATCTCCTCGAAGATGTCTTCGAGGCCGGAGGTGGTGGCGACGGAGTCGTCACCGATCTCCGTCGCCTCGATGACGCGGTCCTGCCAGCGCTCGTTGCCGATCAGCCAGTCGAAGCTGTCGGTCTGGAGGCTGAGGAGGTCCGGCACTTCGAGGGGTTCGCGAATCTTCGCGAAGGAGATGCGCTGCGGGTGGGTAGCGGGCCTGGTGTGTTCGTCGGCAGCAGCCAATGGGATCCTTCCGGGTGAAACCTGATGTCTCCGGCTAGGCCTGCCCGCTCGTACGGGACGTCGCGATGCACCCATGGGGATGCAGGGAGACGCAGATACGAGCTCGATCGGGCCCACCGCTATATGAAGGCACCTCGAAGGCAGAGCAATGCAAAGAATCAGTCTACGCGCGTGTCGCGCTGTACGCAAACGGCCTGTGGTACGCTCACTGGTTTCCCAGATCCGCGGACCGTCCGCTCACGCCTCGTCCCCTCACGCCTCGAACCCTCACGCCTCGAGACGCAGCTCCCACAGGACGGAGAAGGCCCGCGGACGGAATCCGGCCGCCGTGTTCACCGCGATCATCGCGGTATTCTCCACGGCGTTCCACGTGCAGACGGTCTCAGCATCGGGAGAGACGGCGCGCAGGTGCGCCGCGTTGGCCCTCTTCACCGCGACTGCGAGCCCCCGCCCCCTGGCCTCCGGGCGCACGACCGTGTGCTCCTGGAAGACGACCGGACTGCCGGGGGTCTGCTCGAACAGGGTGAAGGCGAGGAGTCGTCGCCCCTCTGCGATCGCACTGACGACCCGCACGACGTCGGAGGCACGGGCGGTCGCCTCCGCTTCCCGGAGCCTGGCCACGTCCCACGTCTCCGGCTCGAAGGACGCGCCCCCGGTGGGAACGGTCGCCTCGAAGACGGAGTAGAGGTCCGCAAGCTGCGCGGCCCACTCCTTCGGCGCACCGTCCACCCAGCTGACCACTCGCGAGCCCGGAGGGGCGGCACCGCCGCCTCCGGGCGACATGAGCGCGAGGACGGAGAACCTCTCGATCTGCACGGGGGCGAAGCCCGCGGCCGTCATCCGTCGCACACTGCGGTCCGACTGCGACACCGTTCCGCTGCGCGACCGCACTGGAATGGTCGACCCCGCCGGCGGATGGTCGACCACGGTGAAGTGCGCGCCCTCGTCGAGAGTCCGATCGCCGTCCTGACGCAGGACCAGCGGTGAGAGAGGATCTCCGACGACCTCCGTCAGGACTTCATGCGTGAACACCACGTGCCGACCGTGCCGTCGCACTGCCGCGAGCGCGTCCGCGAGCAGGGCCGCATGCAGGGCATCCGCCTCGGCGACTGCGACCAGCGGCGGATCGAGGACCTGCACGTAGGCGGTGTCGGTGTTTTCCCGGACCGGGACCTCGACCACCCACGCGCCCACAGCACGCCCGGTCGCATCCAGTGCGATCGCCGCCTCGCAGACACGGGTCGCGTCGTGCGTCCATTCGCTGCGCCGGCGCTCTGCGGTCGTCGCGAGCTCGGGGATCCCCAGACGATCGCTCATCGCAGCCAGCCCCACGGCTGCGAGCCGCTCGTGGAAGTCCACGTGTGCGGCTTCGTCGGCCGGGAGATCGATCGAGCGGATCATGGAGATGCTGTGGATCACACGCCCAGTCTACGGATCTGTGAGAATGGCGGGCATGTCCGCCACCGTGCACGTCCTCGTCTCCGATCCCGCCCGACTCACCTGCGTGCTGATCACCGGCTCCGACCGCGCGCTGCTGGTCGACACCGGTTCCGGCCCCGACCAGGCCGGGAGGATCCTCTCAGCGGTCCGCGACCTGACCGATCTGCCCCTCATCGTCGCGAACACCCACGACCACTGGGACCACTTCTTCGGCAACCCGACATTCGCCGAGGCCGGGGTCGCCGAATTCCTCGCGTCGCCCGCCTTCGTGCGCGACTCCCCCGGGTCCGCATGGCTGCAGCACGCGGAGGCGAGCGAGCACGTCCTCGATCTCCCCTCCCCCGACGCGCTGGTCGTCCCGACCCGCGCCGTCGCGGACGGCGAGATCCTCGACCTGGGCGCACGACGCGCCGATGAGGCATCCGGAGCGGAGTCGGCGCCTGGAGGCGGTACTGCCCACCGGGTCGAGGCTCACCGCATCGAGGCCCACCGAGTCGAGTTCCTGCACATGACCGGGCACACGGACACGGACCTCGTGGTCCGCGCCGGACCGATCGTCGTCTGCGGCGACCTCGTCGAGGAGGGGGCGCCGCCGCAGGTGGGCCTCGATGCGACCCCGCTCGCGTGGGCGCGCTCGCTCGAATCGCTCCTCGCGCTGCCCGACGTCGACGTGTTCGTGCCCGGCCACGGCAGCCCGGTCGGTCGCGCCTTCGTCGAGACCCAGCGCGATGACCTGTTGCACGCCGCCGAGGCCGACGACGCCTCGACGCTGCCGACCCGCCTCGTGGGAGCCCTCGCGGGCGATGCCGCCCCGGCACCGACCGCACGCGTCGACCCATCATCCGGAGTCGGCGTCACACGGATCCTCTGACGCGTCGTGCCTCGGACCGCATCGGGCCATCGGACCGCATCAGGGCACCACCGTCCCACCGCCTCGACGGATGCAGAACGGCCCCCGTCCCACTGAGTGGGTCGGGGGCCGTTCGATGCGAAGCTCCGTGTGAGCCGCCGCGCGCGGTGGCTCACACGGGCGACATCACTTGACGGTGACGGTCGCGCCTGCAGCCTCGAGTGTCTCCTTGGCCTTCTCGGCAGCGTCCTTGTCGACGCCCTCGAGGACAGCCTTCGGAGCGGAGTCGACGAGGTCCTTGGCTTCCTTCAGTCCGAGCGACGTGAGTCCACGGACCTCCTTGATGACCGGGACCTTCTTCTCGCCTGCGGCTTCGAGCACGACGTCGAATTCGGTCTGCTCTTCAGCAGCCTCGCCGCCGCCGGCGCCGCCGGCTGCCGGAGCTGCAGCAGCTGCGACCGGAGCCGCTGCCTCGACCTCGAAGGTCTCCTCGAACTGCTTGACGAAGTCCGACAGCTCGATGAGGGAGAGCTCCTTGAAGCCCTCGATGAGCTCTGCGGGTGTGAGCTTAGCCATGGTGGCTGTTCCTTCCATTCGCGACCGGGAGTGGTGCTCCGGCCAGTGGGGGTGTTCGGGGTGTCTGGCTCAGGCGTCTGCGGCCGGTGCCTCTTCGGCACCGCCGTTCTTCTCGCGCAGAGCGTCGACTGTTCGCACGGTCTTGACCAGCGGGGCGGTGAACAGGTAGGCGGCCTGGTACAGACCTGCCTTCATGGCACCGGCTGCCTTCGCAAGCAGCACCTCGCGGGATTCCAGATCGGCGAGCGTGGTGATGTCCTCAGCGGTCAGCGCGGAGCCCTCGAGGACTCCCGCCTTGATGACGAGCTGGGGATTCGCCTTGGCGAAGTCACGCAGCGCCTTCGCGGCCTCAGAGGGCTCGCCCTTGACGAACGCGATTGCCGTGGGTCCGGCAAGCTGTCCTTCGAAGGCGTCGATCCCTGCTTCTTTGGCAGCGATGGCGGTGAGAGTGTTCTTCACCACGGCGTAGGTGGCGTGCTCACCAAGCGACCTGCGCAGATCCTTCATCTGCGCAACGGTGAGCCCGCGGTACTCGGTCAGCAATGCGGCGTTCGAGGACTCAAGCTCCTGCTTGATCTCCGCGACCGCGGCTGCCTTGTCGGGCCTCGCCATGGCATTCCTTTCGTTGATGTCGGTGCATCCCGACCCACAGAAAAAGCGTCCCATGCGCAGGCATGAGACGCTCGGATTCCAGCGTGCACGCATGCTCGCTGTCGAAGTTCTCACCTGCGCGGGTCACTCACTGAAGAGTCTTCGTCCGCTGGCGCTCTCCCCGTGATGAGGACAGGCACCGCAGAGACCGACGGTCTTGGGCAATCGGTAACACTACAGACTTCCGGTGGTGACGTCAAAGCGTCGTCTGCGCCGGGGCCCTCATCCTACCGGCCCGCAGCGAACTCTGCTCTCCTACCGGCGCGCGGCGAGCTCGTCCTTCACGAGCTCCACGAGGTCGCCGCCTCCGGTGCCGAACCGGGTGCGGGCCCAGACCGTGTCCCGCTCCGAATAGGGCTTCCCCCGGTCGAGGAGCCAGCGGGGCCGCCGACCGGCGGCCAAGTCATCGTCGCAGCGAGCACACACCGGCGACCCTCGACCGGCGCTCCCGACAGCGCCCGCTCCAGTCCCAGACTCAGTCCCAGCCCCAGCGCCAATCACAATTCCAGCCTCGGACCCAGCCCCCGCGGCACCGTGCGCATCCCCCCGCTCGTGCACCCGCCTCGCACGTGCCTGACCATGCGTGGGGTCGACGGAGCACAGCGAGTCACGCTCCTGCGGATCCGCGCCCTGCACCTGCGCGAGGTCGTCCGCGACGATCGTCAGCAGGACCAGGACCCCTGCGAGGTCCGCCCGCGTCGCATCCCCCGCATCGACCAGCCGTCCGGCGTAGGTGTACGCGTCCATGCCGTGGCGCACGAGGCCGGCCTGCTCCTCGGTGAGGTCATCGGTGTCCAACGCGACCAGGTCGGCCGACAGGTGGAGGGTGTCCTCCGCGAGCGTGCGGCGGATGCTCTGCCGCTGCATGCGCGCCGCGCTCAGCAGCAGATCCGCCGGGATCCGGGAGAAGCGCTGCCGTCGCGCGAGCGTCCGCTTCCGCAGACCCGCGTTCAGCAGTCGTGTCCCGATGAATGCCGCCGCGATCCCGACGATCAGGAGCAGCAGGATCAGCACGTCCGGGCTCAGCCCTCCCAGCGGAGCGCCGCCCGCGCCGGGCTCCTCCTGGATCGAGGTGCCGGTGGAACCGGTCTCCCCCGGCGAGTCCGCGCCTGCGTCGGCTCCGGCTCCGAGGTCCGCATCTGTGTCAGCATCCGGCACCGCGCCCTCCGCACCCAGCTCATCGAGCGTCTCGACGAGCAGTCGCACCCCCTCGTAGCCCGTTCCCGGGCCCTGGTGGGCACTTATGACCTCGCGGACCCCGTCGAGTGCTTCCGATCCGTCATGCGCGATGTGCGCGTCGAGGGTTCCGCGAGGGGATGCGACCAGGTAGAGCCCGTCCTGCCCGGTGCGCTCGTGCACGAGCTCGCCCAGATCGCTGCGGTCGACGTCATCGCCCACGATGAGGACGTAGGTGTCATACGGCAGCGCCTCCGCCTTCGCGGTCACCTGCTCGAGCGTGACATCGGGGATCCGCGACGCGGCCGCGGGGTCGACGTAGACGGACGACTCTGAGAGGTGCTCAGCGATCGTCTCGGCGAGGACCCCTGCGCTCGCGCTCACTGCGTGCCGTCCCGCAGACGCAGGATGTTCTGCTGGACTGCGGGGTTCTTGAGTTCGCTGGGTCGATTCGGGTCGAATCCGCTGCTCCCGGCCGAACCCGTTCCGTCCGCGTCCGACCCGGTGCCGCTGCCGTCCCCGCTCGAACGGAACGCTGTGACGATGGCGGCTGCCAACCCGGCGAAGAACAGGGCTCCGACGGCACCGATCCCTGCACCGCGCAGCGCGTTGAGGATCGGATAGCCCAGCACAGTGGGGCCGGCCTCCGCTGCCCGCTGGGCCAGCTCGGCCTCGGTGAAGAAGCGCTCCGGCTCCCATCCGGCCAGCAGTATCGACACGCTCGCGCCGATGATCGCGGCGAGCAGGAGGATGAGCACCGGCATGACGAGCAGCGACAGACAGCCGCGGACGACATCGCCCCTCCCGTCCCGTCTGCCGACCGGCTGGGAGTCGGGGAGTCCGGTCACGATCGGGCCCAGCGGCCGCACGGCTCCGAACATGCTCGTCGCATAGTCGTCGTGCACGTCGGTGTACCCGCGGACCCGTCCGTCGGACAGCACCCTGAGCGCATCGGGCGCCTCATCGCGCCCCAGAGCGTCGCGGCAGGCTGTGCATGCGGGCACGTCGACCGACGCCGAGGCCCCCTGCACGGAGGCGGTGAGCGTCGTCTGCCCGTGGAACGGGTTGAAGGCGCAGAAGCGCGGCAGGCGTGCGGGGTCGGGTTCCAGACCGTCCTGGAGGTGCCGCTCCCACATCCGCTCGCGCGACTCGACCTCTGCGCGGAGGACGACGAGCGCCGCGGCCTCGACCGGGGGCACCGCGTCATCGACCATCCGCGACGTCACGGTCCGCGTCTTCACTGAGCCGTCAGGCAGCCGGGCACGGATCCGCTCCGCGAGGATCGCGCAGTCGTCCCCCGCGTCGCGCAGCGCGAGCGCCCAGTCCAGTCCTGCCGATGACGTCGCGCGCTGCGGGTCCACTGCAGGGGTCGGCGCCTCCAGCAGCTCCGGAAGCCGCTCGACGATGCTCAGGGGAACACGCGTCGGGGCCATCTCTGCGCCGCGCTGAGCCTCCTGCTCGATGAGTCGTGTGCGGCGGGAGAGATACCAGTACACGCCGATGCCGCCGAAGCCCAGCACGCTGGCGGCGACGATCGCATCCGCACCCCCGGGCTCGTGAGTCTCCAGGTACTTCGTGATGTCACCGTTCTCGAAGCCTGATGCCTCGTAGTCCTGCGGGTTCGGACGAGCCCCTCGGCCCAGCCAGTCCGCACCCCAGCGAGACGCCAGATCGACCGCTGGCTCAGGGTTCACGCGGAAGTCGTCCCCGAAGTCCTCCGGCCAGCCGGAGCCGCCGCCGGGCCCCACACGGTTCCCCGGGAGCGTGTCGCTCACGCCGGACTCGCCCACTGCGTAGACGGACGGGGTCGGTGAGGAACCGGAGACGTCGAAGAACGAGATCACCAGCGGGAACATGTCGTCGCTGAGCCGCACGGCGATCTCCTGCTCGGCCTCGCGCACCGTCTGCGAGTAGAAGTACGGGTCCTCGTCGTCCTCACGCACGACGGGCGGGCTGAAGACCGCCAGGCAGCGGACCCCGTCCGACTCCTCCCCCACCCGTTCCAGCGCCGCGACAGCGCGATCGATGAACCCGGCGGCGACGAGGTCCTGCGCCCCCGGGACAGACAGCACAGCACCCGTCTCCCGCAGCGCGTCGCCGTGCACCCGCACGAAGAGATCTGCGATCTCCGATGCCGACAGCGTGGGATCGCGCCAATCGCGGGCGCCGCCTGAACTCGTGGTCATGCCATGATCCTAGAAGACCGTCCACGCGCCCGGGCCCCGCTCGCGTGCCGATCCTGGCACGGGGAGTCTAGGCTGGGGCAGTGCAGGATATGCAGGACTACGTCATCGGCCTGGTCGGCTCCCCGTGGCTCTACCCGGTCTTCGGGTTCTTCATCGCGGTGTCCGCCGCCGTGCCGCCCATCCCCTCCAGCGCGCTCATCGTCGCTCTGGGCGCGGTGAACGCGCATTCCGGGGCACCCGACCTCGCACTGCTGCTCCTGGCCGGGTCGCTCGGGTCCATCGTGGGAGACCACGTCATGTACCTGCTGGGGATGCGCAGCGGATTCACCCAGTGGCCCCTGCTCCGGTCCCCGTCGAATCAGGATCGCATCGACCGCCTGTCGTCCAGGCTCGCAGAGCGGGGGCTCCTCTTCGCGGTGATCGCCCGGTTCATCCCGCTGGGGCGCACCCTCATCGCGCTGATCTCCGGTGGGGAACGCGTCGACGTCCGCCAGTGGCTGGGGCTCACGGCCGCGGCGGGGGCGATCTGGACCGCCTACTCGCTCGCCTTCGGGTGGCTCACATCCCGGTGGATTCCCCTGCCGATGTGGGCATCGGTCGCCATCGCAGTCGGAGGATCGCTCGTCATCGGTGCGATCATCTCGCGCATCGCCGACCGACTGGCGCTCGGCACAGCGGACTGACGCCAGCACCCAGCAGAAGAGACGGCGGCCCGCAATGAGCAGAAGAGACTGCGGCCAGCACCCAGCAGAGAAGGTGGAGACGACGAAGGGCGGAAGCCCCCGCAGGGGAGCTTCCGCCCTTCGTCAGGTCCGGTGATGCACCGGGACCGGCATCACATCAGACGCGCAGCGTGCCGGCATCGACGGGGACGCCGGGGCCGTTCGTCGTCGACACGGTCGCCTTCGAGATGTAGCGACCCTTCGAGGACGAGGGCTTGATGCGGTTGATCTCATCGACTGCAGCCTTGAAGTTCTCCTCCAGCTGCTCCTGCGAGAACGACGCCTTGCCGATGATGAAATGCAGGTTCGAGTGCTTGTCCACTCGGAACTCGATCTTTCCGCCCTTGATGTCCGTGACGGCCTTCGCGACATCCATCGTCACGGTGCCCGTCTTCGGGTTGGGCATGAGGCCACGGGGGCCCAGGACCTTGCCCAGACGTCCGACCTTGCCCATCATGTCCGGTGTCGCGACCGCCGCGTCGAAGTCGGTGAAGCCGTCGGCCACCTTCTCCAGCAGGTCATCGGAACCGACGAAGTCGGCACCTGCAGCGCGGGCTGCCTCAGCACGGTCACCCGCGGCGAAGACGAGGACCTTGGCCGTCTTGCCGGTGCCGTGGGGCAGGTTGACGGTGCCGCGCACCATCTGGTCGGCCTTGCGGGGATCGACGCTCAGGCGCAGGGCGACTTCGACGGTGCCGTCGAACTTCGACACCGAGGTCTCCTTGGCCAGGGCGATCGCCTGTGCCGGTTCGTACTGTGTATCCGCAGCGATCTTCTCTGCGGCGGCCACGTAGGCCTTTGAGCGCTTTGCCATCTGCTCTTCTTCTCCTAGCAGTCGTGGTGCGGACCGCGCGGGCCCTGCCACTGGGGTGGTGTGAGATCCGGAGATCTCAGGCGTCGGTGGTGATGCCCATCGACCGTGCCGTGCCGGCCACGATCTTCGCGGCGGCCTCAGCATCATTCGCGTTGAGGTCGGTCATCTTCAGCTCAGCGATCTCGCGCACCTGGTCGGCGGAGATGTGTCCCACCTTCTCCGTGTGCGGCGTCGCGGAGCCGGACTTCACGCCCGCGGCCTTCTTGATGAGCTCTGCGGCCGGCGGCGTCTTCGTGATGAACGTGAACGAGCGGTCCTCGTAGACGGTGATCTCCACGGGGATGACGTTGCCACGCTGGGATTCCGTCGCGGCGTTGTACGCCTTGCAGAACTCCATGATGTTGACGCCGTGCTGACCAAGCGCGGGGCCGATCGGGGGTGCCGGGTTAGCGGCGCCCGCCTGAATCTGCAGCTTGATCAGACCGGCGACCTTCTTCTTGGGAGGCATGTTCGGTCCTTACTCTTCTCTTCCGTCACCCGCGCGACGCTCGCGCGGGTCGGGTTCCGGCGCGCTCCTCCGATGTGGGGACGGCCAAACTCCACTAGTATTCCACGACTGAACGCCCGGACGCGAATCCTTGTGGGGAATCGCGCACCGGACGCCGAGTCATGCTCTGTGTGCGGCGCATCGCCGCAGGTCTCGCGGCAGTCGCCGCGAAGCTTCTTGCCCCGTGGGGCTCTTCCCGTGCGGGAAGCTCAGATCTTCGACACCTGGTCGAAGCCCAGCTCCACCGGGACGTCGCGCTCGAAGATCGACAGGAGGACCGTGAGCTTCTGGTTCTCCGGACGGATCTCCTGGATAGTCGCGGGGTGGCCCTCGAAGGACCCCTCCTTGACGAGCACGGATTCGCCGACCTCGAACTCGACGACGTACTCGGAGTCGTCGCCGCGGTTGCCCGCAGGCGCCCGGCCGGTCTCCGCGGCCTCCTTCGCCTGCTGCTCGTCGAAGATCGGACGCAGCATCTCGAAGACCTCGTCCACCGTCAGCGGAACCGGGTCGTAGGCATTGCCCACGAAGCCGGTGACGCCGGGAGTGTGGCGCACTGCGCCCCAGCTCTCGTCGGTGAGCTCCATCCGGACCAGCACGTAGCCGGGGACGCGCACGCGGCGCACCTGCTTGCGCTGGCCGTTCTTGATCTCGACCACGTCCTCCATCGGGACCTGGACCTCGAAGATGAACTCCTCCATGTTGAGGCTCACCGTGCGCGACTCGATGTTCACCTTCACGCGGTTCTCGTAGCCCGCGTAGGAGTGGATGACGTACCAGTCGCCGTCCTGCATGCGCAGATCGGACTTGAAGTCCTCGATCGCGTCGTCCTCGGTGAGCTCCGCGGGCTCATCCTGGCCCGCAGCCTCGGAAGAGTCATCGTCGGAGACGTCCGCGGACTCGCCGGCGGCGGGTTCCGCCGGGGTCGAGCCCTCGTCGGTCGACTCCGCCTCTGTCGGGGTCGCGTCGACCTCACCGGCGGATGCGGCGTCTGCCGCGGGCTCAGTGGAGGCATCCGCCCCATCGAGCTCGGGGTTCAGCTCTTCCGGTGTTGTCTCCGACACGTGGTGTCTCCTCATTCGATGCGTAGTGAGAGTTCAGGGTGAAGCACTGGGCCGCGGGGCCTGCGACCGACCGGATCGGACCGACCGGATCAGATGGGTGTCGTACCGGCGAAGACCCAGCCGGCGAGCTGCCCGAAGACGAAGTCGAGACCCGTGACGAGCAACATCATGATCACGACGAACGCGAGCACGACCAGCGTGTAGTTGATGAGCTCTTTGCGGGTCGGCGTGACGACCTTCTTCAGCTCCGCGATGATCTCGCGGATGAAACGGAGGATCCGCCCGAAGAGTCCGGGCTTCTTCCCCTCTACGGCGCTGGGAGTATCAGCCACGCGACCTCACTCATTCCTCGGCTTCCGTCACCGGCCCCGTTGGGGTCGGCCTGACTGAGCAGGGGTGACAGGACTCGAACCTGCAACCTACGGTTTTGGAGACCGTTGCGCTACCGATTGCGCCACACCCCTTCGGCGATGAGTGACTCACCGCCGAGGATCGAGCATACATGGTCCCGAGTATCCGCGTCGAACCGCGCGGGGATCACGCGGCGTCGCCCTCGTCGACCGGTGCATCGTCGGCGTCCTCGTCCGTCGGGTCGACGACGATCGCCGGCGCCGGTCCGGGGAACGGCACCCAGTCGGAGAACTCCACGCTCGCGTCCATGCCGACGCTCACGTACTGCACGTCGACGGGCGCGCCCGTCGTCCGGTCGATTCGCATGATGCTCATCTCAGCGCCCATCTTGAGCGGACCCGGCGTCAGCGCATCCGCCAGGGCACCGCCGGTCGTCGAGCCCACCGTGCGCACGCCCTCCCCGTACCGCTCCGGTGGCACCCGGCGGTGCCAGTGCCCGTGCAGGCCGTAGTCGGCACAGCCGGACGCCAGTGCGGGCTCCGCGTGGCGGGGGTCGTGGATGAGGAGGAGTCCCGCGTCCGCACGGCAGGCATCGGCGGCCATCCGCGCGGTGAACTCCTCCGTCGTCTCGCCGGTCTCCAGGACGTCGCCGGAGGGGAAGACCGTGCGTCGAGGATCCCCCGCGCCGAACAGGGTGAGCCCCGCGACCTCCACGGGTTCGCCCTCCATGACGGTCCACCCCAGTTCGCGGGCTCGCCCCGCGGTGTCGAGGGAGTCGTGGTTGCCCGTGACGAACACACTGGGCACGTCGTTCGGCAGCGCCTGGTCGAGGGAGTCGACGCAGATGTTCTCCGCGTCCGTCCCCGTCATCGTGATGTCCCCGCCGTCGATGTGGAGGTCCGCGTCCGACCAGCGCACGACATCGCCGATGACCCGCGACATGCCCGTCTGGCAGTGGATGTCGCTGGTCCAGACGACGGTGGCGAGATCCGTGTCCCCCGCCGTGCCCAGTCCGCCCATGGGCCCGGGCCCCAGGCGCGTGCTGGCCGGGCGCAGCGGCCAGGCGCCGGCCAGATTCGTGCGGACGCCCGCATAGAACTCATCGTTCTCACGCAGCATGTCCGTGGCCGCCTGCACCGCTTCGTCCACCACCCCGGACAGTCGACCCGTCACCTCCGCCCCTGCCAGGGGCGTCCCGATGAAGACGGGGTCGGACTCGATGGCCCGGGGCGGCCCCAGCGGCACCGCCAGTGCTCCCGCGAGGACGGCGAGGCCCGTCGTGGCTGCTCCCGCCTGCAGCGCCTGGCGACGGCCCCGCACGCGGAGGGTCCTGCGCTGCGCCCCCGGCACTGCGCCCAGCAGCGCACGGACTCCGACGATGAGGGCGAACAGCGCGAGGGCGCCGACCGCCGCACGGACCGCGCTGTCCTGTGCGAGCGCGACGACGACGGTCCGCGCGTGGGCGGAGGGATCGGAGAAGAGAGCCGCATAGGCGGTGACGTCGCCGCCGAGCGCGTCGATGGTCGAGCCGCCCACGCCTGATTCGACGGGGATCTCCCCCACCGCGATGTGGACGCCCAGGCCGAAGGGGATGAGTCCGTCTGCGGGGACGACGACGCTCCCCAGGGGACCCAGGTCCGCATCGATCGCGGAGTCGCCGGTGACGGAGTACACCGCTTCGTGCGGTCCGAAGGTCGATTCGGCCTGCGCCCCGAGCACCGCCCAGGGGGCGACGATGACCAGGCAGCACAGGAGCACGACCGCCCCGCGCAGCGCCCCTGCCCATCGAGGACGCCGCGTGAGCACTCCACGCAGCCGTCGTCTCACAGGGTGAAGCCGACCAGGTTCGGTTCGGGGACCAGGGTGATGCCGAACCGCTCCGCCACTCCGGCGCGGATGCGGCGGGCGAGCGCCGCGACATCCGCAGCGGTGGCCTCACCCCGGTTCGTGAGAGCGAGGGTGTGCTTCGTCGACAGGGACGCGCGGCCCTCCCCCACGGAGAAACCGCGGCCGAACCCGGCGTGCTCGATGAGCCACGCGGCGGATGTCTTGACGACGTCCGGGTCCGCTGCGCCGGTCACGGGATCGGTCACGGGATATGCCGGAGCGTCCGCGGGGAGGACAGCCGTCGCGTCCACGCGGCCGGCGGGGCCGTCGACCAGCGACAGGATGGGATTCGTGAAGAAGCTGCCCGCTGACCACGTGTCGTGGTCGTCGGCGTCCAGCACCATGCCCTTCGACGCCCGGAGGTCGAGCACCGCGGCCCGCACTTCGTCGATCGGCACGCGGTCGCCCAGGTCCACGCCCAGCGCCCGGGCGAGCTGCGTGTAGCGCACCGGTGCGGTGGGGGCCTCGGCGCCGTCCGCCGCGGCGAGCGCGAACGTCACCGCCAGGACGACGTAGCGGACTGCACCCAGCTCGCCCGCGCTGCGCTTCAGCAGCGAGGTGCGGTAGCCGAAGCCCATGTCCGCGGGGAGCAGGACCGTCTCCTCGCCGGTGGCCCGGTCGAGCGCGCGGACCTCGACGAGACTGTCCGCGACCTCCGCGCCGTACGCTCCGACGTTCTGGACGGGTGTGGCGCCGACGGACCCGGGGATGCCGGACAGCGCCTCGAGACCGGACAGCCCACGGGCCACGGTCGCCGCGACGAAGCCGTCCCAGTCCTCCCCCGCCTCAGCGGTCACGCGGATGCGTCCCTCTGCGTCCGGTCCGCCCCATTCGATCCCCCGCGTGCGGATCAGGCACACCGGTCCGGCGAAGCCCTCGTCCGCGATCAGCAGGTTCGACCCGCCGGCGACGAACAGGACGTCCGGCGAGACCGGCGCCTCCCCCTCGTCCGGCACGTCGGCCGTGAGCGGGTGCTCGCGCACGAAGTCCGCGAGGTCCGCGCGCGAGCGGACCTCGCGGAGATCCGCGACCGGACCGCCCACGCGCAGCGTCGTGAGGTCGGAGAGCCTCACGCCAGGCGGACCTTCACCTGGGTCCGGCCCAGGACGGCCTCGTCCGCGGCATGCACCGTGAGGTCGAGGCGGACGATGCCCGACTCCGCATCGATCGCGCCGACGGTCGCGGTGAGCGCGAGCTCGGCTGTGGGTGTGCTGGGCACACCGGACTCCGCGTCGGGGACTGCGACCATCGAGGTGAAGCGCGTGCGGGCGTCGACGACCGCCCCGGGGTCGCCGGCCCAGTCCGTGACCCGCGCGACGACGGAGCCCATGGTGAGCATGCCGTGCGCGATGACGTTCGGCAGGCCCACCTCCCGGGCGTACCGCTCGTTCCAGTGGATGTGGTTGTGATCGCCGGACGCCGCCGCGTACGCGATGAGGTCCGCGCGGGACACGGGGATCGTCGTGTCGATGACGGTCTGGCCGGCCTCGAGCGAGGCGAGGGCGGGCCTGGTGGTGTTCGTCATGTCTGGTCTCCTCACTTCTCGCCGCGGACGACGATGGTCGACGTGACGGTGACGACGGCGTCGCCGGTGTCCGCATCCGTGAGCTCGGTGCGCGTGGTGATCATCGCGTTGCCGCCGGATTCGCGCAGACCGTCGACGTGCGTGGTCGCTGCGAGGCGGTCACCGGCGACGATCGGACGCGTGTAGGTGAACTGCTCCTGGCCGTGGACCACGCGGGAGTAGTCGATGCCCGCGTCCGGGCTGGAGATGAAGAGGGCCTCGCAGCGCTGCGAGGGGATGACCGCGAACGTGGTGGGGGCGATGACGTCCGCGTATCCCAGCTCCTTCGCCGCGGCCGGATCGACGTGCGCGGGATTCGTCGCGCCCACGGAGCGGGCGAACTCGGCGATCGCCTCGCGTCCCACTTCGAACGGAGCCTCGAGGGAGTACTGGGCTCCCTGCAGGTCTGTGTTGACTGACACGTGTGCCTCCTCGCTTCCGGCGCTGCGGCCTGGATCGACGCGCCTGGATGGTCAGGTCGGAGGCCAGTCTAGCGAGGGCTTCCGGTGTTCGGTCGCCAGCAGGTCGGGGCGGTGGCGGATGCGGTGCGCAGCCTCCTGCCGTCGCCAGTCCTCCCACCATGAGTCGTCGCCGTCGCGCGCGAGGATCCGGGCGCGGCGCACGGGTTCGGGGCCGTCCAGCCAGAGCACGCGGTCGGCCAGGCGCGCCGTCACCGCGGTGACGCTGCCGCAGCCCTCCACGACGAGCGCCGAGGTCCACGCCGTCGAGTCCTCCGCACCCCAGTCGGAGGTGTGCCAGTCCCAGCGCCGCCACCGCGGGCTGACGCCCCGCGCACGTTCCGTGAGGATCCGCTCGAGGGTCGCCGTCGCGTGGGCGAGTCCGTCCCAGCCCGCGTAGAGGTCGTCCATGTGGACGAGTCGCGCACCGTCCGTCTGCGCGAGAGACTCCGCCAGCGTCGTCTTCCCCGCGCCCGAGGTGCCGTCCACCAGGATCAGTCGGCCCACCGGAGCCTCCCGGGACGACGGCCCGTCCGCATCCGTCGGATGCTCCGGTCGCGCATCCGGTTCCGGTCGCGGCTCCGCCCCTGGACCCGCCCGCGTCATGCGCCCCCGCCGGAGCCGACGAGTCTGAACGTCCCGGTCGCCAGGGCGAGGCCCACCGCGGCCAGCGCGACGCCCAGCGCGGCCGCGACGACGACCGCGTCACGCCGGGTGAGCCGGGATTCCCTGGCCCACGTGCGCTCGCCGCTGCCGAAGGCGCGTGCCTCCATCGCGGTCGCGAGCATAGTCCCGCGCCGCATCGCCGTGACGAGCAGTGCGAAGGCCAGGGCGAGACCGCCTGCCGGCGAGCGGGTGTCCGACAGGCCTCGGGCGCGGCGTGCCTGTGCCAGCGACCGGTGGTCGGCGGCCAGCACCCCGGCCAGGCGGACGGCGGCGAGCGCGCCCAGGACGAACCGGGCCGGCAGGCGGGCGATCTGGGCGAGCGCATCTGCGAGGCGGGTGGGGTCGATGCCGACGAGCGCGACGAGAGTGGGCACCCCGATCGCCAGCACGCGCACGGTGATGGCGAGCGCGAGCTCGATCGAGTTGTCGCTCACCGTCACCAGCCACCACGTGAGGTGCACCGTCCCGCCCGGTTCCGCGTAGAGGAGCATGCTCAGCCCGCTGAGCGGTGCGGCCAGAAGCAGGGGCCACGTGCGCTTCACGATCGTCGCCGGGGTGATGCCCAGTGCGGTGAAGAGCACCAGCCAGATTCCCAGCGCGGCGCCTGCGCTCACGATGTCGACGCTGGTGAGCAGGGGCAGCGAGTACAGCACGGCGGCGACGCAGAGTGCCAGCGGGTTCACTCCCGTCATGCTCGCACCTCCTGTGCGGCAGACTGCGACTCCAGCGGGGCCGCCTCCAGATGGAATCGCCGGTCGCCCAGGACGCGGACGTAGTCCTCGTCGTGGGTGACGGACACCGCTGCACCGCCCGCGTCGACATGGGCCGCGACGAGCCCCGCCAGCTCCGTCCAGGTCGTGCGGTCCTGCCCGAAGGTCGGCTCGTCGAGGACGAGGACGCGCGGCGCGGTGGCGAGCACGGTCGCGACCGACAGGCGACGCTGCTCGCCGCCGGAGAGCGTGTAGGGGTGGGCCTGTGCCAGGTGCGTGAGGCGCAGGCGCTCGAGGAGCTCATCGACGAGCGCGCTCTGCTCCCGGGCGCGGACCAGTCGGGGTCCGACGGCGAGTTCCTCGCGCACGCTGCGGGTGACGAACTGGTGCTCGGGTCGCTGGAAGACGGTGCCGATCCGCGTGAGGAGCTGCCTGGCCCTCCACCGGTGGGGGTGCGGAGAGCGGGTCCCGCGGGCGAGCTGCGCAGACGCTCTGACCTCTCCTGCCAGCGGTGCGGTGAGACCGGCGAGCGCGAAGGCGAAGGTCGTCTTCCCGACCCCGTTCGGGCCGGTGACGACGAGCGACTCCCCTGCCCGCACCTCGAGGTCGAGGTCCTCCCGCACAGCGCTGCCTCCGTGGCCCACGGCGACACCAGCCGCCGTGAGGAGCGGGGGATCCGCCGGGCTCGGCGAGGCGGGCGACAGCGGACCCGGCCCGACCGGAGACCGCGGGGGCGGCTGGTCGGGTGACGAGGGCCTCGGCAGCGGTGGCGTCCGCGGCACGTGCGGACGGGAGCCGGGCACCCACACGCCTGCGGCCTCGAGCGCGGAGCCTGCGCGGGCGAAGACCGCGTCCGGCGGACCGTCCGCGATGAGCCCGCCGGCCGGTTCGAGGACGACGACGCGGTCGACGAGGCCCAGCCATTCATCGACGCGGTGGTCGACGACGACGAGCGTCGTGGAGGTCTGCGCGACCGCCCGGCGGACCTCGGCCGCACCGTCGTGGTCGAGGTTCGCGGTCGGCTCGTCCAGCAGGAGGAGGCCCGGGCTCATCGCGAGCACGCCGGCGATCGCGAGTCGCTGGCGCTCTCCCCCGGACAGGTGCGCGGTCGGCCGGTCGAGGGGATGGCGGAGGCCCACGGCGTCCAGTGACCGGGTGACGCGTCGCCAGATCTCGTCCCGCGGCACGGCGAGGTTCTCGCAGCCGAAGGCGACGTCATCGCCCAGCACGGGGAGGATCGTGTTCGCCTCCGGGTCCTGGAGGACCAGTCCCGCGCGCCCCCGCTGGTGGGCGGCGGGGACTCCGTCGAGGGTGAGCGCGCCGGTCTCCACCCCGTCCTCGGTGTCGCCCAGGATCCCTGCGAGCCCCGCCAGCAGCGTGGACTTGCCGGCCCCGGACGGGCCCAGCAGCAGAACGCGCTCGCCCGGTTCGATGACCAGGTCCAGTCCGGCGACGGCGGGGTGACGACGGGATGCGTGCCGCCAGCCCCACCCGGAGGCGACGATGCGTGCGGGACGGGAGGTGCCGGGCGCGCTCACGCGAGCCCCCTCACCTCTCGTCCGGCGGCGAATCGATCCAGGGCGCCGGTGCGGGCGAGCGCCCGCGTGAGCGCCCACCCGGTCAGGCCCGCGAGCACCGCGCCGGACACGACGAGGCTCACCAGGTAGATGACGAGGAACTGGGTGCTCATCTCGATGTTGCCGGAGAGGAACAGCTCCAGCGTCCACGCGAAGAGTGCTGCGCCGATCCCGGCGAGGACGGCTGTGCCCACGCCGAACCGGCGGTAGCGGCCCAGGAGGAGGATCAGCTCAGCGCCCAGGCCCTGTGCGATGCCGGAGTACACGGTCTCCACGGCCCACTGGCTGCCCAGGAGCATCGAGACGACGGCGGCGAGCAGCTCGACGAAGAGTGCCGCTCCCGGCTTGCGGATGATCAGGCCGCCCAGGACGCCGCCCAGCAGCCAGACGCCGGCGACGAGGCCGCCGAAGCCCGGTGTGAGTGCGTCGAGCGCCATGAAACCGGCGTAGCCCGCGAAGTTCCAGAAGGTGAAGAGCAGTCCGATGACCACGCCCAGGACGGCCGCGATCACGATGTCGAGGGTCCTCCACCGGAAGCGGGTGGGTGCGTGGGCCGCCGCGCGGGCAGGGGCGGGCTCGGTCGAATGGGTGTGCGTCTGTGAATGCGTCATCGCGCAGTGCCTTTCGTACGACAAACGGCACGGGTGAAGAGTCTCCCTTGCGCCGGCATTATCCGGTTCAGGTTCGACGGTCGAGGGCTCGACGCCCTCCTCTCAGCCTGGATCCGCCAAGCTCCCGTGTGCGGCTCATCGTAGCCCAGATGTCATCGCACACCCGCACTGCGACGCACGGCGCCCCACATCCAGTGAGTGCGAACTGGACCAACGGCAGCCCGAACGGGGCCGGGTCGTACTCAGTCGAGCTTCGCGGCCTCGCGCTCCAGCAGGAGAAGCGCGGCCTTCTCGGTCTGGGCGAGCACGTCGATCGGGTCGCCTGAGAAGCGGTGGAGCTCCGTGTGGACCTCACCGCGCACGGACACGGCGATCCACGTGGTGCCGGGCGCCTGTCCCTCCAGCGAGTCGGGTCCGCCGGCACCGGAGGCGGCGATGCTCGCGGACGTGCCGAGCAACGCGGCGAAGTTGCGGGCCATCACCGTCACGGCGTCTTCGGAGACGACCGGGCCGGGAGCGACGTCGAGCACCAGATGCTTGACCTCTGACCAATAGCAGACGATCGCTCCCGCGAACCACTCCGAGGAGTTCGGTGCGGCCGCAAGCTGGTTCGCGATCTTCCCGCCGGTCAGCGATTCCGCGACCGCGACGGTGAGACCGCGCTCCGTGAGCTCGCGCGACAGCCGTGCTGCGATCTCCGCGGCTTCGTCTTCGCGCTCCTCGTAGTCCGCCATGGTCTCCCTTCTCCGCGCCTCGCTCGGATTGTCACGCGTCGCGCTGTCAGCCGCTGCGCTCTCGGCCCCCTCACATCCATTGAGTGCGAACTGGTCCACAACTGCGCCGAACGAGGCCGGATTGCACTCATTCGAAGCGGGCGTGCCCACAGTGCCCCGCAGACGAGAAGAACCCCTCACCGGATCCTGTCCGGTGAGGGGTTCTTCTGCTGTAGCGGGAGGGGGGCTCGATCCCCCGACCTCACGATTATGAGTCGTGCGCTCTAACCACCTGAGCTACCCCGCCACACGCAGACTGCGCGGAGCCCACGAGAGCCCCAAAAGGGAATCGAACCCTTGACCTTTTCCTTACCATGGAAACGCTCTGCCGACTGAGCTATTGGGGCAACGAGTGGTAACTCTACACAGGCGCCAGACCGTTTGCAAAGCCGGAATCCGCCAGTGTGACAGACCCCGCATTCACCCTTTCACCCGCGCTTCCACGACCGCGTCGACCAGGTCCTCCTGCGTCCCGCCGTACAGGGTGCTGGCCCACACGGTGTCCCTCAGGACATAGGGCTTCCCGGCGACGGAGAGCCACTGCAGCGGGTTGTCGTTCCCCGCATCGTGGACGCATTTCGCACACGCGGGAAGGGTGATCGTGCCCTCCCGCCCTGCGACGTCCGCATCGATCGTCTTCTTCGCCTGACCGTGCCGGGGGTCGATGCTGCACAGCTCCTGCGACGGGGCCCCGCCACCGGTCTTCCGCGCACCCAGGCGGAACCGCCCCCGGTCGCCCTTCCGGCCGGAGCCGATGGAGGCCTCCGCACGCGACACCGCGGACTCCGCGATCCCCATGAGCACCATCGCGCCGGCGAGGTCGTCCTCCTGCGAATCTGCGTCGTCTGCGATCCTGCGCGCCTGTCCGTAGGCGTCGAGGCCGTGCTCCACGAGATCGGCGGTCTCCCTGTCGATGCCGTCGGTCTGGAGCTTCTCCAGCCGCTCGACGACATCGAGCGCATCGTCGCCCAGCGCCCTGCGCATGGCTCCGCGATCCGCCGCGGCGGCTGCGCGCGCGACCGCCTTGGGGATCCGGTAGCGCTTCCTCTTCGCCCCACGCGGGATGAAGAACCACAGCGCGGCCGCCACGACGGCGATCAGCCCGACTGCGATCACGAAGGACCGCATCGGGTACACGGTGATCTGGTACTGGATCCAGCGCCACGTGCTGTTGTCGCCGGAGGACACATTCGTCACGGGCTCCGGGTCCTGCAGCCGCTCCAGTCCGGTCCGCAGCTGCACCAGCACCGAATCGGACCGCGCCCCTGACATCGACGTCGAATAGAACTGCGACTCCAGCAGGCGGGTGCGGTCCTCGTCAGGCGCGACCACCTCGACCGCCGGCATGTATCCGCCCTCGCCCACCACCATGACGACGAACTCCTCACCCGGCAGCACGTCCGCGAGCAGCTGCGCCACAGTCGTGTCCTGCTGGAAGTCCAGTGCCGAGTCGAAGACGATGTAGGTGGGCACCTCGGCCTCGTCCTGGAGCTCCCGCAGCTCCTCGAACCCACCGCCGTAGAGATCCACCGACCCCTCGTCCGCGATCAGCGACTCCTCCTCGAGCTGCGTCGCATACGTCTGGACCGTGCCCAGCAGGGATCCGGAGTCGTCCGTGCCACCGGCGGCGGAGAGGACGACCGCGGCCGAGGTCCCCAACACTGAGGTCGCCGTCACCGAAGCTCCCGTCACCGGCGTCGCCGAGGCGGCACCGGCGGCCAGACCGCCGCCGGCCACTCCGAGCACCACTGCCGTCCCCGCCACCCTCATCGCCAGCCGTGTCATCGTCTGCTCCTCTTCTGCTTCCCGGACGTCCGGCCGCTCCCGCCTGCGGCACGCTTCCGCGTGCCGGAGCCCGATCTCTTCTTCGCCTTCGCGGTCGGGTCCGTCCGGTCGACGACCAGGCCACGGCAGAGCACGCCGACGACGATCACCGCGAGCGCGGCGCCGATCGCGCCCATCAGTGTGCGCACCCAGGTGCGGTTCTCCCACTCTGCGGTGTCCGGAGCCGGCATGAACTCCGCCTCGTCCTCGTCGTCCGAGTCACTGAGCCCTCCGCTGACTCCATCGTCGGGGATCCACGAGACCTGGGACGCCCACCTCAGCTGTCCCAGCGCCTCGTCGGTCACCGTGGCATCCGCGTCGAACTGCGGACGCTCCGGCGAGCCTCCCCGATAGTCGTCCCGGATCCCCGCCGCCACGAGCTCCGCACTGCGGTAGTCGAGGACCACCGCCAGCGCGCCGTCCGGCAGGGCGTCCGCGATGAGATCCTCGGTGTCGGCGGAATCGACCACGCCGGTCGTCGCGGAGTCCAGACCGATGACCCGGACCTCACGGCCCAGCTCGTCGGCCACGGAGTCCGCGGCGTCGCCGATGTCAGCGAGTCCCACCCCGACGAGGCCTGCGCGGGACAGCGGCGTGACCGCGGGACCGTCGGCAGAGTCCGCCACGAGCTCCGCGATCACCTGCTCCTGCGCCGCGGCCGGATCGGCGACCAGCGACCCGGGTGCGCCGAGCTCCGCCGAATACACCTTCTCCATCTGGTCTGCGTCGTGCAGCCCGCCCACGATGCCCGCGACGAGCGCGGCGATGGCCGCGATCCCCAGCAGTGCCGTCCGTGCCCACGGCGAGGCGCCCGCGCGCGACGACGGCGAGGCGGTGCGCGCGGACTCCACCGCACGCTCCACACGGGCCGCACCTCGCGCCGGCTCCCAGTCCGCCGGCATCGCTGCGATGGCCTCGCTCAGTGAGCCGAAGGCGCCGTAGCCGCTCGCCGCCCACGGCGACGAGGCGCGCGTCCAGTACGGCTTCCCCCGATCGATGCCGGAGCGGCTCAGGTACGACGGAGCGCGGCCCTTCTCGATCCGCTCTGCGGAGAGGCCGGACACGGGGACGACGGTGAGGGCTCCGAGGATCTCCGTGCTCTCCTCGTCGTCCGCCGGGAGATCCGGGCGGAAGAAGCAGTGTCCCCTGCCGTCGCCCTCCAGTTCGTCCGCGAGTGCGTTCCAGCCTGCCCACACGAGCGGCGAGTACGTCTCGTCCGGGGCGGGGAGCCTGCCGAGAGCGGTCTCCTGCGACGAGGAGAGGCGCTTCGCCCGGGTCAGCTTCCGGCGGGAGTGCGTCGCCCGCTCCCGCAGCGACACGAGTGCCGAGGTCTCGTGCACCAGGTCGATCCGCGTGCCGAAGATCCGGGCGAGCGGTCCTGACCGGCGCGGCAGGAGGACGAGCAGGGCGAGGACCAGGAGCACCAGCCCCACCACGCCTCCAGCGAGGAAGGCCGCCGTCATGATGAGCGAACCGGTGTCGCCCTGCTCCATCGACAGCGCCCGATACCGGACCCCCGTCCAGCCGACGGCGGACGTCTCCTCCTCGAGCAGCTCCGGCTCGTGGGGGTCCGCGGCCACCGCACGCAGAGTGTAGGAGACCCCCGCAGCGGTGACCTCCGAGTTCACATACGGCGGACCCGTGGCGTGCGTCTGCGTGAGCTCGGACTCCAGCCGTCCGTCCGCGTAGACGCTGAAGTGCGCCGTCGAGCCCTGGGCCAGCACATAGACGGTCTGCGGGTGCGGGTCCTCTTCTGCGATCCGGCCGAGTCCCCGCTGGAGGCCCGCCATGTTCTCCCCCGTTCCGCTGTCCATCGCGTAGGGGAACATGATGGCCGGCAGAACGGCGATGCGCACGGTCCAGCCATCGTCCTCGAGCGCCGCGATCCGCGGATCGATCATGTCGCGCTGCCGGGCGTCCCACAGCTGGACCGCCTCCGGGGCGACGGCGACGGCGTCGTCCTGCCACGCCCCTGCGACTGTCTCGTGGAGGTAGTCCGCCACCGCCGCGCGGTACTCATCGCGGATCTCCGGGGACGGGGCAGCGGTGTCTTCGTCCGCGGCCGGCGCCGCGGCCTCGGGTGAGGTGACGGCGGCAGGTGCGACAGCCTCGGCAGCGGCTTCGGCGGAGGCTTCGGCGGAGGCTGCAGTGCCCGTGTCCGGCACGGCGGCGGCGGGGACGGCCACCGGTCCGAGCCCGAGGCCGCAGATGGCGACGAAAGCACCCGCCGCGACCAGCGAGGTCGGGCGGGTGCGTCGGAGAGTGCGCCGTCGGCCGCTCACACCGGTTCGTACTTCGCCGCGAGATAGCCCTGGAGCGTCGCCGGCAGGTTGGTGATGATGCCGTGGACGCCCGCGCCGAAGAGCTTCTCCCAGGAGCTGGGATCGTCGACGGTCCAGACGAACATCCCGAACCCGGCGTCCAGGAACTGGTCGGCGACCCCCCGCCGCATGAAGAAGCCGCGGACGGACGGGTTGTACGCGAGCGCCTGCAGGTCGTCGACAACGGCCAGGTCGTCCTCGCGCGGCACGGTGCGCAGGAGGCAGCGCTCCACGAGCGGGGCGATGTCGCGCAGGAACGCGAGCGTGGCCACGGAGAAGCTCTGGACCACGGTGCGGTCCGCCATGCCCTCGTCGATGATCGAGCCCGCAACGGATGCCACCGCGCCCGGCGACCACTCCCCCTTGAGCTCCAGCAGCAGCCGGCCGCCCTTCGTGGACACGTCCTTGAGGAGCGTGTCGAGCTTCGGCAGCCGCTGGCCGGCGAAGCCCGGACCCGCCCACGAACCCGCATCCAGCCGGGAGAGCGCGTCGTCGTCCAGCTTGCCGACGGCACCGGAGCCGTCCGTCGTCCGATCGACCGACTGGTCATGGATCACGGTCGGGGTGCCGTCGCCACTGACGTGCAGGTCGACCTCGATCCAGTCGGCGCCCACCATGCGCGCCGCGTCCACCGCGGCGAGCGTGTTCTCCGGCGCCGCGCCCGAATACCCCCGGTGGGCGATGACCCACGGTCTGTCCGTCACGAGGGGCACGCCGGATACGTCCTCGTGGGCGAACGCCGCGTTGCGCACGCGTTCGGCCCACGAGCTGAGGTGGGGCTCGGATCGGACCCTGTCGTTCGTCACTGCGTCTGCGCCTCTCCTCGGACTGCCTGAGCCAGTCGCGTGTACCCGTTGACGGTGATGCTGCGCCACAGGGCCGCTGCCGCTGCCGGATCCTCGATGCCGATCCGGTCGATCGCGTCTGCGGGCAGGAAGTCGAGGGTGGTCGCGCTCGTCGCGATCATATCGAACGGCTGGCCCCCGTCCGGGTTCAGCGCGAACTCGCCGAAGGTGGTGCCTGCCCGCAGCACAGCCAGCAGGTCACCGTCGGCACTGTACGTGCAGACCTCGCCGGCCCGCATGAAGCGGATCCCGTCGAAGTCGGCGCCGATGGCCCTGATCACCTCTCCCTTGCGATGCCTCTGCTTCACCAGGTGGTCGAGGATGACCGCCCGGTGCTGCGCCTCGAGGGAGTCCAGCATGGGCGCGTGGGTGTATTCGGGGTCGTAGAAGCAGGATTCGTCGCCGTACCGGCGCAGGACGATGTCCTCCGCCCAGGACAGCGCGGCATACCGGTACGCGAAGGACCTGATCCCCATCGCCTCGACGTGCTCCGCGAGCAGACCGTCGGCGTCGACGACGGCCAGGGCGATGCCCGCCTCGGACATCGCCCTGGCCAGCCGGTGGAGGCTGGCGATCGTGACGCGGGAGAGGTCGTCGACCTTCGTGAAGTCCAGGACGACGCACAGCGGGTCCTCGAGATCGCCGATCAGTCGTGCGACCGCCTCGAAGCCGCTGAACTGGAGGTCACCCACCAGCTCGATGAGGTGGGCATGGTCCCCGTGCTCCGCGAGCACGGCGTCCGCCTCTGCCGGGCGGCGCACGGTGGAGTTCGAGTAGTCGACGGTCACGTGGGAGCGGATGGAGGAGCGTCCGACGGTCGCCGCGCGCACGAAGTGGAGTCCCAGGTCCTCCGACATCTCCTCGTGCACGATGATGCCCTTCGCGCTGTTGCCGTGCTGGTCGAGCGGCGGGGAGAACGTCGCGATGCCCAGCTGACCGGGCAGGACGGAGATGATGCCGCCGCCCACTCCGCTCTTCGCGGGCAGTCCGACGGTGGCCACCCAGTCGCCGGAGTCGTCGTACATCCCGCACGTCGTCATGACGGACAGGACTCGCTCGACGACCTCTTCCGTGAAGACGCGCTCATCGGTGAGCGGGTTGACGCCCAGGTTGGCGAAGGTCGCGGCCATGACGGACAGGTCCACAGCGGTGACGGTCACGGCGCACTGCCGTGTGTAGTCCTCGAACGCCGTCGTCGGGTCACCGTCGATGATGCCCCAGGACGACAGGAACCAGGACAGGCCCCGATTGTGGGCGCCGTCGCGCAGATCGGCCGCGAGCACGTCCTCATCCAGGCGGAGCTCGCGGCCGGCGCAGGCCGACATCGTCGCGAGGACCCGGGAGAAGACCGTCTCCCCCGGTGCGGGCCGCACGAGCGATGCGGCTGCGATCGCACCGATGTTGATGAGCGGATTCTTGGGGCGGCCGCTGCCGGACTCCGACGAGATGTCGTTGTAGGCGCTGCCCGACGGCTCCACGTCGATCTTCGAATCGACGACGTCGAATCCGGAGTCCATGAGTGCGAGGGCGTAGACGAAGACCTTCGAGATCGACTGGATGGAGAACTCGACCTCCGAGTCGCCCACCCCATAGGTGTGGCCGTCCGCAGTCGTCATCGCTATCCCGATACGGGTGGGATCCGCGCCGTAGAGGACGTTGGGATCGGATTCGGGTTCCGGTGCGGCCGCCGTCCGCAGGCGGGAGAGGCGGTGGTCGGCGAAGGGATCGGCGCCGCTGACTGACTCGTGCAGACTCAGCAGGTAGGAGCGTACGGGAGAGCGCATGCGATCAGGCTACTGTCCGCACGCCCTGTCGGACGGACAGACATGTGTCCGTCCCGTCACGCTGTGCATGCCGATGGGAGATGCTCTGCCGTCCGGGGGAGGTGTTCTGCCGTCGGGGGTTCTGCCACAGGGAGTTCTGCCCCAGGTAGTTCTGCCCCGAGCCAACCGGAGCCAACCGGCATCTCGTCGAGTGAGTGCAAAGCGGCCCCCTCACACGGGTGATGGGGCCGCTTTGCACTCACTCGATAGCTGGATCGAGACCTATAACCTCGACAGCTGGACCGTGGCATATAACCTCGCAAACTGGGTCGAGACCTCTCACCCTGGATCGCCGAGGGCCCGCAGACTAACGAAGACGGCCCGTCGTCAGCGTTTCCGCTGGTGACGGGCCGTCTTCGGTGGCAGATGAAGGATTCGAACCTTCGAAGGCTGTGCCGGCTGATTTACAGTCAGCTCCCTTTGGCCGCTCGGGCAATCTGCCGTCGCGCTCTCTCGAGCACCTGATAGAGAATACACATTCGGCCGCACCGGCGCTAATCGGGCGGGTGAGGTCCGCAGCACACTCGGGAGGCGCCTCTGCGCGGGCATCCGCGCGCAGGCAGAGGCATCCCCGGAGGCCCTCGACTAGCATGGGCGCCATACGCGGGGGCGCTCGTGCGCACCGTCGCGACGACAGACCACCCACCCCGACGGGAGATCGGCCAGGACGCCGGCCGCCCGTCGTCCAGCAGGAGGCACATCATGGCAGCGGATTCCAGTTTCGACATCGTCAGCAAGATCGACCGCCAGGAGGCGGACAACGCCCTGAACCAGGCGGCGAAGGAGATCGGGTCCCGCTACGACTTCAAGGGGTCGGGCGCCGCGATCGAATGGAAGGGCGAGGGCATCCAGCTGCGCGCCGACGGCGCCGACCGCGTCGCCGCGGTCCTCGATGTCTTCCAGTCGAAGCTCGTCCGTCGGGGCATCTCGCTCAAGTCGATCGATGCGGGAGAGCCGTACCCGTCCGGCAAGGAGCACCGAATCGACGCCACCCTCAAGGAGGGCATCGACAAGGAGAACGCCAAGGAGGTCTCCAAGATCATCCGCGAAGAGGGTCCCAAGGGCGTCAAGGCTCAGATCCAGGGCGACGAGCTGCGCGTGACCTCGAAGAAGCGCGACGACCTCCAGTCGGTCATCAGCCTGCTCAAGGGCAAGGACCTCGACGTCGACCTCCAGTTCGTCAACTACCGCTGACCGCCGGTCGGACCACTCCGCATGCACGAGGCGGGTGCGGCACCTCCACGGAGGAGCCGCACCCGCCTCGTCGTGACGCAGCTCACACGAGAATCCCGCATGATGGTTTCTGGGTAACGAACCGGTAACGGTCCCGCAACGATGGGACTCCAGTTCCACAGCGGTCCGGATCCGGTCCGAGCGACCCCCCGCCAGCCCACGGAACCACTGACGATGCGGGGGTCTCGCCGGGGAGCCGTCGGACCCCCTGAAGCCTCTCATCGCGGGCCCGCAGCACACTTTCCGGCGGTTGAGATCCTCCCTCAGATCGCTATGTTGGAACACGTGACTCCCGCAGACACAGAGACCACTTCCGCTTCTACCCCCGCTGAGGACTCCGGTTCCGAGCGGGTCGAGCTCCGCTCCCCCTCCATCGCGGACGGCAAGCACATGTGGACGCTGGCCCGTGATTCGAAGGTTCTGGATCTCAACACCTCGTACGCCTACCTCCTGTGGGCGCGCGACTTCTCCCGCACCTCCGTCCTGGCGGCGCTCGACGGAGAACCGGCCGGCTTCATCACCGGCTACATGCGTCCGGACGCTCCGGACACGCTCATGATCTGGCAGGTCGCCGTCGATGCCGCCAGCCGCGGACACGGGCTGGCAGGCCGGATGCTGGACGAGCTGGCTGATCGCACCGGGGCAGCCCGCCTCGAGACGACGATCACCGCGGACAACGAAGCGTCCCAGCGACTCTTCACGTCCTTCGCAGCCCGCCACGGCGCGGAATGCACCCACAGCCCCCTGTTCGTGCCGGAGGACTACCCGGACGGCCACGACACGGAGCACCTCTATGAGATCGCACCGCTCGGCTCACGCTGAGCATGGACGGCCGCGGCCATCGCGCCGCGACCCGGCACTGTCCTCACAGTGACACCGTCCCCACCCACGTCGGGCGCTTCGGACTGAACCTCCGCACGCGTCCGGACCGTTCGGTCCAGCAGCCGAGAAGCGGCTCCCGTCCGGTCGAATCCCAAGGGTCGAAGACCCCAGGAAGGTGAGAACCACCATGACCGACATCTTCTACTCCCTCGAATCCGAGGTCCGCAGCTACTCCCGCAGCTGGCCGGTGGAGTTCGTGCAGGCGTCCGGCGCGACGCAGACGGACGCATCCGGCACGGAGTACCTGGACTTCTTCTCCGGAGCCGGCGCTCTGAACTACGGCCACAACAATCCCGTGGTCATGGAGCCGCTCATCGAATACCTGCAGTCCGGCGCCGTCCTGCACTCGATGGACATGATGACGCCCGCCAAGCGCGAGTTCCTGCAGACGTTCAAGGACGTCATCCTGGAGCCCCGCGAGCTGCCCTACAAGGTCATGTTCCCCGGCCCCACGGGCACGAACACGGTCGAGGCGGCGCTCAAGCTGGCCCGCAAGTACACCGGGCGCCAGCACATCCTGTCGTTCACGAACGCGTTCCACGGCATGACGCTCGGCTCGCTGTCCGTGACCGGCAACTCGATGAAGCGCCAGGGTGCGGGCATCCCGCTCACCAACTCGTCGAAGATCCCCTACGACGACTACTTCGATGGCGAGACGGCGGACTTCCTCTGGCTCGAGCGCGTCCTCGAGGACTCGGGCTCCGGCGTCGACAAGCCGGCCGCCATCATCGTCGAGACGGTCCAGGGCGAGGGCGGCCTCCGCGCCGCGCGCTTCGACTGGCTGCGCCGCCTCTCCGACCTGTGCGCGGAGCACGAGATCCTGCTGATCGTCGACGACGTCCAGACCGGCTGCGGCCGCACGGGCACGTTCTTCAGCTTCGAGGACGCAGGGATCGTCCCGGACATCGTCTGCCTGTCGAAGTCCATCGCGGGCTCCGGCCTGCCGATGGCGCTGACGCTGTTCCGTCCGGAACTCGACATCTGGTCGCCGGGCGAGCACAACGGCACGTTCCGCGGCAACAACGCAGCGTTCGTCACCGCCACCGCAGCGCTCAAGGAGTACTGGGCGGATCCCTCCTTCCAGAAGGAACTCGCGACCACCATCGACGCGATGCACGCACGCCTCGAGTCGATCGCTGTCACGACGAGCGGCGCCGGAGTCCGCGGACGCGGCCTGCTGTCCGGCCTGTTCTTCGAGGATCCCGAGGCCGCCGGCAAGATCGCGGCCGAGGCCTTCCGCAACGGGATGCTCCTCGAGACGTCCGGACCGAAGGACGAGGTCGTGAAGATCATGCCTCCGCTGACGGTGACCGCTGACGAGCTGGAGCGAGGACTCGACATCATCGAGGCCGCGGTCCGGACCGTCACCGGTCCCGCCGTCGAGCGCCCCTCCGCCGAGGCCACGTCTGCCTGATACGCACACTCGCCACCCCGGTCCGACGAACGGAGACCACCGCCCGTCAGGCCGGGGTGGCACACTGCCGGAACGGCTGCTCGTTCCCCGAGCACCGCTCACACCACGATCTTCAGGAGTGATCCCATGTACGTTGTGAACATCGATGACCTCAACGGCACCGAGCGCGACATCGTCAGCGACAACTGGCGCAGCCGCCGCATGGTGCTGGCGCGCGAGGGCGTCGGCTTCTCGTTCCACGAGACGACCCTCTACGCAGGAACCACCTCGACGTTCCACTACCAGAACCACATCGAGGCCGTGTACTGCGTCGGCGGCTCCGGGACCATCACGGATGAGGAGACCGGAGAGGTCCACGAGCTGCGCGACGGCACGCTGTACCTCCTCGACAAGCACGACAAGCACACGGTGCGGACCGAGCACGAGATGCGGATGATCTGCACCTTCAACCCGCCCGTCACGGGCCGTGAGGTCCACGACGAGAACGGTGTCTACCCCGCTCTCAACGAGGACGGCACGCCGATCTCCTGACGCCTCGCGTCACACGCACAGAAGCGGCGGTCGCACCCGATGGGTGCGGCCGCCGCTTCTGTGCTGTGCAGTGCTCCTGTGCTGTGCTCCAGTGCAGTGCTCCTACGGAGTGCTTCTACGCGGTGCTCCTGCGCGCTGGAGGGGAGGCTCAGGCCTGCCGGCGCGAGTGCTCGAGCATCCCGACACGCGTGGGGATCTTGACGCGCTCACGGCCCTGCGGCTCGCCCAGCGCCTTCTCAGCGGTCTCCAGGCGATGGAACCCGTCCCAGTCCGCATAGTCGACTCCGCGCGCGTCCAGGAGCGCTGTGATGGCGTCCTCCGACGGTTCCTCAGGCTGCGGCAGCCGGCCGGCCTCGCGATCCTCGATGAGGTGGGTGATCGTCTGGAGCGCATCGCCCTTCGTGTGGCCGATGAGTCCGACGGGCCCGCGCTTGATCCATCCGGTCGCGTAGAGGCCGTCGATCACGGGAGTCTCTGCTGCGGTCGCCTGTGAGGTGCCCTCGTGGACTCGCCCCTCGACGTTCGTGATGACGCCCTTGTCGGCGTCGAACGGGATGTCCGTCAGCGGCGAGCCGAAGTAGCCCACAGCACGGTAGACGGCATCGAGGTCCCAGTCGTGCAGCGTGCCGGTGCCGACGACCCCGCCGTTCCCGTCCAGCTGCTGGCGCTCCGTCCGCAGGCCCGTCACGCCTGTCTCCTCGTCGCCCAGGACCTCGACGGGCGCATGGAGGAAGTGGAGGTGCAGACGCCGTGGCGCGCCCGTCGGCTCGCGCAGGGTGAAGTCCGTGAGCGTCTTCGTCACCTGCTTCGTCTGGTTGTTGCTGTGGATCGCGGCCATCGAGGCCTCGTCGAACTCGTAGTCCTCCGGGTACACGACGATGTCCACGTCCTTGACGAGGCCCAGCTCCCGCAGCTCCAGCGGGGTGAACTTCGTCTGCGCGGGCCCGCGGCGACCGAACACATGCACGTCCGTGACCCTGGAGTCCTTCAGGCCCTGATAGACGTGATCCGGGATCTCAGTGCTCAGCATGTCGTCGGCCTGCTTCGCGAGCACGCGGGCGACGTCCAGGGCGACGTTCCCATTGCCGATGACTCCGACGCGCTCCGCGTCGAGCGGCCACTCCTGAGACACGTCCGGATGCGCGTCGTACCAGTTGACGAAGTCCGCGGCGCCGTACGAGCGCGGCAGATCCACACCGGGGAGGTCCAGCCGGGCGTCGTCGAACGAGCCGGTCGAGAAGATCACCGCGTCGTAGTGCCGGCGCAGGTCCTCGAGCGTGAGGTCGGTCCCGAAGTCGACGTTGCCGATGAGCCGCACGTCGCCGCGGTCCAGCACCTTGATGAGGGCCTTCTGGATGCCCTTGATCCGCGGGTGGTCCGGAGCCACGCCGTAGCGGACGAGGCCGAACGGGACGGGCAGCCGCTCGAAGAGATCGATGCTGAGCTCGAAGTCGCGTTCGGCCTTGGTGAGCAGGTCCGCCGCATAGATTCCGGCCGGTCCCGCTCCTACGATCGCAACACGAAGAGCTCGACTCACTGTTCACACACCTTTCGCGGGTGGAGGCGTCTGCGACCACCACGACTGACGAGTACCGACCGTCCATCTTAGTGCTACCTCACCTGCCCCCACCGCGACCCTGCTCACACATACGGCACTTGTTCGGGAACTCACAGGCATCACTAGAGTGGGGACGTGACGCAGACCCCCGAACCCTCCGGCCTGCCCGCAGATGAGACGGCCAGGCGCCGTGCAGGACTGGTCAACGGAACGACCGCCTACCTCCTCTGGGGCTTCCTCCCCCTCTACTTCGACTCGCTGGCCCCCGCGGGCAGCCTCGAGATCCTCTCCCACAGGATCGTCTGGTGCCTGCTCTTCTGCGCGCTCCTCCTCGCACTGACCCGGGGGTATCCGCTCGTGTGGCGGATCCTCCGGAGCCCGCGGACCACTGTCACGCTCCTCGCCGCGAGCGTGCTCATCGCGATCAACTGGCTGGGGTTCCTGCTGGGGGTGGAGCTGGGACGCGTCGTCGAGGTCTCGCTGGGCTACTACATCAACCCACTCATCACGATCCTGCTGGGCGTCGTCTTCCTGCGGGAGAGGCTGCGTCCCCTGCAGTGGACGGCGGTCGGGGTCGCGGCCGTCGCGGTCCTGGTCATCTCGATCGGATACGGCTCCGTCCCCTGGCTGGGCCTGCTGGTCGCCTTCACCTTCGCGGGCTACGGGCTGCTGAAGAACAGGGTCGGCGCCACCGTCGGCGCGCTGGGCGGGCTGACGGTCGAGACGCTGATCCTGACGGTCCCGGCCGCAGCCTTCATCGGCTGGACCCTGGCGGCGGACACGGACACCTTCACGACCCAGGGCTCCTGGCACTTCGTCTTCATGCTGCTGCTGGGTCCGGCGACCGCCCTGCCCCTGCTGCTGTTCAGCGCCGCGGCGCGACGGATCCCGCTGAGCTGGGTGGGCATGCTGCAGTTCATCACCCCGTCGATGCAGTTCGTGACGGGCGTCTGGCTGCTGGGCGAGGAGATGTCACCGGCCCGCTGGGCGGGCTTCGCGATCATCTGGGTCGCGTGCGCACTCTTCATCACCGACATGGTGCGCACCTCACGCAGGCGCTGATCGACTCGACAGTGCTGGCGACAGTCCTGACGCCGGCCCGTCGTCAGGAGGTGCGTTCGACGACCTGCCGGGCGAACGCCTCGAAGCCATCGCGCACGTCGCCGGCAGGCAGCACCGCGAGCGCGGTGATCGCGTCCTCCGACCAGCGGCGGGCCTCGGCCCTCGCCTGGTCCGTGACCGGGTGTGCCGCGAGCGCGGAGCGCGCGGCCTCCAGAGCCTCGTCAGAGGTGAGATCCGCGTCCAGCAGGGCGACGACCTCGGCGGCGGATGCATCTCCAGCGGCAGCCGCACGGCGCGCATACAGGACGGGCAGGGTCGGAACGCCCTCGCGCAGGTCCGTCCCCGGAGTCTTGCCGGACGTCTCCGCATCGGAGGTGAGGTCGATGATGTCGTCGGCCAGCTGGAAGGCGACGCCGACCTTCTCGCCGTAGGCCCGGATCGGGTCGACGAGAGCGTCCGATGCGCCGGAGAAGCGGATGCCGAACTCACCGGCCGCCGCGATGAGCGAGCCGGTCTTGTCCGACAGCACGCGAATGTAGTGGTCGATGGGGTCGTCCTCCGGTCGCGGACCGGTGAACTCCGAGAGCTGTCCCAGGACCAGCCGCTCGAACGTCGTCGCCTGCAGGCGGACCGCGTCGGGACCCAGGCCGGCCGACAGCAGCGAGGCGCGGGCGAAGAGGAGGTCGCCGGTGAGGATGGCGACGGAGTTGCCCCACACCTCGTGGGCGCTGGGCGCTCCGCGGCGCACGGGGGCGTCGTCCATGACGTCGTCGTGGTAGAGCGTCGCCAAGTGGATGAGTTCGACGGCGGCGGCCGCATCGAGCACGTCGGACCGCGTCCCGTCGCCCAGTTCGGCGGCGAGGAGGACGAGCAGGGGGCGCACGCGCTTGCCGCCCGCGCGCATCAGATGGTGGGAGGCTTCGTGCGGCAGCCGGTCGGACTGCGCGGCGGCCTCCGTGAGCCGCGCCTCGACACGCTCGAGGCGGGTCGACAGGTCCATCGCCAGCGCGGAATCGGCCGCGGCGAACGGCCCAGCCGGCGGACGGGACAGGGTGCCCGCAGTATCGGGAGTCATCGGCTCGTTCATCTTCCTCATGGTCTCAGACGTCGCAGTCAGTATCGCACTCACCGGGCTCGGTCGTCCTTCCCCTCAGCTGTTCGTCGTCGCGGGGACGGAGCGGGTGAGTGCGGTGATGACACGATCCATGGAGTCCGCGTCACTCCCCTCGCTGTGGATGTTGCCCATCAGCCTCACCGCGAAGGCCATGAGCGCGTCGACTCCCATACCGTACTTGATCCCGAGGCTCATGAGCCCGGGCCGTCCGATGAGGTCCGCGAAGACCCGTCCCAGGGTGAAGTACCCGCCGAACCGATCGCGGACGATCTCAGGGTACTCCTGCATCGCGACGCGCCTGCGGTGCTGAGGCATCCGGTGGTGGGTGACGATCACGTCCGCGGCGATCCGCGCGCTCTCCAGCGCGTAGTCGATCCCCTCCCCGTTGAAGGGGCTCACCATGCCGGCGGAGTCCCCCACGAGCATGAGGCCGTCGCGGAAGTGCGGCGTGCGGTTGAACGCCATGGGCAACGCTGCGGAGCGGACCCGCTCCAGCTGCGTGGATTCGTCGATCGACCATTCGTGGCCCATCGCCGCGAGCCACTCATCGAGCACGGTGCGGTAGTTGACGGTGCCGAAGTGCGGGGAGGTGTCGAGGATCCCGAGTCCCACGTTCACGGTGCCGTCGCCCAGCGGGAACAGCCACCCGTACCCGGGCATGGGGTCGCCGCCGGATTCGCGCAGCTCCAACCAGCTCTCGAGGTAGCCGTCATCGTGGCGCGGCGAGGAGTGGTACGTGCGGACGGCCACCCCCATCGGGCGGTCATCGCGCTTCTCGACGCCGTGGGCGACGGAGACGCGTGAGGAGACGCCGTCGCAGGCGACGACGAGCGGTGCGCGGAAGTACGCCTCCGGACCGACCTTCCGACCGCGCTGATCCGTGCCGGTCGCGCGGACCCCGGTGAGCCAGCCGTCGGACCCGATGACCGGCTCCGTCGCCGCCACCTGCTCGTAGAGCCGTGCGCCCTGACGCTGCGCGTGGCGCGCCAGGGTCTCGTCGAGGCCCATGCGCGTCTTCGTGAGGCCGTAGTCGGGGAAGCCCCCGCCACCGGGCCAGTCGATCTCCATGCGGTGCCCGCCGCCGATCAGCCGCAGACCGCGGTTGCGATGCCATCCGTCCTCCGGGCGCGTGTCCACGCCCAGGTGCCCCAGTTCACGGACGGCCCGCGGGGTGAGCGCGTCACCGCAGATCTTGTCGCGCGGGAACGACGACTTCTCGAGCACCGCGACGTCGAGGCCCGCGCGGGCGAGGTGCGCGGCGGTCGCCGCACCTGCGGGACCGGCGCCCACGACGACGACGTCCGCGTCGATCACCCGGGCATCGAGGGGATGGGAGTCGAGGGGATCGGGGTCCTGCGGCTGGGAGTCCTGCGGCTGGGGGTCCTGAGGCTGGGCGTCGACGGGCCGAGTGTCCTGCATCGTCGTGCGGGGGTCCTGCGCTGCGCTCACGCGTCCGCCGGGCGGATGGCGCGATGGATGGCGACGATCCCCCCGGAGAGGTTGCGGTACTGGACGCGGTCGAACCCGGCATCCGCGATGACGCGGGCGAGACCGTCCTGGCCCGGCCACGCCCGGATCGATTCCGCGAGGTATTCGTACGATGCGGGGTTCGAGCTGATGAGCCGCGCGACCGGCGGGAACGCACGCATGAGGTATTCGCGGTAGACGGTGTCGAAGGGACCGAACACCGGCCGCGAGAACTCACAGATGACGAGGCGGCCGCCGGGCTTCAGCACGCGCTGCATCTGGGCGAGCGCACGCGTGGGATCGTTCACGTTCCGGAACCCGAAGCTGATGGTGACGACGTCGAACTCCCCGTCGGCGAAGGGCAGGTCCAGCGCATCCGCGTACATGAAGCGGATCCCGGGGTTCCGTGCGCGCCCCACGTCGAGCATCCCCTCGGAGATGTCGCCGGCGATGACGTCCGCGCCCGCCTGGGCGAAGGGGACGGAGCTCGTCCCGGTCCCGGCGGCCAGGTCGAGCACCTTCTCACCGGGCTGCGCATCGACGGCCTCGGCGACGATGCGGCGCCAGCGGCGGGTCTGCCCCAGCGAGAGCACGTCGTTCATGAGGTCGTACCGATCTGCGACGTCGTCGAACATCGACGCGACGTCGCCGGGATCCTTGTCGAGCTGGGCGCGATTCATGCACACCAGTCTCCCCCACCCGTGAGCCGGGTGCGAATCCGTCGAGCGCCCTGTCCCTGTGGAGCGCTGCTTCAGCCTCGTGCGGCTTCAGCCTCGCGACTCCGGTCCCTCGCAGCTCCGGTCCCTCCCAGCTCCGATCTCCCGCGGCTTCAGTATCGTGGGACCGTGCCCCACACCTCCGCTCCGTCCGCTTCCACGCCCCGTCTGACCGTCCGGTCATGGTTCGTCGACGGCCTCACGCCCGATGCGCCCCCGCCTTTCTCCGGGAACATCCCCACCAGCTCCCTGGACTTCCTGACGCAGCTGCCGACCTCCGGGTTCGCGTGCTGGGTGCGCGGACGATCCGGGCTCGTGGGGATCGGACGACGGCTGCGTCTGCGCGCCCGCGGCGAGGACCGGTTCCACGACCTCGCACGGCAGTGGGATGAGCTGGTCGCAGCCGCGGAGGTCGACGATCGCGTGGCCCTCATGGGATCCGGCCTCGTCGGCTTCTCCGCGATCGCGTTCGCCGCGGATTCCGGCGTGGACTCCGTGATCGACGTGCCGGAGTACATCCTCGGCAGACGCGACGGACGCGTCTGGCTCACGCACGTGGGCGGCGACGAGGACCCCACGCAGCCGGCCGCGCAGTCCGACGAGCTCATCGCTGGACTCCAGCTCACGCCCACTCCGCTGCGCGACCAGCGGATCGTCTCGCGGGCGCCGGGGCATGTGAGCCCCGAGCGCTTCGAGGAGATCGTCGCGCTGGCGGCATCGCGCCTGCGCAGCCCGGAGGCCGGCGAGCGCAAGATCGTCCTCGCCCGTGACGAAGTCATCACCGCCGAGGACGACATCGATGTCCGGACGGCCCTGGGTCGGCTCAACGCCGAGTTCCCGAGCACCTGGACGTTCCTCGTCGCGGGGCTGGTGGGCGCGACCCCGGAGCTGCTCATCGGAGTCGAGGACGGCGCGGTCCACTCGCGGGTGCTCGCCGGGACGTACCGGGTCCAGGACGATCCGGAGAAGGAGGTCGCCCGTGCGCGAGCGCACCTGGGAGGCCGCAAGGACTCCGTCGAGCACTCGTACGCGATCGATTCTCTCGCGAGCACGCTGGGGCCGGTGACGGAGGAGCTCCACGTGGATCCGGAGCCGCATCTCCTGCAGCTCGCGAACGTGATCCACCTGGCCTCCGACGCGCACGGCCGGCTGTCGACCCGCGCGGACGGATCACGGATCAGCCCGTTCGAGGTCGCCCACGCCGTGCACCCCACAGCCGCGGTGGGCGGCACTCCCCGTGCACGCGCGATGGACCTCATCAGCCAGTTCGAGGAGATGGACCGGGGTCGCTACGCCGGACCCGTCGGCTGGGTCGACGGCTACGGGAACGGGCAGTTCGGCATCGCTCTGCGGTGCGGTCAGCTCGAGGAGCGCAATCGGATCCGTCTGTTCGCCGGCGCCGGCATCATGCCGGATTCCGAGCCCGAATCCGAGCGCCGCGAGACGGACGCGAAGTTCGCACCCATGCGGAGCGCGCTGGGCGTCGACTGGAGCCCGGACACCTCGCACTGAGCTCCCCGCTGTCCCGGGCCCGAGGTCGCTGTCCTTCGTCCGAGGTCGGCCACCTTGAAACCGTTGGGGTACGAACGTTGTGCTCACCGAGACCACCCCGTCGTGATCCGCACCACGGATCGTGCTTCGCCCCGGAGCACACCGGCGGGAGAACGCAGGACCGAAGGAGCTCCGATGCAGTACTACCGCGATGGCTACCACTCCGGTGACCCCGCAGTCGCCCCCGCGGTGCAGGACCCCGACGACACGGTCGCCGGAGCGTCCGAGGACGTCGACGTCCTCATCGTGGGCACCGGCCCCGCCGGACTGGTCCTCGCGGCGCAGCTGGCGCGGCACCCCGGCATCCGCACGCGCGTCGTCGAACGGCGGGAAGGACCGCTCACCCTGGGCCAGGCCGACGGCGTGGCATGCCGCTCCGTCGAGATGTTCCAGGCCTTCGGGTTCGCCCATTCCCTCCTCGAGGAGGCCTACTGGGTCAACGAGACGACGTTCTGGCGCCCGGATGCCGAACGGCCCGGCACCATCATGCGCACCAGCCGGACCCGCGATGTCGAGGACGGGCTGAGCGAGATGCCCCACCTCATCATGAATCAGGCGCGCATCCACGACCACCTCCTCACCGCCGCGCACAACGCACCCGCACGCCTCGAGCCGGACTACGGCACGGCCTTCACGGGCCTGGAGCACACGGATCATCCGACCCACCCGGTCAGCGTCACCCTCGAGGACATGGAGACCGGCGCGGAATCGATGGTGCGCGCACGGTTCGTCGTCGGCTGCGACGGCGCACGGTCCGGCGTGCGCGCAGCGATCGGCAGGACGCTCGCGGGCGATCGGGCGAACCACGCATGGGGCGTCATGGACATCCTCCTCGACACCGACTTCCCTGACATCCGCTTCAAGAGCGCCATCCAGTCGGAGACCGGCAGCATCCTCCTCATCCCCCGCGAGGGCGGCTACCTGGCCCGCCTCTACGTGGACCTCGGCACGGTGACCGACGGGAACCGCACGGCGCTGCGCTCCATGAGCGCCGACGAGGTCGTCGAGGTCGCCCGCACGGTCCTCGCGCCCTACACCCTCGAGGTCAAGGAGACGGTGTGGTTCTCCGTCTACGAGGTCGCGCAGCGGATCGCGGACGGCTTCGACGACGTGGCCGACCGCGACGTGCGTGCCGGCGACGATGACGCGTCGCTGCCCCGCGTCTTCATCGCCGGGGATGCGTGCCACACGCACTCCGCGAAGGCGGGCCAGGGCATGAACGTGTCGATGCAGGACGCCTTCAACCTGGGGTGGAAGCTCGCGGCGGTGCTGGAGGGCCGGTCCGACCACGCGCTCCTGCACACGTACGACGCGGAGCGGCGCCCGGTCGCCCAGGAGCTCATCGACTTCGACAAGGAGTGGTCCGCGATGATGGCGGCGGCTCCTGCGGACCCGGATCATCCGGAGCGCGGGGGCGTCACGGCGGCGGAGCTCAGCGACTACTTCGTCCAGCACGGCCGGTACACCGCCGGCGTCGCGACCTCCTACCCCGCACGGTCCACGCATCTCACGGGCGGAGAGGAGCACCAGCACGTCGCCGCGGGCTTCCCGGTGGGCTTCCGGTTCCATTCCGCGCCCGTGCACCGGGCCGCAGATGCCAAGGAGATGCAGCTCGGCCATGCGGCGACCGCAGACGGACGCTGGCGCGTCTACGCGTTCGCCGACGCCGGCGAGCAGCGGTTCGACGCGTTCGTCGACTGGCTCGGCGAGGACCCCGGCTCCCCCGTCAACCGGCATCGCCTGCCCGGCGAGGACCTGGACGCGCGCATCGATGTGAGAGCCGTGCTCCAGCGACCCCACACGGAGATCGCACTGCCCGCACTGCCGGAGGTGCTCCGCCCCTCGAGCGGGGCACTGAGCCTCACCGACTTGGAGAAGGTCTTCTCCTCCTGCACGCATTCCGGCACGGACATCTATGCGGAGCGCGGGATCGACCCGCAGTCGGGCGCGGTCGTGGTCGTGCGTCCCGACCAGTACGTCGCGTCCGTCCTGCCGCTCGACGCGACCGCCGACCTCGCCGCGCTCTTCGACTCCGTCTTCGACGCCTCGGCGCTACCTGTGCCTGCCGGACGATGACGGCTCTCGTCCCGTCCCCGCAGCACTTCACGGGCCACCTGCTGCGACGCGCACAGCAGGCGCATGTGGCGGCGTGGACGCGGCACGTGTCGACCGGCGTGACGAGCGTCCAGTTCGCGACCCTCTCCGTGCTGGCGCGCGCGCCCGGCATGAGTCAGGCGGGGCTGGGCGGCGAACTGGGTCTGGATCGCGCGACCATCACAGACCTGGTCCGCCGGATGGAGGCACGAGGACACGTCGTCCGCACCGCCGATCCGGGCGATGCGCGCCGCAAGGTCGTCACCCTCACCCCGTCAGGCCAGGAGACGCTGCACGAGCTCCTGCCGCGAGTCGAGGCACTGGAGCCCATCCTCACGGGCGGGCTCTCTCCGGACGAACGCGCGCAGCTGCGGGTCCTGCTGGAGCGGGTCATCGACCAGGATCCGACGCCGTTGGGCTGAGCGGGCGGAGACGCCCGCACGCAGTTCAGGCCCGAACGCTCGGCAGCCGGATCTCGAAGAGCCCCGGAGCGCCGCTGTCGAGGAACTCGCGGAACCCCGCCGGGGCCGCCGTGCCGCGACCGGGCTCAGTCTGAACCGTCGCCCCTGCCTCGCCGGACTCGCTCTGACCCGTCCGCAGGTCCGCGGTGTACGCGCTCATGCCCAGGGCCCGGGCCGCCTCCGCGAGGCTCGTGCCGTGCGGCGTGCCGAAGAAGCGGTCGAAGCGGGACGCCACGTGCGGCTGCGAGTGCTCGAGGCCCGCGAAGATCGCACCTCCGTCGTCGTGGAGGACGACCGTCTGCAGACGCGGCCGGCGCTCGTGGGTCGGCACGACGAACCCGCCCAGATCGTGCAGGGCCGCGAGGTCGCCGATGAGCAGCCGCACGGGTTCCTCGTGGCCGCCCTGGTCCTCGATCGCGCCGTGGTCCTCAGTGGTGCGCTGGTCCTCAGGGGCACCCTGGTCCTCGAGTCCCAGTGCCACTCCCGAGGCCGTCGCCACCAGCCCGTCGATCCCGGCCAGTCCGCGCGAGGCCACGACGCGGGCAGGATGATGCGGCCGCTGGAGACGCGCGAGGTGCCGGATGGTGTTGGAGCTCGCCGCGACGAGGACGCCGGGCCGTTCCAGCAGTGCGAGCACCGCCGCATCGGTGGGATCCTCCGAGTCGTTCACCGGCCCGGAGGCGAGCGCCGCCCAGTCGGCCCACCACGAACCGGTCCCCGCACCGTCCGCAGCGCCGTCCTCAGCACCGTGCGCAGCAGCGTCCTCAGCAGCGCGCATGGGAGCGTGCTCAGCAGCGCGCGTGCCGAGTTCGGACACCGTGTCCGCGAGCCCATCGGCGTCGTACGGGACGGTGATCCTCTCCAGATCGTCGCGTCCGATCAGCTGTGCGACGGGGCGCGACAGGGTCGGACGGCCGGTCACGATGACGTGGGTGATGCGCGCGCGCACGTCTGCAGATGCCGAACCGCCCAGCAGCTGCGCGTGCGCCGGGAGGGTGCACGGATGCGAGGCGAGCGCCGACGACGGCTCCGCGAAGACGGGGACGCAGAACTCCGCGGCGAGGTCTGCGAGGGTGCGGGTGGCGAAGCCCAGGTCGTCTCCCGCGACGATCACCGGTCGTGACTGCGGGTCCGCGAGCACGTCGCGGATCGTGCTCCACGGTGCGGTACCGCCTGCGGGGCCGGCGTCTCCCGAGGCGACCTCCGCACGAGCACCGGAACCGTCGGCGCCCCCACTCTGGCCGGGTGCGGCTGCGCCCCCGCCCTGGCCGAGTGCAACTGCGCCCCCGCCCTGGCCGAGTGCAACTGCGCCCCCGCCCTGGCCGAGTGCAACTGCGCCCCCGCCCTGGCCGAGTGCAACTGCTCCCTCGCCCTGGTCGAATGCAGCAGCTCCGCGCTCCGCGGCCGGGGACACGAGCACCGGTTCGCCCGCCGCATCCGGGTCGGGGACGAGGGGCGCGTCGAACTGCGCATTGAGCTGGACCGGCCCGCCCGGCGACGTGCAGGCGCGGGTGACGGCGGCCTCGGCGGCGGTCGCCCAGGTGAAGTCGGCCCCATCAGCCTCCTCCCCGTCCGCGGGGACGGGGAGGTCCCATGCGGCGACGACCTCGGGCAGCGCCTCGTGCTGGGCGTCGAGCGTCTGATTGGCGCCCGTGCCGCGCAGTCGAGCGGGACGATCGGCGGTCACGAGCACGAGCGGCAGGTGCGCGTGCGCGGCTTCCATGACCGCGGGATGGAGGTTGCCCACGGCGGACCCGGACGTCGTCACGACCGCGACGGGCCGGTGCACCCCTGTGAGTCTGCCGGCCTTCGCTATGCCCAGCGCTGTGAACGCCGCGTCCCGCTCGTCGATGCGGACGTGGAGGCGCAGCGGGCGGGCTTCGCGCGGCGAGGACTCCGTCCACTCCGCAGACTCCGCGCACTCCGCCTCCGCGTCCGCGAACGCGTAGACCAGCGGCGCGGAGCGGGAGCCCGGGGACAGGACGACGTCGCGCACACCGGAGACCAGCAGTGCGCGCACCAGACGGCGGGCGGAGACGGTCGAGGCATTCACCCGGCGATTCTCCCACGACCGCTCACGGCCCTCCGCGCGCTGCCCGCTCCCCAATCCGCGCGCTGCCCGCTTCCCAATCCGCGCGCTGCCCGCTTCCCAACCTGACTTGCGCGTTCACCTTCCGGCCATATACTCGCCACCGAACCGCCACCCGCACCCCTGCTAAGGGAGCGGGCGCGCACCCGTGCGCACCACCCCTGCAAGGAGACCCGATGATCCCCGCCGCACTCAAGCTGTCCGTCGGCGCCCGCGCCGTACGGGCGCTCACCGTGCTGCGCCGCCGCACCGGCGCGTTCCCCGGCAGGGATCAGTCGACCGCGTTCCTGGGTCCGGAGCCCACGGGTGAGGCCGCACGGCACTTCCACGTCCGCGACAAGCGGAAGCTCACCTCACGGCTGCGCGAGTTCTTCGTGTTCTCCCCCGCGCTGGGCCGGACCGTCGGTGTGCGCGTGCTCCTGCCGGGACGCCCATCGGAGTCCGCACCGGTCCTGTGGCTGCTCCACGGATCCGGCGATGACTTCCGCAGCTGGACGGACTTCGGAGACGCAGAGGCGCTCACCGCGGACTCTCCCCACCTCGTCGTCATGCCCGACGCCAGCGCCGCCAGCTACAGCCGCCACGCGGTCCACGGCACGCGCGACACCGGTCGGGGCACCCGCGTCGACAGCGACGACGAGGTGCTCGACTGGCCCGCGTTCCACCTGGAGGAGCTCTCCGCCTTCATCGCGGACACGTTCTCCGTGCGCCCCGACCGCATCGACTCCGCGATCGCCGGCCTGTCCATGGGCGGATACGGGGCGATGAAGTACGCGGCCCTGCACCCCGACCGGTTCGCGGCGGCCGCAGCCTTCTCCTCCCCGCTGGACCCGGCCTCGGCCGTACCGCTGTTCGACATCATCGCCCTGCGCCAGGGCGGGGCGGCCCGATCGCTGTTCGGCGATCCCAAGCACGACCGCGCGGAGTGGGATGCGAACTCCCCCGTCGCGCTCGCCGCGAACCTCCGCCACACGGACCTCTGGTTCTCCGCCGGTTCGGGCACTCCGGACCCGGACACGGAGGACGCCGTCGACCTGCTGGAGACCGAGGTCGCGGCGCACGGCGCTCGCTTCCACACCGCGCTGGAGCGCCTCGGCATCCCCCACGTCTGGTGCCCGCGCCCCACCGGAGTCCACAACTGGGCCCTGTGGCGGCGCGAGCTCGCCGAATGGCTCGCCCACATCGACGCGTCCCCGGACGCCGTGGACGACCCGTACGCGGACGGAGCCTCCTTCGACCACGTGACCGGCGAACCGGCCTTCTCCGTCCACGGCTGGACCGTGTCGCTCTCCCGGCGACGCGCTCAGCTCACGCAGTTCCGCGACGTGAGCGGTCAGGGATTCACCCTCACGGGGTCCGGCACGTTCCGCGTGCAGACAGCAGACGTCTTCCACCCGGGCGAGAAGTATCGGGTCACGGTCTCCTCGCCGCTCACGGACACCTCCTACACGCTGTGCGCGGACGCGGACGGCCGTTTGGAGATCACCGGTCGGATGGCCGGAGCCATGCACGACCCGATCATCCCGGGCCGTCGCACGCGCCACTTCCGCGAGTTCGGCGCCGACGCGGTCACCCGCGTCGCCATCGCCGCGCACGTCTCCGACGGGACGTCAACGGCGCAGATGGGTGGGGCGATGCAGGAGAACACCACCACCGCCGAGGCCCCCACCAGTCCCGTGGTCCGGGAACAGAACAGCGCTCCCGCTGGTTCACCCCTCGAGAACTTGAAGTTTTAACCGTCGTCGGGTGCTGCACTCCGCCGACACGAGGAGGACGCCATGACGAGCGCCGCACATGACACGACACCGGTCACGACGCCCAGCACAAAGGGCCCGGAGCTCGGGCTCGACACGTTCGGCGACGTCACCGTCGACGCCGACGGCACCCCGCTGCCCCACCACCAGGTGATCAGGAACATCGTCGACCAGGCAGTGCTCGCGGACTCCGTGGGCGTCGATTTCATCGGGGTGGGCGAGCACCACAGGGACGACTTCGCGGTGTCTGCGCCGGACATCGTCCTGGCCGCGATCGCAGCGCGGACGCAGCGGATCAGGATGGGCTCTGCGGTGACGGTCCTGAGCTCCGATGACCCCATCCGCGTCTTCCAGCGGTTCTCGACGATCGACGCGATCTCCTCCGGCCGCGCCGAGGTCATCCTGGGCCGCGGGTCCTTCACCGAGTCCTTCCCTCTCTTCGGCTTCGACCTGCGGCAGTACGAGGAGCTCTTCGAGGAGAAGCTGGACCTCTTCTCCCACCTGCTGACCGAGGAGCCGGTCACCTGGGAGGGCCGCCATCGGGCCCCGCTGCGCAATCAGCGGGTGTACCCGCCCACGCACGACGGTCTGAAGACGTGGATCGCGGTGGGCGGCAGCCCGGAGTCCGTCATCCGCGCGGCGACGTACCGCATCCCCCTCATGCTCGCCGTGATCGGCGGGCCGGTCGACCGCTTCGCCCCGTTCGCAGACCTCTACCGCCGGGCGAACGACCAGCTCGAGCAGCCGCAGGCCCCGATCGGCGTGCACTCCCCCGGACACATCGCGGAGACGGACGCCGAGGCGCGGGACCACCTGCGCGAGCACTGGATCGCCAACCGCAACCGGATCGGCCGCGAGCGGGGCTGGGGCCCCGCGGGCGAGCGCGAGTTCTCCGGCGAGATCGAGGAGGGCGCGCTCTACGTCGGCTCGCCCGACACGGTCGCTGCGAAGGTCGCGCATGCCGTGCGCACTCTGGGCGTCGACCGCTTCGACCTCAAGTACGCGAACGGCCCGATGCCCCACGAGCAGCTCATGCGCTCCATCGAGCTCTACGGCACGGAGGTCATCCCCCGCGTGCGCGCACTGCTCGCGGACTGACGCGCTCGGGTCACCGACGCCTTCACCCGCGCGGCCCCGCAGCACTGCGCTCGCAGGTGATCGCGGACCCGCCGCGCGTCCGTGTGTCCGATCTGGCACACCGCCGTGCGTCGACCCCTCCCGCCGCCCCGTACATTTGTTCCGTACGAACCGAACGGGAAGCGAAGCGTCCCGGAATCCGAGGAGTGGCATGAAGAAGTCGACACTGCGACTGACGGTCGTGAGCGCGTGCGTGGGAGCGGGCCTCGTGCTCGCGGGCTGCGGCGGCGGATCGGAGGAGGCCGCCGGCACCGATGCGGCCGCTGAGGAGCAGGGCGGTGGCGAGGGATCGGCTGACGAAGCGGCGGCCGAAGAGGCTCCCGCCGAGGCCGAGCCGGCGACCGAGGAGGACCTCATCGCCGCGGTCGAGGCCGGAGGGTTCACCGCCGAGGTCGCCGACGCCGAGGCGCTGAGCGGTGCCGCAGGGGCGATGGGCGATATCACGGTGGAGCCCGCGGAGTGCGAGGTCTTCATGAATGCCGCACTCACCGCCGCAGAAGAAGCGGATACGACGGTCGTCACCGGCCTCCCTGCGGAGTCGTCCGCCTCCAGCATCGGAGGCGCGCTCGGCTACCCGTCCGCAGATGACGCTCTCGCCGCAATGGAGACGAACTCCGACTCCCTGGGCACCTGCAGCGACATCACGGTGACGATGCAGGACATGGAGCTCGCGACCTCGACGACGGAGATCGACGCAGAGGTCGACGGTGCGGACGCGGTCTTCGCGACCGAGGTGGAGATGGACGTCGCGGGACAGTCCATGACGACGACCTCGATCCAGGCACTCAAGGGATCAGCCGTCCTCACTGTCACCGGGACCTCGGGCGCGGGTGTCGAAGGTGCCAGCATCGAAGACATGAGCACGACCGCGGCTGACATGGTGGCGGCGCTGCCCTGATCCGCCGCGGGTGATCAGCCCGCGCGCCCGGAGTCCTCTCCTCGCGTGACGTGCTTCCAGCAGGCCTCGAGCCGTTCGGTCCAGAACCGGGCGCGCTCGGGGCCTGCTGCGTGTGCGGCGAGCAGGTCCTCGTCGGGTTCGACCCGCCCCAGCGGCAGGCTGCCGTCCTGGGGCAGCAGCGCGGGATCTGCGACGTCCCCGGCGAACAGGGCCGCGGTGCCCAGCCCCGCGGCGGGTTCGGAGCCCAGGAGGCATTCGGCCTCTCTGGACAGCGGAAGGTGCGCGGCGAGTGCGGCGCCCGCAGCGAGGCCCACGCTCGATTCCAGGGCGGACGACACCACCGCGGGCAGTCCCGCCGCCTCGATGATCGCCGCCGCGGCACGGATCCCGCCCAGCGGCTGGGCCTTCACGACGATGACGTCCGCCGCGCCCCGCGCGGCGACGCTCAGCGGGTCGGACACTTTGCGGATCGATTCGTCGGCCGCGATCGGCACCGGCAGGCGGGCGCTCGAGATCCACTCTCGCAGGCGGGCGAGGCCGTCGACGTCGGGCACCGGCTGCTCGACGTACTGGAGCGGCCCCGTCCGCGCCAGTGCCGTGAGGGCGGTCTTCGCCTCGTCGTGCGTGTATGCGCCGTTCGCATCGCAGCGCACCGAGGCGTCGGGCAGCGCCCGCCGCACCGCCGCGACCCGGGCGATGTCATCCTCGAGAGACGCAATGCCCCTCTCCGCGATCTTGATCTTCACCGCGCGCACGCCCGGGTAGCGGGCCGCCACAGCCGGCACGCGATGCGCGGGGACGACGGGGATGGTCGCGTTGACGCGCACGCCGTCGCGCAGGGGCGAGGGGTACGGGAGTGCGGCCGATTCCACTGCGGCGAGCAGCCAGCGGGATGCCTCCGGCACGTCGTACTCCGTGAACGGGGCGAACTCCGCCCACCCCGCGGGTCCCTTCACGAGGCACGTCTCCCGCACCGTGATGCCCCGGAATCGCGTCACCATGGGCAGCGCGACCGGGACGACGCGTTCGAACAGGTCGTCCGGGCGTGCCGTGTGGTCGAGGACTGTGCGGACCTCCGGGCTGATGAGCATACGGGCCACGATACGGCCACGCCCCCGGGGCAGCGCCAACCGTGCCGCGCGTCCCCAACGACTCTGCGGGAGTGTGGCGGAGCGCCTGCGGGATCCTGCGCCGAGGGTGGGGCCCAACCGGCCGATATGCTGGCGGGCATGAGCAACTCACAGGTCTCCGACATCTTCGACCCGACAGCGTGGCGCGAAGTCGTCGGCTTCGACTTCACAGACATCACCTACCACCGCGCGATCGATGCGGACGGTGCGGACATCGGCTGCGTGCGCATCGCGTTCGACCGCCCTGAGATCCGCAACGCGTTCCGTCCCCATACGGTCGACGAACTCTACCGCGCGCTCGACCACGCCCGCCAGACCCCGGACGTGGGTGCCGTGCTGCTGACCGGCAACGGTCCCAGCGCGAAGGACGGCGGCTGGGCGTTCTGCTCCGGCGGCGATCAGCGGATCCGCGGCCGGTCCGGCTACCAGTACGCAGACGGCGAGACAGCGGAGACGATCGATCCCGCTCGCGCCGGGCGACTCCACATCCTCGAAGTGCAGCGCCTCATCCGCACGATGCCCAAGGTCGTCGTCGCGGTCGTGCCCGGCTGGGCGGCGGGCGGCGGCCACTCGCTGCACGTGGTCTGCGACTTGACGATCGCGTCCCGCGAGCACGCGCGCTTCAAGCAGACGGACTCCGACGTCGGGTCGTACGACGCCGGCTACGGCTCCGCCTACCTCGCGAAGATGGTCGGGCAGAAGAAGGCGCGGGAGATCTTCTTCCTGGGCCGCGAGTACTCCGCAGAGGACATGGAGCGCATGGGTGCGGTGAACATCGTCGCCGACCACGCAGAGCTCGAGTCGACCGCACTGGACGTCGCCCGCGAGATCCTGAGCAAGTCCCCCAACGCGCAGCGCATGCTGAAGTTCGCCTTCAACCTGGTCGACGACGGGCTGGTGGGCCAGCAGGTGTTCGCGGGCGAGGCGACCCGGCTGGGATACATGACGGACGAAGCGGTCGAGGGCCGCGACGCCTTCCTCCAGAAGCGGGACCCCGACTGGTCGCCCTTCCCCTGGTACTACTGAGCCGATCGGTGCTGCTGAGCCGATGACCACGCACAGCACTGTCTCTGCAGTCGCGGAGATGCTGGCCGGCGGGCCCGGGATCCTGCTGCCCCGCGAACGCAGCGGAGCGCTCCGCACGTTCGGACCCGCGGCGTACGATCCGGCGGGCACGCCGCGTCCGGCGCCGTCGCTGGTCCTGTTCACCTCGGGATCCACCGGGACGCCCAAGGGCGTCGCACTGGGTCGCGACGCGCTCGTGGCATCGGCCCGTGCGACCGAGGACCTGCTGTCCGGGCCGGGCCGCTGGCACCTGTGCCTTCCCGTCAACCACATCGCGGGACTCCAGGTGGTGCTGCGCGCGCTGCTCGCGGGGGCGCCGCCCACCGTGGCATCGCCCGCGCCGGCGGGAGCCCCCGCGTTCGACCCGCAGCGGTTCGCCGACGACCTCGCGCAGACGCTGCGAGCCGCGGGAGACGCTCCCGTCTACACCTCGCTCGTCCCCACCCAGCTCACCCGGGTCCTGCAGTCGCCGAAATCCGCCCAGGTGCTCGCCCGCACCTCCGCCGTGCTGCTGGGCGGCGCGTCGATCTCACCGCGCCTGCTCGAGCGCGCGGCGGATGCCGGTGTGCCGATCGTGCGCACGTACGGCATGAGCGAGACGGCCGGCGGATGCGTCTACGACGGCCTCCCCTTCCCCGAGGTCGATGTCCGGATCGCCGGCGACGGCCGCATCGTGCTGGCGGGCCCCGTCCTCGCAGACGGCTACGTGCGAGTCGACGAGGATCCGATCTCCCTGACTGCGATCCCCCACCCGCCGGCCCCGCTGGAGGGTCAGGCTGACAGTCCGGCCGACGGTCGGACTGACGGCCGCACAGACTGTCGAGTCGACGGTCCAGCCGACTTGGACCGTGCCGCGGACCTTCCTCTCGCCGGCGGATTCCACGGCGAGGGTCCGCAGCGAGTGCTCGTGACGAGCGACCTCGGCCGGTGGGATGACAGTGCGACCGATGGGCGCCTCGGCGACGGTTCCCGGCAGGCCGCCGAAGGGGCGGGCGAGCGTCCTCGCATCGACGTGCTGGGACGCGCCGACGATGTGATCGTCACCGGTGGCGAGAACGTCTCGCCCCACGAGGTCGAGACCGCGCTGCTCCCCCTGGCGGAGCCGCTGGGGTATGCGGAGGTCCTCGTGACCGCCCGGGCAGACGAGGAATGGGGCGAGGTGCTCGTCGCGCTGCTCGTGCCCGACACCGCGCGGGCGACGGGCTCGGAGGGATCTGCTGGGGCTGGGGGTTCGGCAGGTTCGGCAGGTTCAGGGGGATCGCACGGTTCGGACGCTGCAGGGGGCCGTGCTCAGCGTCCCGTTCCCGTACCGGATGCGGTGCTGGAGACTCTGAAGACGGGACTGCGCTCGCGGGGGATCGCCGGGCCGAGGGTCCCCCGATTCGCGGTCGAGGTGGATGCGCTGCCGGTCAAGTCGATCGGAAAACCGGATCGTGCGGCGGCACGGACCCTCGGCGAGGCCGCTCCGCCCGTGGATGGGTAGGATACGGAAGGTTCGAGAGGAAGGGGAGGTGCGGATGGCGACGTTCGGCGAGTGGGTCGAGGGCGCGCGGATGCGTACGCTCCCACTGGCGATCGCTCCCGTCCTCATCGGGGCCGGCGCCGGCCTGGGTGCGCTGGGAGGCTTCGCGACGATCATCCTCGGCTCGACGGGGCCGGGCGAGCAGCAGACCGTCAACATCACCGCCGTCCTCCTGCGCACCCTGCTGGCACTCATCGTGTCGCTCGGCCTGCAGATCGGGTCGAACTATGCGAACGACTACTCCGACGGCATCCGCGGCACCGACGACGTGCGCGTGGGCCCCATGCGGCTCACAGCGACCGGAGCGGCGGAACCGGAGACGGTGAAGCGCGCGGCATTCATCTGCTTCGGTGTGGCGGGGGTCGCGGGCCTTGTGCTCGTGCTCGTCTCCAGCCAGTGGTGGCTCATCCCTGTCGGAGCCGCGGCGGTCCTGGCTGCCTGGTACTACACCGGCGGCAAGCGCCCCTACGGCTACATGGCGATGGGCGAGCTCTTCGTCTTCACCTTCTTCGGCCTGGTCGCCACACTGGGCACTGCCGCATCGATCGCCGGCGGCGTGACCCTGTCGGCGGTGAGCGGTGCGATCGCGATCGGCCTCTTCGCGTGCGGCGTGCTCATGGCCAACAACATCAGGGACATCCCCACGGACCGCGAGGTCGGGAAGACGACGCTCGCCGTCCTCCTGGGCGATTCCATGTCGCGGGCGGTCTACACCGTGTTCGTGGCCGCGCCGTTCGTGATGCTCATGGGGCCCATCGTCGACGGGCATCCTGCGAGCGTCATCGCGGTGCTCTCGCTGGTGCTCGTGGTGCAGCCGGTGAAGCTGGTCCTGTCGGGAGCCACGGGTGCCGACCTGATCCCCACGATCAAGGCCACGTCGCTGACCGCTCTGGCCTTCTCATTCCTGCTTGCCCTGGGCATCGCCCTCTGAACCGGCGATCACGGATCCGCGGGCTGCACGAGCCTCACGCGTCGTCGATGCTGCGGTCCTCGTCCGTCTCGTCGCGGCCCTTCTTCTGAGCCTTCTCCTCACGGCGGCGCTGCATGCCGTCGACGAGCTCCTCCGCGGACCTGTTGCGCAGCGGCGCCAGCACGAGGAAGCTCAGCAGCGCGGAGATCACGATCCCCACGACCGTGCCCACGAGGGTTCGACCCCAGATCGTCCAGACGACGAGGACGCAGCCCACGAGCATGGCGAGGCGGGCGAGGTTGTACACGAGGAAGGAACGCATGATGCTCCAGTGTAGTGATCGCGTCGTCCCCCGCCTCTCAGGTCGTCTCAGGCTCTCGAACAGCGGTGCCGCGCGGAGGCGGACGTTCGCCGGAACTGGGACGGAGGCGGCGATGGGTACTGCAGTGGGGATGGCACGGGGAATCGCACTGGGGATCGCACTGGGGATCGCAGTGCGGACTGCGCTGGGAAGTGTGCTCCGGATTGCGGATCGAACTGTGCGAACCCTCCGCACCAAGAGGTCTTGAGTCGACTAAGATTGACGGCATGGCAAGGGGAATCGTCGTCGGAATCGTGTTGGCCGTGGCCATCATGCTCTACAGCGTGTTCGACTGCGCTGCGCGCCCACGGGACAGGATCGCCGCGTTGCCGAAGTGGGGCTGGATCCTGGTGATCCTCCTGCTCCCGGTCATCGGAGCGGCGCTGTGGTTCCTCATCGGCCGCAAGCGCGCGGACGGCGGCTTCGGCGGACGCAAGACGGCAGGGCCCCCGGCACCGGATGACGATCCGGACTTCCTTCAGCGCATCGCAGACGACGTCGAGCAGCAGCAGCGTCGCGAACGCCGCGAACGCGGCGAGTTCGACTGACGAAGATCTGAAGACGAGCATCGCCGCCTGAGAAGCGCCGCGGGGCAGATGAGAAGCGCCGCGGGGCCGAATGCTCACAATCCGCACAGATTCGGACGGCGGTTTCAACGGGTCATCGCAACAGGTGGTCTGAGAGTACTTCGTAGGGAGTCGCGAATTCCAGACGCCGACGTGGTCGGCGGTTCATCTGATCGGCGACGTGGTCGAGATCGATCTGGCTGTGGACGCTGAGATCAGTGCCCTTGGGAAAGTACTGACGCAGCAGACCGTTGGTGTTCTCATTCGTCGCTCGCTGCCACGGCGAATGAGGATCCGCGAAGAAGATGTCGATACCGGCCATCTGCGCGATGCGTTGATGAGCGTACATCTCTGTTCCCTGGTCCCAGGTCAACGAGCGCTTGAGCGCCTCGGGCAACTCTGCGAGCTTGGACACCAGCCCGTCGGATAGCCCCTCGACGCGGTTCTTCGTCGGCTCCAGATGGACCAGGAGAAGGTAGTTCGAGTGGCGCTCCACGACCGTGCCGATCGCGGAGTGACCGTTCTTCCCGATGATCAGATCGCCTTCCCAATGGCCAGGAACCGATCGGTCCAAAGCCTCGTCAGGTCGGTCCCAG
>NZ_FXZF01000061.1:0-6305 GCF_900169375.1 Brevibacterium sp. Mu109
GGTCTAGGCGCCTATCTCTCCATCGCGGTCGGCGGCGTGCCCACTGGGCCACTAATCGTGCTGACGCTCTTCGCTTTCCTCGTCCTCTCGCTACTGCTGGCTCCCGGGCGCAGCCTCATCACTCGCGTCCGCGGTCGGGCCCGCCAGCGCCGACTCTTACGAGACCAGCTGATCGCCGAACGAGAAGAACACATCGACATGAAAAGCAAAATTGCGCCGTCCGGCACGGAGCGTTCATGAGTTTCCTGCTGGGAACCACCCTCGTAGCCGTGGTCATGGCCGTAGCGTGCGCGTTGCCTGGCGTGTTCATCGTGCTGCGAAGGCACTCCATGCTGGTCGATGGGATCGCACACGCAATACTGCCGGGGATCATCGTTGGCTATGCAGTCTCCCAGGACCTGGACTCACCGTGGCTGATCCTGGGTGCCGCCCTGGCGGGACTGGCGGTCGTCCTGGGAAACGAGTATCTGACCCGCACCGGGCTGCTGGCCGGCGACGCTCCACAGGGTCTGGTTTTTCCAGCCCTGTTCAGTATCGGCGTGCTCATGGTGACCGCTAACTTCGCCAACATTCATCTCGACACTCACGCCGTGCTGGTAGGAGACCTGAATCTGGCCTCGTTCCAGCAACTGAACCTGCAGATACCGGGCAGACCAGACGTAGTCTCTCTCGGGCCCGTCTACCTGTACGTGATGCTGGCAGTGCTTCTGGTTAACGTGGTCTTTCATACGGTGTTCTACCGGCATCTGAAACTCACCACCTTCGACTCACAGTTCGCTCGAGCTCTTGGCATCCCCACTGGGACACTGAACACCGTTTTCATGTTCCTCGTCTCCGTGACAGTTACCGCGGCATTCAACGGAGCCGGCGCCATTCTCGTCATCGCGCTGGTCGTCGTGCCACCAGCCACCGCCTACCTGCTCACCGATCGACTCCCGATGATGATCGGCCTGACCACAGCGGTCGCTATAGTCGGAGCGATCGGCGGTTTCTGGACCGCCTACGTAGTCAACGCAGCCACGAGCGCTGGAATGTCGGTGTTCTATGGAGCCATCTTCTTGCTTGTCCTCGTCATCAGCCGCTCGGCCAGATCCCGGAAACGCAAGGCGAGCTTCAACCGTTTAACCGGGACCATGCGTGTACCTTCGGCCAGCGCCGGTGCTGTGCCCGCCGACGGGTCCGCCGGTCATGAGACGGTTGGCTGACCCATGGGGCAGACCCACACTGCATCCGTAGCGGCACGGCCGAGTACGAACGACGAGCTGCCTTCCACCTGCACCTGCAGGGAATCCGAATAGGGCGGTCCAGCGGAGACGGTGAGCTCGGCTCCCACCACCAGGCCCCGGTCGGCGAAGAAGCGCAGCAACTCCGGATCATCGTCGGAGATCCGATCTACCACCATCCGGACGCCGGGTCTCGCCTCCGAGAGGTTCTCTACGAACGGGGCGCGCTCTACGGTCCCCGACGGCGAGGGGATCGGGTCACCGTGCGGATCTTTAATGGGGTGTGCCAAGAGTTCGTCGAGACGCTCAATCATGACGTCCGACACTGCATGTTCGAGTACCTCGGCCTCGTTGTGGACTTCGTCCCATCGGTAGCCGAGAATCTCCACTAGGAACGTCTCAATGAGTCGGTGCCGACGCACCATGGCTACCGCGTATTCCTGGCCTGCCGCTGTGAGCGAAATATCACCGTAGCGTGCGTACTCCACCAGTCCTTGTTCCCCCAGTTTGGGCATGGCGCCGGATACGGTGGAGATCTTCAACCCCGTCTTCTGTGCGACCGCCGAAGCAGTCACGGGATCGTCCGACCACTCTTGCAGGCTCCAGATGGCCTTCAGGTAGTTCTGAGTACTGGCGGACAAATCAGCTACGGACATACCGGCAAGCCTACGTGGATCGAGGCTGAATACTGAGCGGTGCTCAGTCGAGCCGGAAAAGGTCCGGGACAGTCAGTGGTGAGTGCGGCAACGGCTCCGGCAGATCCCGTTCGTCATCCGGGTCCGTCTTGTTCGGATCGTAGGTGTGGAACGGCCCGTGCGGGTCGAGGATGACCCGCATCATCGGGTCCAGGTAGTCGCGGAAGAACGTCACGATCCCCGGCCCCCCTTCCAGCCGCATCTTCTCCCACGATGCCCACAGCGCCTCCAGCCGCATGACGACCTCCGAGTAGCGCCACCACTGCGGGTCCCATCTGAACTGCGAGACATCACGCAGCGGGCGTGAGTAGTTCGGCAGGAGCCAATCGGTCACCCAAGCATCCAGAGACGAGTAGAACGGCTGGAACGCCGGTGGCTCCCCGACTGGCTCTTCTGCCTCGAAGTCATCGGACATGCTCATCCTCCTTGCCGATCTGCGACTCGTAGAACTCCTGCGAGCCCGTCACATCGTCGGCGTAGTCCTTCTGCGAGAAATGCTCCAACTCCAACAGCGCGGCCGGCTGACCCGAGGCAGTCATCACCGCACGGCCACGCGGCAACTGAGCCAGGTCCGCCGGCTCCATGATCCTCTCCCGCTGAACCGATGTGGACGAGGACCGACCGCCCATGCCTCCGCCTCCCTGCGTCTGAGAGGTCCGCTTCACTACGTCCCGATCACCGATGAGCGAGGACAGGAACGGCAGGAACCGATCCTCTGACAGCCCCGAGCCAGCAACGCGAATGTTTGCCGCTGACCACATCTTCTTCATGCCGTGCTCCCCGAACGCCTCCACGCCCTGCTCGAAGGACTGGAAGAACGTCGACACGACGATCCCGCGTGAACCGTAGTGGCTGTAGAGGTCCGGCAGCTCTGGCCACCGGACCACGTTCGCCGCCTCATCGAGCACCGCCATCAGCGGAGTCGAGAGCCGTCCCCTGGCCTGCCGGGAAGCCACCCGCTCAGCCGTGTGCAGGATCGCCATGACCAGCGCGGCCGTGATCGCACGCGCCGATCCGCCGCCCTCACGGCTGATGAGGTAGATCGTGTCCGAGGACTTCACGAACGCCTCCGGGTCGAACTGCGGCCGGTTCGGGTTCGCGTCCGGGCGTACCCACGAGGCGACCTTGGGGTTGCCCAGGATGCCCACCCAGGTGCGCACCTGGCCGAAGATGCCGTCACGCTGCTTCGAGGTGATCTTCTGATTGCCTTCCAGGTCCTCCGCGTGGCCGAACTCGCCGGCCTCGCGCAGCAGGCGTACCGCTGTGAAGTCAGTTTCGTCGTTGACCCATCGGTACACGTCGGTGATCGGACGTGAACCAAGGGCAGCCGCGAGGATGTAGCGGGCTAGCACGCCCTTGGCTGTCGGCCCGAAGTACGCATCCTCGCGTGCATTCGCGTTCGTCATCGCGGAGACGAACACGTCGGTCAGCTTCTCCGCGTTCTCCATCCCGTCGACGAAGCTCAACGGATTCCAGTACCAGGACGCAGGCTCACCGATGATGCCCTGCGCGTCATGAACCCACACCACGCCCTCACGCGAACGAGGACCCCGCGTGAGATCCACGATGTCTCGCTTGTTCGAGGTGGCCACCACCGGCCCCTTCGTCTCCAGAATCTGCGGCACACACACGCACGAGGTCTTACCCGCACGCGGCCCCATGATCCACAGCTGCACCCACTCCCACGACGCGAACAGCCGCTTGCGATTGTTCACCAGCTTCGCCAGCGGCACACCCTCCGACGCTCCACTCGCGCCGAGACGTTCTGCATCGGCGGCTTGCCGCTTCGCCGTCAGCTCGTCCATGTCCTTTACATGCGCCATAGACTTCGCCCGGTCATCGACCCGCGGCCGTCCGCCGGCCTGCTTCCATGCGGCCCACACCAGCAGTGCCGCAATCGCGGCGAAGACCAGCACGATCAGAAGGAACACGACGACCTGGCCGGTCGTGACCGGCACACGGCCGCTGAACTGACCGAGGATGATTGTCACCGGGTTCGATGAGCCGGCCGCTTCCCGCACCAGCTCACTACTCAGCCCTCCGGCCCACCATGCACCGACCAGCACAAGCACGAAACCGAGTGCTCCACCGAACAGCATCCACACCAGTTCGTCACTCTGCGGCTGTGGCCTCCGTCCTGCCTGCCGTGCCATCACGGACGCTCCTTCTGTTCGTTTTGCTTCCACTTACTCAGGAGTGCCTTCGCGCACGCGGCATGGGTCGCCTCTCGCCGTTTGAGGCCGGTTCCCACGACTGCGTTCTCTTGCAGTGCCTTCATCGAGCGCCTGGTGGAGCAGAGGTTTACAAGCGATTCTGGTGACCGGGTGATGGCTTCATGCCCTCCTGGGAGTTGTGTGACCTCCATCAGGATTCTTTGAAGTGTTCGTCGTCTCGGGGGAATCAGAAGCGCGTCGATCTGGAGAGCTGCTCCTGTACCCGCTAGAGCAACCGCGAATCCCCACTGAACGACCGTGCCCTCGCCCGTCTGGGTGGGGAAGAAGGCCGCGAGAGCCACGATGTATGCCGCGATTGCTGCGATCCATGACATCGCAGATCCTGGAACACCCGCGCGCCTGATCGCCTCATCCGCGTCGAGGAACCGCACCGCGATCTCTGCGCGGCGGCGCAACATGTCGTCGTTGGGGAACTCCTTGGCAATTTCCAGACGCTCTCGAAGCTGGTTCTCCCAGTACTTTCGCTTCTCCGTGGAGGCGCGGCTCTTGTTCCACCATGCGCTACCTGCAGCGACGATGGTGGACAGCGCTGGAACAGACAACGTAGTCAGCAGGTTTTGCCAGAATTCCTCCATCGCTCACATCTCCGCTTTCCGACCGCTCGTCTTGGTCCACGCCTGGTTCGTGTCGTTGACCCGCCCCTCGATGGTGGTCATTACTGACTGGAACGGGATTCCCGGCTTCTTGCCGATCTTGAGAATGAACTTCCCCCAACCCCGGTGGGGATGCAGCCCGGTTCGTGTCCGGGTTGATGCCGCCTTCGGCGGACCAGTCGGTGATCATCGACTTCTCATCCTGGCTGAGCATGAAGACCTCTTCGAGATTGCCCATCTCGCGCTCTGCAAGACCACCGAGGAACACCATCGCGGACCGCTCCACGAAGCCCCACGCAATCTCTGTCAGGTGATCGCTTGAGAGCTTCAAGTCACCCATCGTGTGCGTGCACATGATCTGACCGATGCCCAGCGTGCGGTTCAGCCGCGTCAGCGAGTCAAGGAAGTAGACCATCTGCTCTGAGGCGCGTAGCATCCGCCACATCTCATCCATGATCAGCAGGTAGTGCCGCTGGTCCTGCCCCGTTCCCGTCGCGAGGTGCTTCTCAGCCGACACCATCGCCGACCCAAGCCCCCAGCAGACCGTCTGCACGGCTGCGCCCATCGTCTTGTCTCCGTCGTCGAGGCCGGAGATGTCGAACACAGCCGGGAACCCCGGCTGTAGGTGTTCGGAAGTCGGCGCGGAGAACAGGTCGCCGAACGGACCGTTCGGACCCAGCGCCATACACGCGTCGAGCAGCCCGGACACGCGCTTGTCATAGTGGCCGTCGTCGCCACGGTCGAGCGCGATTGCGCGCAGGCGGTCGTGGCGCGATTCGATGAGCCGGCCCACGTCACCGATCACCGGAGCGTTCTCGAGGTCAGGGTCGAGCACGCGCATCGTCTCCGACAGCAAAGCCGTCTCGTGTGCTTCAAGTTTCCGGTCGAGGACGAGACCGATGAGACCCGAGAGAATCGTCAGCCGGCGACCACGCATCTCTTCTAGCGCAGCGTGCCGCTGGCGCGGGTCCGGGATCTCCCGCAGGTGCTGGACCAGCGGGCCCAGGTCGAGCGGGTTGAGGTGTCCACGGCCGCGGGCAACCTCGATGACCTGTCCGTCCATCGCGCGGATCAGTGGCACGTAGTCCGGCTTCGTGTCTGAGAGTACGAGTGGGGTGACGTCCCATGCCTGAAGAACCGTCACGATGCGCCGCATGAGCGAGGACTTCCCCAAACCGGGGCGTCCGAGGACGAACGCGGAGGGCTGCAAAACGAGGTTCGCAAGGAACCACATGATCGGGTCCGCGCACACGGTCGTGCCGCGTCGCAGGTGGTTTCCCAGCGGCACGCCCACCATCGGGGTTGAGGAGCCGGAAACGAACGGCCATAGACCGCATACCTGCACCGAGGTGCCCTGCGCCTCGACCGGTGTCTCAACGTAACCAGCCGGTCCACCGCCTGGGACGTTCCAGCCGCGCGGTCCTGGCTTTTCCAGGCTCTTCTCGAACGAGGGTGTAGTCCGTTGAGCGCGTCGCTGTCCGTGTAGGAGTCGAGGTCTCCCTGAAGATGGAAGTTCCTACACTGCCCACCCGGAAGACCTCGACATGTCCCACCCTACTT
>NZ_FXZF01000067.1:0-4040 GCF_900169375.1 Brevibacterium sp. Mu109
ATTGCATGGTGCGGCCTTGGGTGAGAGACGAGTTGAGGAACTTCTATCTTCGCCCAAGGTCGCTTCTCATTCATCACCGAGACCCGGCAAGCAGGGACCGCTCACGCACTCTAGAACCGGAAGAGCCGTCATGGTGTGTTTGCCGGCATCGTGCAGTTCGAGGAGGTGTGTTTCTTGTTTCACGGTGAGTTTTGGCTGTTTTCCCCGGAGTCGGCCGTTGGCCTTGGCAACCTTCATTCCTTCGCGGGTGCGCATGCTGATGAGGTCGGCTTCGAACTCAGCGATCATCGCCAGGACGTTGAACAGCAGTTTGCCCATTGGGTCGGTGGGGTCGTGGACGGAACCACCGATGCTGAGTCTGATTTCGCGTCTGGCGAGGCCGTCGGCTATCTCGTGGGCGTCTCGGACGGACCGGGCCAGGCGGTCGAGTTTGGTAACGACGAAGGTATCTCCGGCCCGGCAGGCGGCGAGGGCTTCGTGAAGTCCTGCGCGATTCTTGTTCCTGCCGGTAAAGCCATGATCAACATAGACGCGTTCGGGTTCAACGCCGAGGGATGCCAGGGCATCACGCTGGGCGGTGAGGTCTTGCTCCTCCGTGGACACGCGTGCGTAACCGACCATGATCTTAGACATGTAGATCAGTGTGTCACATAGGGATCCTTCACCGGACAGTTCACCGTACACCCTATACGGACACTTCATAGGTCACCATTAGCAAAGCATGTCGATGTCCGAAGTTGTCGGCACTTCTGTCCGAAGTCCTCAACACTCGTGTGCGTCAGCCGATCCCACGTGGCGGGGAAGCTGTCTCATAACGAATGGGTTTTGAGACACCGAGGTTGCGAGACACTTCTTCGGGAATGCGGTCTGATTCCAGCGCTCAACGCCGATGTTCGGCGCCCGCAAGCGGAACCCTTACCGGGCACCGTGGACTACGCATGCCGCGCCATTATTACTGGGCGTTCACGGTGACTTCACGTTCACCGAGGCGACCGTTTGTCAACATAGCAACCACTGCAGCGGCCAGGATGATGCCAAGTCCCCACCAATTCGTAGTTTCGACGAGCGATCCGGGGAACGCGACTACCAAAACGCCGAGAGATCCATTGACCGATGAGTGGGCCAGGACCGCAGCAAGGGTGCTACCGCTGCCGTTGCGCACCCACGCCATGATCACTGAAAGCCCCATGACAACGACCACGTACAGCAGAACCTGCGCAATAGTGCTGCGGGGTGTATCCCACGTTTGAGTCAGGAACAGGGGCGCATGCCATGCGGCCCAGACGATACCGATCAGCAGTGCTGCCACCAGCGGTGAAGTTTTCTTTTGAAGCTTAGGCTGGGCGAACCCGCGCCACCCGATTTCCTCCAAGCCGCCGCCGAGGAAGACGATGCCGAGGAGTTGCACAGGGTAGATCATCAGGACTTCGGTCAGTCCATCGGTCGTAAAGGAACCTAGCGTGCCGGGCAGGAGAATTACCCCGACTAACAGAATTGCGGGGACACCTAACAGGGCCACACTCCACCAGAGCGGACCAAGTCGAAGACTAGTTACGTGTCCCCAGAAGCGACGGACTCCGGCATGGCCATCGGTGGCTCGGATGACGATGAGGGCGGCAGCGGCCGGGCCGAAGATGCCAAGTGGGTTCACCAGTGCTATCACCTGAAGGGAGCCAGGTATCGGGAGCAATCCGAGACCATCCTGCCCGAGCCACCACGGACTCCACGCGATCCATGAAATTGCGAGCGCGAGGATGAAGAAACTTGCAACGGGATACCGGGCGATCAGGCCGGACTTGTTCGCGGTCTCACGGTCACCATTCGTTGGGGAAGATTCCATGTGCTGAATGCTATCCCAGTAAAAATCCCCGACCGTTGCCATGACGTCACTCAATGCGCTGGGTTTTGATGCGTAAGGATGGGCGTATGACGAGTAGTCCACCCTCTGTGGTTACTTTGCCCGCATCCAGTTCCACGAATGTTCATTCGCCGCTTAACTGGCTCTTCGCCGATCCGGTGGGGATCAGGTCTTGAGGCCGCCGGCGGCGAGGAGCATGCGGAGGCGGTAGTTGTCGCGGTTGCGGTAGCCGCGTGCGAGGCGTCGGTGGAGTTCGATGATGCCGTTGATCGCCTCCGTGCCGCCGTTGTTTGCACGTTCGGTGCTGAAGTAGGCCAGGAACGCCTCGCGCCAGCGGCGAAGGGTCCTTCCCAGGCGGGCGACCTCGGGGATCGGGCAGGTGTGGAACGACTCGAGGATCTTCTCGGCTCGAGCCCTGCCCTCAAGGGTGCTCTTTGCGCGGTAGGCGGCTCGCAGGTCTTGGGCGCAGCGCCAGGCCACGTAGACGGCTTCGTGTGCTTCGTCGGCCTCGATCGCGGTGGCGAGCCGGGCGAGCTGGCGGTCGGTGAGGTTCTCCGCACCGGCGCGCAGGATGGTCTGGATCCCGAACAGCGGCTCGCCCTTGCGGCCGCGATGCCCGCGGGTGTCCTGCTGGATGCGGCGACGGACTTCGTCGACGACCTGGGTGCCGAGCTTGACGACGTGGAACGCATCCAGGACCGCGGTCGCGTCAGCGAGCTCGGCGTCGATCGCGGCCTTGTAGCCGCCGAACGGGTCCAGGGCGGCGACCTCGATCCCGGCGCGGAAGTCGGCGCCGCGCTCGGTGAGCCAGTCTGCGTAGGCCTTCTTCGAGCGGCCCGGGACCAGGTCCAGCAGCCGGGCGTGGGTGCGTCCGTGCTGGTCACGGGTCAGGTCGACCATCCCGGTCAGTTCCTTCGGTCCGCGCGTGCGCGGGTCACGGTGGTGCCAGATGTGCTCATCGACGCCCAGCGAGGTGACACCCTCGAAGCGGGACTCCTCGCTAGCGAGGTGCTCGAGCTGCGGCTTGACCGCGCGCCACAGCGTCCACCACCCGACCCCGAGCTGGCGGGCCAGGCCGGCGATCGTGGCGTGCTCGCGGCGCAGCTGCCCGATCGCCCAAGCCACCGCCCGGACCGTGAGAGACCCTCGCGCGGCGACCAAGGTCGGGACCTGCTCGGCGAACGTCCCGCGCGCGCAGACCTGCTCCGGACAGCGCCACACCCGTTGGCGCCACACGACCTGGACGCGCACATCACCGTGCGGCACGTCGTGCAGCACCCGAGCGCGCCGCCCACGACTGGGGGCCACGACCCCGCAGTCCGGGCACCCCATCAGCTGCCACGTCGTCGAGACCGTCACCGTCATCAAGGCTGCATCCCGCTCGACCGTCTCGACATGCACCCCGTCCAGGCCGACCAAGACGTCGCAACGCGAGCAGGGATCAGCGGTGGTGGGCGCATCGGCGCACCCCGTAGCGTGAGACACGTCGAGGTCCTCGAAATCGATCAGGCAGCTTGGTCGCTCCTGATCCTCGGGGACCTCGACCCCTACCCACCGCTCACCGCGCCGAGCCCCTCACTCCCCACCGGATCGGCGAAGAGCCGCTTAACTTACGCCAGAGTTTGGTCCTCCTCTTTTCGGCTGTTGTGGCCACAGTGCTGACACTTGGGATAGCGGTACTTGTCATTATTTTGGTACCCGGAGCTACGGAAATCGGCCTTGTAGTGCTGGGGGTGACACTTCCCGTGCATGCGGCTCTGCTGCTGGTTGTGATCCATTGGGGCCTGCGTCGAGCAGGTACTGGATGGAGGGCGCTGGGGTTTACCCGACCAACGCTGCACATCCTCCACCTGTTGTGGCAGATTCCTGTCGACTTCGTCGCGCTCATATTGCTGGCATTGGGTCTCAAGACGCTGGAGAACTTCCAGGCTTCCGGCAGGGTGCCGCGCCTGATGCCACAAACTGTCTCGAAACCCTAGAGTTGCGAGACGTCTCATGATGAGTCGAGTACCAACTTTTTACTTTGTCACTATCCGAAGTCGGCGGCACGATTAACCGGCTCTTCCGGTTTCAGAGTGCGTTGACCCGGGCCGATAGCTGCCCGGAGTGGAGCAGACAGCGCAGCACGTAGTGCTCGAAGTTCCTGAAGCCCAGACCAATGCCCCGCAGATGCTCGAGGCGT
>NZ_FXZF01000017.1:0-85812 GCF_900169375.1 Brevibacterium sp. Mu109
GGTAGGGAAACGCCCGGTCCCATTCCGAACCCGGAAGCTAAGCCTGCCAGCGCTGATGGTACTGCACTCGATAGGGTGTGGGAGAGTAAGTCACTGCCGCAATATTCTTTGTTTGGTTGGTTGAGGGTCTGAGGGTTTGAGCGTTGCTCACCGTCAGGCCCTCAACCCATTCACAAGCACATTCGTGTGATGTCCGCACCGCGCTGCAGTGCCTACCGGCACTCGGCTGAGCCTGCATATGTGCGAGTCGTATGCAATTCCTTCTCGCTATTCAGAACCGCACGCTCGATCCTTGTGTCACCTATATAGTTCTCACCATGAGTCTTCATCCCGCCCTCCAGCCCATGTACGACACTGTCCTGCACAGGAACCCTGGGGAGTCCGAATTCCACCAGGCCGTGCTCGAGGTGTTCTACAGCCTGGGCGCTGTGGCGGACCGTCATCCCGACCTGGTGGAGTCAGGCGTCATCGAGCGCCTCTGCGAGCCGGAGCGCCAGATCATCTTCCGCGTCCCGTGGACGGACGATCACGGGAAGGCCCAGATCAACCGCGCATTCCGCGTCGAGTACAACTCCGCGCTGGGGCCGTACAAGGGCGGACTGCGATTCCACCCGACCGTCTACCTCGGCATCGTGAAGTTCCTCGGCTTCGAGCAGATCTTCAAGAACGCGCTGACCGGTATGCCGATCGGCGGCGGCAAGGGCGGTTCCGACTTCGATCCCAAGGGCAAGAGCGATGTCGAGATCATGCGCTTCTGCCAGTCGTTCATGACGGAGATGTACCGACACCTCGGCGAGCACACCGATGTCCCCGCGGGCGACGTGGGCGTGGGCAGCCGCGAGGTCGGCTTCCTGTTCGGTCAGTACAAGCGGATCACCAACCGGTTCGAGGCGGGAGTACTCACCGGCAAGGGCCTCGACTATGGCGGGTCCATGGTGCGGACTGAGGCGACAGGCTTCGGTCTCGTGTACTTCGTCCGCGAGATGCTCGCCGCCGCCGGCCGGTCGTTCGACGGCAAGCGGGTCATCGTCTCCGGATCGGGCAACGTGGCGATCCACGCTGCGCTCAAGGCGCAGGAGCTCGGGGCGACAGTCATCTCCGCGTCCGATTCCGGCGGATACGTCCACGATCCTGCAGGCATCGATGTTCGGCTGCTCAAGGACGTGAAGCTGGAGCGCGGTGCGCGGATCAGTGCGTACGCGGATGAGCGTCAGTCGGCCACATACCATCAAGGCGGAAGCGTGTGGTCGCTGGAAGCGGATATCGCCCTGCCGTGCGCCACTCAGAACGAACTGGACCGCGACGCCGCCGCTGAGCTGGTGAAGAGCGGAATATCCGTCGTCGCAGAGGGTGCGAACATGCCGTGCACGCCGGACGCGATCAAGGTGTTCGCCGAGAACGAGGTGCTGTTCGGTCCAGGCAAGGCCGCGAATGCCGGCGGAGTGGCGACTTCTGCTCTGGAGATGCAGCAGAACGCTTCGCGTGACTCCTGGTCGTTCGCGCAGACCGATGCCCGCCTCGACGAGATCATGTCCGGGATCCACACGGCGTGTGCGGAGGCGGCGGAAGCGTACGATGCGCCGGGCGACTACGTCGCTGGTGCGAACATCGCGGGATTCCTCCGCGTCGCCCGCGCCATGAGTGCGCAGGGCGTCGTCTGAGACTCTGACCTGACACCCCATCCCCTCAGCCGCCCGGCATTGCCGGGCGGCTGAGGGCGTTGTGCACGTCGTGGGGACTGTGCTGGACGTCCCGATGGCGGCTGTGAGGTCGTGCCTTCCTCCGGGTGTCGCCTGTGTCTACTGAGGAGTGCTGTGCCGTCAGCGGGGCGCAGGACGGTGATACTCGCCTGCCCAGTGCAGGAGGGGTGGGGGAGTCGTCCCAGCCGAGCTGCATGCCTCCACGCGGCAGATGAGCAGTTCATGGGTCTCAGCCGTGACGCGCTCGACGATCCGCAGGTCGAACCAGGCGACGCTGTGAGCGATGACGGGTCCCCCCGACGGGGCCTCGACCGTCTCGATGCTGTCCAGGACCCCGCGGAGGGGCTGTGCCGGCTCTCCGAGCCACTGGGCGATTCCCTTCTGCTCCGCCGAGAGGACGCTCAGAGTGCAGGTGTCGGTGAGTTCGAGTGATTCGGCCATCCGTGACCCCCCGTAGATGGACACGGCCATGGTCGGTGGGTCGTACGACACATCGAGGAATGAGTCGACGGTGATCGCGTGCCGGGCACTTCCGCGGCGACATGCGATGACGGCGACCGGTCGGGGGAAGTCTTGGGCCGTGCTGCGGTAGGCGTCCACGAAGGCTGGGTCGGACATGTCCGTGTGCGGTCCTAGAATGGGTGCCATGTCTGAAACATATCCCGCCGGCGGAGGGTCGGCCACGCTAGATCGGCTCGAGCAGGACCAGCTCGTCGAGCCCGGTGACCATGAGCGGTTCTCGCACTACGCACCCAAGGACAAGATCATGGAGGCCATGGTCAACGGCACTCCGGTCGTCGCGCTCTGTGGCAAGGTGTGGACTCCGACCCGTGACCCGGAGCGGTTCCCCGTGTGCCCCAAGTGCAAGGAGATCTTCGAAACGATGCCCGAAGGTCCGCAGGAGTAAGTGTCGAGCAGGGTTCCCGGCACTCACGCCGCTGAACAGCTTCCTCCCGCATTCCCCGAACGCGCTGCCTGGGGAACAGCGGGGAAGCTGCGTGCATGGCAGGCTGAGGCGCTGGAAGAGTACTTCGACACGCAGCCGCGCGATTTCCTCGCGGTGGCGACCCCCGGGGCAGGCAAGACGACGTTCGCGCTGCGGCTCGCAGCGGAGCTGCTGGCCAAGCGCATCGTCGACCGGGTGACGGTCGTCGCGCCGACTGAGCACCTCAAGGTGCAGTGGGCGGACGCAGCCGCACGGGTGGGGATCCGCCTGGACCCCCACTTCAAGAACGCGCAGGGACGGCACGCGCCGGGGTTCCACGGTGTGGCGGTGACGTACGCCCAGGTGGCGGCGAAGCCGGTGCTGCACCACAACAGGACCGCCGCGGCGCGGACACTCGTGGTCCTCGACGAGATCCACCACGCAGGCGACGCCCTGTCGTGGGGCGACGCGATCCGCGAGGCGTTCGAACCCGCCAGGCGACGGCTCTCGCTCACCGGCACCCCGTTCCGCTCCGACACCGCGGCGATCCCGTTCGTCGAGTATGAGCCGGACGAGGAGGGCATCCGCACCTCGCGCTCGGACTACACGTACGGCTACGCGCAGGCACTGCAGGACGGCGTGGTGCGCCCGGTGCTCTTCCTGGCCTATGCCGGCGAGATGCGGTGGCGGACGAAGGCGGGCGATGAGATGTCCGCCGTCCTGGGGGCTGACGCGACGAAGGACATCCACTCCCAGGCTTGGAGGACCGCGCTGGACCCGAAGGGCGAATGGATCCCAGCGGTGCTCCGTGCCGCCGATCGCCGTCTCTCGGAAGTCCGTCACACCGTGCCGGATGCCGGCGGTCTTGTCATCGCGACCGATCAGACCGTGGCGCGCGCCTACGCGAAGCAGCTGAGCGAGATCTGCGGAGAGGAGGTCACCGTCGTCCTCTCCGATGAGGCCGGTGCCTCGTCGCGGATCGAGGAGTTCCAGAACTCCGATCGGCGCTGGATGGTCGCAGTGCGGATGGTGTCCGAAGGTGTGGACGTCCCGCGGCTGGCCGTCGGCGTGTATGCGACGTCCTCGGCCACACCGCTGTTCTTCGCCCAGGCGATCGGCCGCTTCGTGCGTGCCCGGAAGCGGGGCGAGACGGCGTCGATCTTCCTTCCGAGCGTCCCGATCCTCATGGCGCTCGCGAACACGCTCGAAGCCGAACGCGATCACGCCCTGGACCGGAAGCCCAACCCGGATGACGACGGACTGGTCACGTTCGACGACGAGGCCCTCGCAGAGGCGAACCGCGCGGATTCCGCCAGTGACGACCTCCTGGGGTCCTTCGAGGCTCTGGACGCGCAGGCGAGCTTCGACAAGGTGCTCTTCGACGGCGGCGAGTTCGGCGCGGGCGGAGCAGTCGGATCCGCGGACGAACTGGACTTCATCGGCATCCCCGGCCTGCTCGAGCCCGACCAGGTGACGGAGCTGCTGCGCAAGCACCAGGCCGACCAGCAGTCCCGCCGCTCACGCGTCGCGGTCGAGGAGCCGCAGCCGGCCGTCGATGAGTTCGAGCATCGCGCGCTGAAGGAGGACCGCAACAGGCTGCAGACGCTCGTGGGCGCCTGGGCGCGGCGCACGGGCAAGCCGCACGCCACGGTCCACGTCGACCTGCGCAAGGCGTGCGGGGGGCCGGCCGTGGCCGAAGCGACGCGTGACCAGATCCGGGATCGGATCGCGAAGCTCGAGGCCTGGTTCGTCGGACGCCGCTGAGACTCACCGGCCGAGGCCCCCGGGCGGTCAGCCCTCGTAGTAGACGGTGGGGATGGCGGGCTCCCCGTCCTGGAGGCGCCTCGCGGTGCGGGGGAGCTCTGCGACGGACTCCGCGTGCCGGGCACGGGCCCGCCGCACCCCCTCCTTGCCGGTGTGCGAGTCGTCCACGACCCCGTCGACGACCAGGTCGACGAGCAGGTGCCGTCCGTCGGCGAGGTCGGCGGGGATCTGAGGAATGCCGATCGCCTCTTCCGTGACGATCGCGCCGTCGAAGACACGGACCGCCTGCTTGCGGCCGCCGCGGCTGCTCTTGCCGTTGGCCTTCTTCGCGACGGCAGTCCACTCGCCGTCGCCGCCCGGTGAGTCGGTGTGCGCGACGAGCTTGTAGACGAGGTTGGCGGTCGGGAAACCGGATCCGGTGACGACCCGCGTTCCCACGCCGTAGGCATCGACCGGAGCGGCGGTCAGCGCCGCGATCGCATACTCGTCGAGGTCGCTGGTCACGGTGATGGTGGTGTTCCTGGCTCCGAGCTCATCGAGCTTCGCCCGGACCTCGGACGCCTGGATCGCCAGGTCTCCGGAGTCCAGCCGCACACCGCCCAGCTCCGTGCCTGCGACGGCGATCGCAGTCTCCAGCGCTTCGTCCACGTCGTAAGTGTCGAGGAGGACCGTCGTGTCCGCACCGAGCGATTCGACCTGCGCGGTGAAGGCCTCGCGCTCCGTGTCGTGGATGAGGGTGAAGGAATGGGCCGAGGTCCCGAGGGTGGGGATCCCGTAGGCCATCCCCGCTTCGAGGTTCGAGGTCGCGGAGAACCCTGCGACGGCTGCGGCCCGTGCCGCGGCCACGGCGGAGCTCTCGTGCGTGCGCCGGGATCCCATCTCCGACAGCGGACGGCCCCCGGCAGCACTCGTCATCCGGGATGCCGCCGAGGCGACCGCCGTGTCGTGGTTGAGGACCGACAGGATGAGGGTCTCGAGGATGACGGCGTCGCCGAATGTGCCCTCCACCGTGAGGATGGGGGACCCGGGGAAGTACACATCACCCTCCGCGTAGCCGCGGATCGTGCCGGTGAAGAGGTAGTCGCGCAGATAGTCGAGAGTGTCCTCATCGACGAGTGATTCGCTCCTGAGCCACTGCAGCTGGGCATCGGTGAAGCGGAAGTCCGCGAGGTGCTCGAGCGCTCGGCCGGTGCCGGCGACGACGCCGTACCGTCGGCCCGCAGGCAGACGCCTGCCGAAGGTCTCGAAGATGCTGCGACGATGCGCCGCGCCGGATCGGAGTCCAGCCTGCAGCATCGTCAGTTCGTACATATCGGTGAGGAGTGCGCTCGAACCGAGCCTCGCCGCGAGTTCGCCCATGCCTGGATCCTAGAGCACATCACGGTCCACCGCAGAGCGTCGAGAGCGACGGACGATCCGGTGCGCCGCAGCCACGGCCGGGCCGCACCCGCGAACCGGCCGCACCCGCGAACCGGCGGCACCCGCGAACCGTCAGCAGCGGGGGCCGGCGGCAGCGGGGGCCGGCGGCAGCGGGGGCCGGGCCCGCCTCGTGTGAGGCGGATCCCATGCGTGCGGATGGGGACCTCGGCGGCGGTCATCGCGGTTAGGGTAGGGGCGTGGCAGACCAGGAAGGGGCGACCGCAGTCGCGGAGCCGGACGCATTGAGCGCGCCCGCGCCGGCGCGTGACCTGCCGTGGGTGACCCTGGTCCTCAATGACCCGGTCAACCTCATGAGCTACGTCGAGTTCGTCTTCCGCGAGTACTTCGGCTATCCCCGTGCGAAGGCCAGGAAGCTCATGCTCGAGGTGCATGAGAAGGGCCGCAGCCGGGTGTCGACGGGCACGCGTGAGCAGATGGAGACCGACGTCCAGGCCATGCACGGCTACGGTCTGTGGGCCGAATGCCGTCCTGCCGACGACAGGGGTGACCAGACGTGAGGATCCTGCCCGACCACACGGGCGAGCACGTCATCCTCCAGATGGAGGACGCAGAGCAGTCGATCATCGCCGCCCTCCTGTCCGACGTGTCGCAGCTGCTGTCGACCGACCTCCCCGAACCGGATGCGGATCCGTTCGAGAGGCTGGTGGGCCACCTCGATCCCGACCAGGAGGTCACCCGCCCCGGTGACCCCGCCCTGCTGCGCCTCCTGCCGGATGTGGACTCCACGGATCCAGACCGGTCGGCGGAGTTCCGGCGCCTCACCGAACGGGACCTGCGCGAATCGAAGCTGCACAGCATCCGCATCGCCCTCCACAGCCTCGGCCAGCACCCCGGCCCGGTCGCGCTGGACGCAGAGGCAGCGCGCGCATGGATGCGGGCGCTGACCGACGTGCGCCTGGTCCTCGCCTCCCGCCTCGACATCACACAGGACGAGGATGCGGAACGGCTGATGTCCGGGGCCAGGGACATCGGAGAGACGGGCGAGGCGGTCCTCAGTCTCTATGAACTCACCACCTGGCTGCACGAGCACATCACCCAGTTCATGCTCGAGGGGCTTCCCTCCCATCCCGACGACGGGATCGACGAGGACCTCGCAGAGCTCTTCGAGGACGACTGGCTCGATGCGGAGCTCGATGAGGAGACCGACGACGCCCCGGACGGCACCCAGTCCGATGACGACGACGAGGAGGACCGCTGATGCGACTCACTGCGGTCGGCACCTCCGGTTCGTTCCCGGGCGCGGGTAACGCGGCCAGCTGCTACCTCCTCACGTGGGACAACGGCGGCCGGGAGTGGAAGGTCGTGCTCGACCTGGGCTCCGGTGCGCTGGGAGCGCTCCAGGAGCACATCGACGCTCTGGACCTCGACGCGGTCGTGCTGTCGCACCTGCACCCGGACCACTGCCTCGACATGACCGGGCTGTTCGTGCGCCGCGTCTACGATCCCGCCGTGTTCCAGGCGCCGCCGGACTCTACCTCCGCTCCGGTGATCGCGACGGCACCGCTCGACGTCTGGGGGCCGGCCGGCACGCAGGAGCGCCTGACGCGGGCGCACCACACCGATCCGGGCCTCAGCCCCGACGCCGATCGGGCGCACCCGACCGACCTCGGCACCGCCTTCGCCTTCCGCACCATCCGCGAAGGCGAGCCCTTCACGATCGGCGGGGCCCTGTTCGAGCCGTTCCTGGTCCGTCACCCCGTCGAGTGCTATGCGCTGCGCATCACCGCACCGGACGGGGGAGTCCTCGTCTACTCCGGTGACACCGACGCGTGCGACGGGCTCGACCACGCCGCGGCGAACGCCGACCTCTTCCTGTGCGAGGCGGCGTTCGAGGAGGGCCGCGACGTCGCTCGCGACGTGCACCTCACCGGCCTGCGCGCAGGCGAGACGGCTGCGCGCGCAGCCGTGAGGCGCCTCGTCCTCACCCACATCCCACCCTGGACGCGCGCCCGCGTCGTCCGTGCAGAAGCGGAGTCCGTGTACTCCGGCCCCCTGGACATCGCGCGACCCGGCGCTGTCTGGGACATCCCCTCCGAAAGGACCCGACTGTGACTCAGACCGCTCGTTTCGACGGCCGCACCCCCGACCAGCTGCGCGAGGTGCGGATCACGCGCGACTGGCTGGACCATGCCGAGGGCAGCGTCCTCGTCGAGTTCGGCCGCACCCGCGTCCTCTGCGCGGCGTCGCTGTCCGAGGGCGTCCCGCGCTGGATGAAGGGGCAGGGCCGCGGCTGGGTGACCGGCGAGTACGCGATGCTGCCGCGCGCCACCCACACCCGCAGCTCGCGCGAGTCGGTCAAGGGCCGCGTGGGCGGGCGGACGCACGAGATCTCCCGCCTCATCGGCCGGTCGCTGCGCGCCGCTGTGGACATGGACAAGCTGGGGGAGAACACCCTCCAGATCGACTGCGACGTCCTCCAGGCGGACGGCGGCACGCGGACGGCCGCGATCACCGGTGCCTACGTCGCGCTCGCCGACGCGATCGACACCGGCCGCCGCCGCGGGTGGATCCCCGCCGCCGTCGACCCGATCGTGGATTCGATCGCCGCTGTGAGCGTGGGCATCGTCAAGGGTGCCCCCGTCCTCGACCTCCCCTACGAGGAGGACGTCGAAGCGGACACGGACATGAACGTCGTCATGACCGGCTCCGGCGCATTCGTCGAAGTGCAGGGCACTGCGGAAGCCGCCCCGTTCGACCGGTCCGAGCTGGGCCGGCTGCTCGACCTCGCGCAGGTGGGCTGCGCCTCGCTCACGGAACTGCAGCGCGCAGCGCTCGCCGAACCGCGCACGTCCGGTTCCTGACATGAGCGGCGCGACCTTCGCTGAGGCGGTCCTCGCCACCCGGAACGCGGGCAAGATCCGCGAGCTCGAGTCGCTGCTCGCGGAGTCCCTGGGCCCGGTCCGGGTCCTGTCCGCCGCCGATGCGGGACTGCCCGACGTCGTCGAGGACGGGATCACGTTCGAGGCGAACGCGCTGCTGAAGGCCCGTTCCGCTGCGGCGCACTCCGGACTGCCCGCGTTCGCCGACGATTCCGGTCTCGCGGTCGACGTGCTGCACGGCGCCCCCGGGATCTTCTCCGCGCGCTGGTCGGGAGTGCACGGCGACGATGCCGCGAACAATGCTCTGCTGCTCGCACAGCTGGGCGACGTGCCGGACGAGCACCGCGGGGCCGCCTTCGTCTGCGCGGCCGCATTCGTCACCCCGGACGGGACCGAGGTCGTCCGTGAGGGCCGCTTCTCAGGAACCCTGCTGCGCGAACCGCGGGGAGATGACGGATTCGGGTACGACCCCCTGTTCGTGCCGAACGGGTCCTCGCTGACCGCGGCAGAGATGGGGCCCGCGCGAAAGAATGCCGTCTCGCATCGTGCACTCGCCTTCCGCGCTCTGCTGGGGGCGATCGCCTGAGCGTATGAGGATGTGAGACCGCAGTCCGCATGCCGGACTGCGGAGGGTTCGCATGAGAGCTCCGTTACACTGTCGTACAGTCTTGAAGCAGTCCTCGACTTTGACTTCTCCCCGGATCCGACCGCGTGTCCCGGGAGCGAACGGAGCAATGATGTCCCGCCTCTCAGCCGCCGTCGCAGGCGCCGCAGTCCTCGCCCTCACCATCACCGGCTGCAGCGCAGGTGCCGACAGCAGCACGGGCGGTGAGGCGAACGCGGACCGCACCGACATCATCGTGGCTCACACCGCAGAACCGGTGAACCTCGACTTCACGACGACCGATGGCGCCGCGATCCCGCAGGCACTCATGGAGAACGTCTACGAATCACTCGTGCGCATCGACCAGGAGGGCGAGATCCAGCCGGCCCTGGCGACGGACTGGGAGGTCAGCGACGACCGCCTCACCTACACGTTCACCCTCGACGAGAACGCCGCGTTCTCCAACGGAGAACCCGTTACCGCGGAGGATGTGAAGTTCTCCTACGAGCGGGTCGGCTCGGATGACTGGACGAACGCGCTGGGCGCGAAGATGGATGTCGTGGACTCCATCGAGGCCCCCGACGACCAGACGGTCGAGATCACGCTCGCGCATCCGTCGAACACCTGGCTGTTCAACCTCGCCTCACTGGTGGGTGCCGTCTTCCACCCGGACGGGGTGGACGACCTCGCGAACACGGCGATCGGCTCCGGCCCCTACGAGGTCGAGGACTTCACCCGCGGACAGCAGATCGTCTTCTCGAAGCGCGACGACTACGCGGGCGCGACCCCGGGAACGCTCGACACGGTGACCTTCCGCTACTTCGATGACGCGGTCGCGGCGTCGAACGCGCTGAAGTCCGGCCAGATCGACGTGATCGGCAACCTCCAGACGCCGGAGCTCACGTCCGACTTCGAGGCCGATGACACCAAGCAGGTCGCCGAAGGCACGACGAACGGCGAAGTGGTGCTGTCGATGAACAACGCGGAGGGCATCTTCGCGGAGCAGACAGCCCGTGAGGCCGTGCTCTACGGCATCGACGAGCAGGCGGTCCTCGACACGGCGTGGGGCGGGCACGGCACGATGATCGGCAGCATGGTCCCGCCCACGGACCCGTACTACGAGGACCTCACCGACGTGTGGCCGCACGATGTGGAGAAGGCGAAGGAGCTCGTCGCGGAAGCGGGCATCGAGGGCGAGGAGTTCACCTTCACCGTGCCCAGCCGCCCCTACGCCCAGGCATCGGCGGAGATGGTCGCGGCCCAGCTCGAGGAGATCGGGCTGAAGCCGAACATCGTCACGCAGGAGTTCCCCGCGGTGTGGCTGGACGAGACGATGACCAACCACGACTACGACATGTCCGTCATCAACCACGTGGAGGCCCGTGACCTCCTCACCGTGTTCGGCGAGGGCTACTACACCGGCTACGACTCGGCCGGGATCGAAGAGATCGCGGCCGCAGCGGATGAGGGGACCGAAGAGGAGTACGTGGAGGGGATGAAGGAGGTCGCCCGGACCATCACGGAGGACGCGGCCGCAGGCTTCCTCTACCTGTTCCCGAACCTCGTCGTCGCAGACGCGACGGTCACCGGGCTGCCCGTCAACGCGGTGTCCGACTCCTTCCAGATCTACGACCTCGCGTGGAACTGAACGACGACCGCTCGGCCGGCACTCTGGGTCCTCTGGACCCGCCCATCGACACCGCACTACTGAAAGACGACTGATCCGTGCGCGCACTCGCCAGCAGACTCCTGCAGTTCGTGCTGACCGTGTGGGCTGCGTCCGTCGCAGTGTTCGCGCTCATGCAGATCCTTCCCGGCAACGCCGCACAGGTGGCCGCGGGCATGAGCGCCACTGCGGAGGACGTCGCCCGCATCGAGCAGGAGTTCGGCCTCGACCGGCCGCTCATCGTCCAGTACGGCGACTGGCTGACAGGGATGCTGCAGGGCGACTTCGGCATCTCCTATGTCACGGGCGCACCCATCACCCCGCTGGTGTTCAACAGCATCCAGGTCACGCTGATCCTCGTTCTCAGCGCCATGGTGCTCGCGCTGCTCATCGCAGTGCCGCTCGGGACGATCGCGGCGCTGCTGCGCGGCCGCAGCCTGGGCGCTGTGCTGTCCGGCCTGAGCCAGGTGGGAGTCGCAGTCCCCAACTTCCTCGCCGGCATCCTGCTGGTGATGGTCTTCTCGCTGGGGCTGGGCTGGTTCCCGTCGTCCGGATGGCAGGCGCCCATCTTCGGGATCGGCGGATTCCTGTCGCACCTGATCCTGCCGGTGGCCTCGCTGGCCCTGGTGCAGGGCGCGATCCTCACCCGCTACGTCCGCTCCGCAGTGCTCGAGATCATGCGCGAGGACTACCTGCGCACGGCGCGGGCGAAGGGCCGCACCTCTGCGAGCGCGCTCGCCGTCCACGGGCTGCGCAACGCGGCCATCCCGGTCGTGACGGTGGCCGGCGTCCAGCTCGCGACCCTCCTGATCGGCGCTGTCGTCATCGAGCAGGTCTTCGTGCTGCCCGGGATGGGATCGGAGCTGGTGCGCGCGGTCGAGAACCGCGACCTGCTCACCGTCCAGGCGATCGTCATGGTGCTCGTCTTCCTCGTCCTGGCGCTCAACCTCATCATCGACCTCCTGTACACCCTCCTCGACCCGCGTGTGAGGAATGCCGCATGACCACCCCCGCCTCTCCCGCCTCCACCGCCTCGGCGGCAGCCACCGGCGCTCCGGTCGCGGACGCCCCGCGCAGACGCAGCCGCCGCACCGCGGACCTCACGTTCATCGTCGGGCTCGTGCTCGTCGGCATCGTCGTGGTCCTGGCGCTCGTGTCCTTCGTGTGGACACCGCATCCTCCCACCCAGCCGGACGCGGCCGGCCGGCTCCAGGGGATGTCCGCGGCCCACCCGTTCGGGACCGACCGCTACGGGCGGGACACACTCACCTGGATCATGCTCGGTGCGCGAGTGACCCTGCTCGTCGGCATCGTCGCCGTGGGCATCGCCATGCTCATCGGAGTGCCGCTCGGGGTGCTCGCAGGCATGACGCGGGCGCGCTGGCTGTCCGGACTCATCATGCGCGGCAATGACCTCCTGCTGGCCTTCCCCGCGCTGCTGCTGGCGATCGTGTTCTCCGCCGTGTTCGGCCCCGGCACCGGACCGGCGATGGCCGCACTGGGCATCGCCGCGATCCCGGCGTTCGCACGGGTGGCCCGCTCCGGCACCCTGCAGATCATGGGCCGGGAGTACATCGCGGCGGCGCGCACGGCGAACCGCACGCCGCTGCAGATCGCGATCCAGCACGTCGTCCCGAACATCGCCGGCCTCATCATCGTGCAGGCGTCCGTCACCTTCGCGCTGTCCGTCCTGGCCGAGGCCGGACTCTCCTTCCTGGGGCTGGGCACGCAGCCGCCCACTCCCTCCTGGGGGCGCATGCTCCAGGAATCGCAGCAGTTCCTCGGTTCGCGGCCGGAGCTGGCGATCTGGCCGGGCCTCTTCATCGCGATCGCGGTCCTGGGCTTCAACCTGCTGGGAGACGGCCTGCGCGACCGCCTGGACCCGACGCTGAGAGGCCGAAGCTGATGACCGACCCGCTGCTCGCCGTGCGCGACCTCACGATCTCCAGCGCATCGCAGACCCTCGTCCACCCCCTGAACTTCGCGATCGCGCCGGGCGAACGGGTGGGGCTCATCGGCGAATCGGGTTCGGGCAAGTCGCTCACCTCGTCCGCGGTCATGGGTCTGCTCCCGTCAGAGCTCACGGCCCAGGGCGAGGTCGCGCTCGCAGGGGAGTCGGGAAACCTCCTCACCCAGTCGGAGAAGTCGTTCGCACGCCTGCGCGGCAGCCGCATGAGCATGGTCTTCCAGGAGCCGATGAGCGCCCTCAACCCGCTCATGCGCGTGGGGGACCAGGTCGCAGAGGTCATGCGCCTGCACCGGACGGCATCGGGCGATGCCGCGTCGAAGCGCGCGATCGAGCTGCTCGACCAGGTGCACCTGCCGGACCCCTCCGCTGCGGCGAAGGCGTACCCGCACCAGCTGTCCGGCGGCCAGAGGCAGCGCATCATGCTGGCGATCGCCCTGGCGAACTCCCCGGACCTCCTCATCTGCGACGAGCCGACGACCGCGCTGGACGTGACGGTCCAGTCCGCAGTCCTCGACCTCATCGACGAGCAGGTCACCGCACGCGGGACCGGACTGCTCTTCATCACCCACGACCTGGCGGTCGTCGCCCGCGTGTGCGAGCGGGTCATGGTCATGAACGCGGGCCGCGTCGTGGAGACAGGAACGGTCGACGAGATCTTCACCGCACCGCAGCACGAGTACACCCGCGGTCTGCTGGCCGCGAGCGACCTGACGGCCACGGATTCGCGCGGTCGCCTCTTCACGATCGCGACGGCCGACCAGTACGCCGGGGCCGATCAGCAGGCGACCGCCGCCGAGGTGCCGGTCACCTCGGAGCAGACGCACGAGTCGGCACCGGCAGCGGCTCCGGAGCCGACCACGGCCTCGGCTCCGGAGCCCGAGCCGGCCACGGCCTCGGGCGCGGCCGACCTCATCGAGATGACCGGGGTCGTCAAGACCTTCACCCGCCGGGCCGGGCTCTTCCGCAGCCACAGGGTCGAGGCGCTCAAGGGCATCGACCTCTCCGTGCGCGCGGGCGGACGGATGGGCATCGTCGGGGAGTCGGGGTCCGGCAAGTCGACGCTCCTGTCGATCCTCTCCGGCCTCGAAGCGCCCACCGCCGGTGCGGTCCGCGTGGGGGACGTCGTCGTCGACCCCGATGACCAGTCGGGCCTCACCGCGATGCGCCGCGACCTGCAGATCGTGTTCCAGGATCCCTACGCATCGCTCGATCCGCGGATGAGCGTCGCGGAGATCATCGGCGAACCGCTGCGCTCGATGCAGGTGGGCCGGGACGAGAGGCTCGGCAGGGCAGAGGAGATGGTGGAGGCCGTGGGGCTCGACCTCGACGCGCTCACCCGGTTCCCCCACCAGTTCTCCGGCGGTCAGCGCCAGCGCATCTCGATCGCCCGCGCCCTCGTCACGCGCCCGCGGATCCTCGTCGCGGACGAACCGGTGTCCGCACTCGACGTCTCCGTGCGGGCACAGGTGCTCAACCTGCTCGCCGACCTGGTCGACGACTACAGCCTGACGCTCGTCTTCGTGTCGCATGATCTGGGAGTGGTCCGCCACCTGTGCTCGGACGTCGCGGTCATGCGGTCCGGCGAGATCGTCGAACAGGGGCGCACCGACCAGGTGTACGACGAACCCGCGCACGCATACACGAGGGCGCTCGTCGCGGCCTCGCCCACCATCCACGCAGCGCTCAGCGCCTGAGCTGCTCCCGAGCACGAAGGAGAGGACCCGTGGTGAACCCCACTGCTCCGCACGCCACAACCGCCGATCTGTCCGTCGCAGCGATGACCGAGGGCTTCCGCACCGGCGACCTCACGCCAGTCGAGGTGCTCGACGCGGTGCGGGAACGGGTCGAGGCCTGCGAACCCACGCTGAACGCACTCTGGTGGTCGGATCTCGACCAGCGGGGGAGGGCCCAGGCCGCGGCCCGCGAATCAGCGGAGCGCTGGCAGGCGGGAGCGCCGCGCGGTCCGCTGGACGGCGTGCCGGTCACCGTGAAGGAGAACATCGCGGTCGAAGGCGTCCCGATGCCCGGAGGCCACGCGGCCGGCGACCCGCAGCCCGCGACCGCGGACGCACCGATCACCGCGCGGCTGCGCGCAGGCGGTGCCGTCCTCTTCGGTGCCACCGTGATGCCCGACTGGGGGATGCTGTCCTCCGGAGTGTCCTCACGGCATGGGATCACGCGCTCGCCGCTGGACCCCTCGCTCACCACCGGAGGCTCATCGGCCGGCGCCGGTGCCGCAGCGGCCGCCGGCTACGGCCCCGTGCACATCGGATCCGACATCGGCGGCTCGATCCGGCTCCCCGGCACCTGGCTGGGACTGGCGACCCTCAAGCCCAGCTTCGGACGGGTCCCGCTCGACGCGCCGTACCTGGGGCGGTGCGCCGGGCCGCTCGCCCGCCGCACGGAGGACGTGCGCGCGGCGATGCAGGTGATCGGCCGCTCCGATGCGCGGGACTACTCCGAACTGCCCGCGTACACCGGCGACTACGCACGACCGCTGGCGGACGGCGACACGGGTGTGCGCGGCCTGCGGATCGGCGTGCACACGGACGCGGGCTGCGGAGAGGCGACCGACCCCCACGTCGCGCGCGTGGTGCGGGCGACCGCCGACGCCCTGTCCGACGCGGGAGCCGAGGTGGTGGAGATCGCCCCCTTCATGGATGAGGAGCTGCTCGCCGACGTCGACCGGTTCTGGCGGGTGCGCTCGTGGGCGGACTTCTCCGCGCTGGACCTCGACGATCAGCGACTGATCCTGCCGCACGTGGCGCGGTGGTGCATGGCCGGCGCCGACGTCCCGGCCGTCGACCTCATGCGCTGCTACCACTCGATCCAGCGGATGCGCGCCGTGACGATCGCGGCGACGGTGGACTGCGACTTCGTGCTGTCGCCGGTGGCGCCCATGGCGGCGTTCCCCGCCGAGCAGCCGATGCCGTACACGGATCCGTCGCTGCCCATGCAGCACATCGGCTTCACGGTCCCGTACAACATGTCGGAGCAGCCCGCGTCGAGTGTGCACGCGGGGTTCACCCCCGACGGCCGGACCGTCGCCGTGCAGGTGGCGGGGCGCCGCTTCGACGACGCCGGGGTGCTGGCGCTCTCGGAGCGCATCGAGGGGATCACGGCAGCGGCCGCACCCGTGCGCACCGTGGGGGTCTGAGACCTCCGCGACGACACGCATGAGCCCCGTGGTCCACAGGACCACGGGGCTCATGCGTGCGTGGGGACTGGCCGCGTCCCCCGGCCGTCAGCCGTTGTAGAGGAAGTCGATGGAGATCGAATCCCCGTCGACGCTGACGGTTCCGGACGGGCGCAACTCCGATGTCAGCGTGTATTCGGCTCCGTCCTCGTCCTCGACGTCCGCCTCGACCTCGCCGGGCGCCTCATCGTCCGTGTAGAAGGAGCCGGTGCCGGGGATCCCGTAGTCGGTGACGACGATCGTGGGCCTCTCCGTCATCTCGTACTCGACGCCGTCCGTCTTGAGCGTGTCGTACGTCTCCTTCTCATCCGCGTTCGCGAACGAGTCGCGATCGAAGAAGCCGCAGTCGGTCTCGAGCTTGCCGGACTCCAGGCATTCGTCGAGCTTCGCATTGACCGCATCGGTGACGTCCTCCTTGTAGGCGTCCGTCACCTCGATGGTCACGTTGAGCGTCGCCGGCTGCGGTTCCGCGTCCGGGGCGAAGCCCACCGTGATGGCGGACGAGCCCTCTTCCGTGTAGGTGGTCTCCGGGACGACGAGTTCGTACGTCCCCGGCATGACCGCGTACTCCGTGGCCCCGGTCGCGAGGTCGACGGGTTCGCCGTTCACCGTCGCGTCCGCGGTCTGGGTGAGGTCGACGGAGAGCGTCTGCAGGACCGGCGGCTGCAGTGCCCACTGGTCGAAGAAGAAGCCCTGCCGGCCCGACTTGTCCGCGGTGAGCGGCAGTTCGTAGTCCTGGCCGTCGATCGAGTAGGACGCCGTCATCGTCGCCGTATCCCCGTCGATCTGGGCTTCGGACACCTGGACGTCCTCGATGGCTGAGGCCGAGGCTGAGAAGACGGCCGGATCGACGAGCGCCTCGTTCGCGCCGTTCGGCACTGTCGCGGGCGTGATCTCCTGCGCAGCTGCGAGGTCACCCGCGGCGACTGCGTCCAGGTACTCCTGCGCGACCGTCTCCGGACCGTACTGGCTGCGGTTGACGTTCATGAGGATCAGGGCGCCGACGACCACGAGGACCAGGACGAGCCCCACGGCGGACAGAGAGAGGATGAGGGGCATCTTCGACTTGCCCTTCTTCCGCTCCTGCTTGCGGGTCGCAGGAGCCGCGCCCGGCGCGTAGCCGGGGGCGGGCGCCGGCTGGGGGACCTCACCGGTCGGACCAGCAGCCTGCCCGCCCGGTCCGTCCTGCCCACCGCCGGGCTGTGGAGCATAGGGCGACGCGGGAGTCGATCCGTACGACGGAGGAGGAGCCCACGCGGACTGCTCGGATCGGTGCTCCTGCTGTGCCTGCTCCGGGGTCCGGTCGGGCATGGGCGGGATCTGCGGGTCCGGATCTCCAGAGCTCATCGCCAGGAACTCACCTTCACGACATCGACGACAGGGGTGCGGAGACGCGCTGGTCTCCAATCGCTCAAAGGTACCACCCGGACATGACCCGGAGGTGTGTCGAGTGCGCCTGTTGAGCGGCGATCGGGGCACAATGGGCGGCGATGTCATCGGCCCCCGCACTTCCCCCTCTCTCCAGCCGACACCCGGTCGTGATCGGCGCCCTCGAGGCGCTCCGGGCCGTCCTCGTCCTCGTCCTCACCGTTCTGGTCGTCGCCCTCGCCGCGTGGTTCGTCGCGATCGCCCAGCTGCAGCCGCTGTCCGCCGTCGTCCGGTGGGCCGGCACCCTGCTGGGCGCGGCCTCGGGGTGGGAGCTGGGGATCGGGCTCGGCCTCCCGCCGTCCCTCCTCACCGTCGGACTCATGTGTGTCATGACCTCCGCACTGCGAAGGACCCGCCGCGCGCTTGCCGCCAACGAGCAGCTGGTCCGTGCCGGAACCCTCCCCGCGACCCGCTATGCGGCGACGGTCGGGATGGCCACGTGCCTGGGTGCGATCGTCCTGGTGCTCCTGCTCGCAGGGCTGCTGGTGGGGGCGGGCACACTGACGCTCCTGGGGTCCGCGCGGTTCATCGTGGTGGTGTCGGTGCCGCTGCTCATCGCGTGCCTGGGTCCGGAGCGGCGCGGAGCACCCGCCGGTCGCTGGGCGCAGGCCCTGTTCGACCTCGTCGCGACGAAGGCGGGGGATGAGTGGGCCGACGCCCTGGAATCCGCGCTGCGGGTGCTGCGCCGCGTGGGGCTCGCCGTGGGGATCGTAGCCGTCCTGGGACTCATCGTCGCTCTCGCCACCGGGTGGTCCTCCATGGCCGAGGCGGTGTCCGGGTACTCCCGACCGACCGTCGCTGCGGTGGGGCTGGGCTTCGTCCAGCTGCTCTTCCTGCCGACGCTGCTGGTCATCACGGTGAGCTGGCTGTCGGGCGCCGGGGTCCACCTGTCTGCCGCTGCCCTCGCGACGCCGTTCAGCTCGCAGGCCGCAGTGGTTCCCGCCGTCCCCGTGCTCGCCGCGGTCCCGGTGGACACCGCGGCATGGGGGTGGGCGGTGCTGGTCGTCCTCCCGCTCGCTGCCGGGGTCGCGACCGTGGGACGCAGCACCTGGGTGGAGGAGGTGGACTGGCGCGTGGTCGTCATCTCAGCCGGTCTGGGCTTCGTCTGCACCGCTGCGGCCGTGCTGTTCGCAGCGGGGCCGATCGGACCCGCGGGACTGGAGACGTTCGGCGTCCCCATCGGGACTGCGATCGCCACCATCGGCGGAGCCGCGGGTGCGGGCACTGCCGCCGGGTGGGGCCTCAGTCTGCTTGCGAACCGGGCATCGGCTGACCGGTGAGCCGTTCGAACCAGTCGCCGACCTGCGTGTTGTAGTCGTTCTGGCAGACGGCCGTCGCCTGCTCGGTGATCGAATCGGCCATGCACGCTTCGAAATCGGCGCGGATGTCCCAGATGAGGACCGTGGAGATGGCGGAGACGAGTACGTATCCCGCGACGATGAAGCCGATGACCCCCGTGACGATCGCCTGAGCGACCTGCCCCGCGCGGATCCCTGCGACGAGGCAGATGACAGCGCACACCATCGCTCCGAGTGCGAGGACGCCGGACACGATGACGAGGGGGAGTGAGAGCATCGAGCAGAGGATCGCACCGGCGAGCAGCACCGTGAGCGCGAGGCCGTACTTCACGACGGTGCGCTGCGGGCCGCTGGGCTTCTCCGGTTCCTTGTCCGGACCGCCGTCGGGGGCGCCCGAACCCTTACCGGACGCGTCGGAATCGCGCGGCGGATCGATGCGGGTCTGGTCTTCGACGGGGCTCGGGTTGCTCACACCCACAGTGTCGCATACGGCCCGCGGGGGAGCGGCACAGCCCGGCCCGTCCCCTCCCACCGCGTTCCTCTAGACTTGCCGGGTGCGCTGCGTGATTCTCGCCTCCGGTTCAGGAACCCTCACCCAAGCTCTCCTCGACGCCTTCGCGGATGGGGGTGCAGGGGTGCAGATCGTCGCCGTCTGCTCCGACGTCGCGTCCGCCGGGGTGCTCGATCGTGCGCGGTCGGCAGGTGTCGAGACATGCGTCGTGGCCCCATCCGACCACTCCGCGCGTGCGGAGTGGAACCGGGCCCTGGCCGACACCGTGGCGTCGTACGATCCGGACTGGGTCATCTCCGCCGGTTTCATGCGGATCCTGGGAAGCGCATTCGTCGACCGCTTCGCCGGCCGCATCATCAACACGCACCCGGCTCTGCTGCCGTCGTTCCCCGGCGCCCACGGCGTCCGGGACGCGATGGCCCACGGCGTGAAGGTCGCGGGGACGACGTTCCACCTGGTCGACGCGGGCGTCGACACCGGCCCGATCATCGCGCAGTTCCCCGTGGCGGTGCAGGACGCAGACGATGAGGAATCGCTCCACGAGCGCATCCGCGCGGTCGAACGGACTCGACTGGTCGAGCTGCTGGCCTTCCTCGCCGAACGGACACTCACCGTCGAGGGACGACGCGTGACCGGGTGGACACCCGCACCGTGACCACTCCACAGAACCCATCCACACGAGCAGGAGGCACCAGAGACGTGCAGACAGCCCGACCCATCCGCCGCGCGCTCATCAGCGTCTATGACAAGACCGGCCTGGAGGGCCTCGCGCAGGGCCTCCACGCCGCCGGCGTCACCCTCGTATCGACCGGTTCGACGGCGGGACGCATCGCCCAGGCGGGTGTCCCCGTCACTCCTGTGGAGGAGCTCACCGGCTTCCCGGAGACCCTCGAAGGCCGTGTGAAGACGCTGCATCCGCGCGTCCACGCAGGGATCCTCGCGGACACGCGGAAGCCCGAGCACCTCGAGCAGATCGCTGAACTGGGCATCGAGGCGTTCGACCTGGTCGTCGTCAACCTGTATCCGTTCACGGAGACAGTCGCGTCCGGTGCGCCGTTCGACGACTGCGTCGAGCAGATCGACATCGGAGGGCCGTCGATGGTGCGCGCGTCGGCGAAGAACCACCCGAGCGTCGCAGTCGTCACCGACCCCTCCGTGTACTCCGAGGTCGTCGACGCGGCCGCGGGCGAGGGCTTCTCCCGCACACGGCGCACGCAGTTGGCCGCGGACGCATTCGCGCACACGGCCGCCTATGACGTCGCCGTGGCGTCGTGGATGGCCGGCCAGGTCGTCGAGGAGGAGGCCGGACTGCCGTCCTTCGTCGGCTCCGCCGTCCACAAGACCGCAGATCTGCGCTACGGAGAGAACCCCCATCAGCGTGCGGCCGTCTACGCGGTGCCCGGTGCAGGCGGCGCCGCGGGCGCGGTGCAGCTGGGCGGCAAGGAGATGTCGTTCAACAACTACCAGGACATCGACGCCGCGATCCGTGCCGCCTATGACTTCACGGACCCAGCGGTCGCGATCATCAAGCACGCGAACCCCTGCGGGCTGGCGGTGGGCGACGACATCGCAGACGCGCACAGGCGTGCGCACGCGACGGACCCGGTGTCCGCATACGGGGGCGTCATCGCAGCGAATCGCGAGGTGACGCTCGCGATGGCGGAGTCGGTGAAGCCGATCTTCACCGAGGTGCTCGCTGCGCCGTCCTTCGCCGCGGATGCCCTCGAGCTGCTGCGGACGAAGAAGAACCTCCGTCTGCTCGAGCTGGGTGAACACACGGAGCAGCGGATCGAGACGAAGCAGATCGGCGGTGGCCTGCTCGTGCAGGAGCGCGATCTGCTCCAGGCCGACGGCGACCAGCCGACGGGGTGGACCCTGGCCGCCGGTGAGGCTGCCGACGAGGCGACGATGCGCGACCTGGTGTTCGCATGGCGCGCTTGCCGATCGGTGAAGTCGAACGCGATCCTGCTCGCCCGGGACGGTGCCGCAGTCGGCGTGGGCATGGGCCAGGTGAACCGTGTGGATTCCGCGCGTCTCGCGGTCGAGCGGGCCGGGGAGGAGCGCGCGGCAGGCTCAGTCTGCGCGTCGGATGCGTTCTTCCCGTTCGCGGATGGACCGCAGGCGCTCTTCGACGCCGGCGTGAAGGCGATCGTCCAGCCGGGCGGATCGATCCGCGACGAGGAGGTGGTGGCTGCGGCTCAGGCTGCAGGCGTCACGATGTACTTCACAGGATCGCGCCATTTCCTCCACTGAGAGTGGGGACTCCACTGTGAGCAGGGGCTCCCGTGAGCACGGCGGCTCGCCCGGTCATGCTCGCCGTCCCGGTCATGCTCGACGTCGGGGCAAGGGCCGGGGCTGGTTCTCCAAGAGGTGGATCTACTGGAAGCGGCGCTACTCGAATCCGACGCTGCGCGACTGGGTGCTGCTGGCGACGGTCGTGGCGCTCGTCCTGGCCGTGGTCGTCGCCCCGCTGAGCTTCCGGCTGTCCGGATGGATGCTCGCTGCGGTCTGTGCCGCATCGGGCGTGCTCCGGCTGCTGCCCGACCCCTGGTGGGCGACGGTGCGCAATCGTGGGCGCGGGTTCGATGCGACGCTTTTCTTCAGCGCATCCGTCGCGCTTGCTCTTCTCACGGCGTCGATCCCCGATTAACACGAGCTGATCGTCGTCTGTGGACGTTCTGGGAGCATCCTCCTTCTGTTGCACGTGACCGGTCAGTAATGGAAGTGTCGTTTCCGAAGCCGCCCACCGGAGGCGGACGTCGATCTCAAGGAGGTACAGCAATGGGACTCGGAGATTTCGCAGACAAGGCCAAGGACGCCGCTAGCAACAACGAGCAGGTGCAGCAGTACGGCGAGCAGGGTCTGGACAAGGCCAGGGATGCCGCGAACGACGCCACCGGCGACAAGTTCTCGGATCAGGTCGACCAGGGTCACGGCGCTGCGTCGGACGCACTCGGCTTCGGTGACAAGGGCGGCGACCAGGGCGACGATAAGCGCAACTGATTCTTCGTTCTACGAATCGGCGCCCCGCTCCACCATCTGGTGGAGCGGGGCGCTTTCGTCTGTGCGGGGTCGGTGTGGACTGTGAGGACCGAGCGGGCTGCTGCCCGCCGGCCTCAGAGCTTCTCGACCGGCGCGTAGCGCATGAGGAGTCGCTTCGTGCCCTCCGAGCCGAAGTCCACGACCGCGACCGTCTTGTCACCTGCGCCCGTCACCTCGACGACCGTGCCGAGGCCGAACGAGTCGTGCGAGACCCGGTCGCCGGCGTCGACGGAGACCATTTCGCGCTGCGGGCGGATCCTGTTGGGGAAGCCGCTGCCGGGCTTGGTCGACGCCGCCCGCGCCCCGCCTGCTCCCTGGCGACCGGCTCCGAATGCGCCGCTCGAGCCGCCGCGTCCGCCGCCGTACGCGGCTCCGTAGGGGCCTGCGGCGCCGTCTCCCGCACCGAACCCGCCCGTTGTGAAGCCACCTGCGCCCAGCCCGCCTGATCCCGTGGACTCCCACTCGATGAGGTGTTCCGGAATCTCCGCGAGGAACCTGCTGGGCGGGTTGTACTGCGGCTGCCCCCACAGGCTGCGGGTCTCCGCGCGACTGATGAGCAGCTTCCGCTGCGCGCGGGTGAGTCCCACATACGCGAGGCGGCGCTCCTCCGACATCTCCTGGTCCGAGGTGAATGACCGCTGGTGCGGAAATGTCCCGTCCTCCAGGCCGGTGAGGAAGACGACGGGGAACTCGAGGCCCTTCGCGGTGTGCAGCGTCATGAGCGTGACCTCACCCGCCTCTTCGTCGGGGATCGAATCCGCGTCGGACGACAGAGCCACGGCTTCGAGGAAGTCGTCGAGCGTGCCCTCCTCGTTCTGCGCGTCGTACTGCTCCGCCACCGCGACGAGCTCCGCGAGGTTGTCCACGCGGGATTCGTCCTGCGGATCGGTCGACTCGTTGAGCGATGCGAGGTATCCCGTCTGCTCCAGCACTGCTTCGAGGGAGGCGGCGACGCCGCCTCCCTCCGCGACACCTGCCAGATCGTTCAGGAGGGTGAGGAACGTCCGGATCGGACCGCGCGACCGGGTCGTGATGCCGACCGCGTTGTCCGCGTCGTCCAGTGCGGCGCGGAACGTGGTGCGCTCGCGGTCCGCGTGGGCGGCGATGAGCGCTTCCGTCCGGTCGCCGATCCCGCGCTTGGGCTCGTTGAGCACACGGCGCAGGTTCACATCATCAGCCGGATTCGCCAGGACGCGCAGATACGCGAGCGCGTCCTTGATCTCCTTGCGCTCGTAGAAGCGCGTGCCGCCGACCACCTTGTAGGGCATCCCCGCACGGACCAGCGCGTCCTCGATCGCGCGGGACTGCGCGTTGGTGCGGTAGAAGACAGCGAAGTCGCCGTACGTGAGGTCGTGGTCGTCACGGAGCTCGTCGATGCGCTCGACGATGAAGCGCGCCTCTGCCTGCTCCGTCTCCGCGACCCAGCCGGTCACCGTCTCTCCGTCGCCGCTGTCCGTCCACAGCCGCTTGTCCTTGCGATCGGGGTTGTTCGAGATGACGGAGTTCGCCGCAGACAGGATGTTCTGGGTCGACCTGTAGTTCTGCTCCAGCAGCACGACGCGCGCCTGCGGGAAGTCCTCCTCGAATTCCACGATGTTCCGCACTGTCGCGCCGCGGAATGCGTAGATCGACTGGTCCGCGTCGCCCACGACGGTGAGTTCCCCCGTGGGCCCGTCCGGCTGGTCCGCACCGGCGAGGAGCCGGATGAGCCGGTACTGCGCGGGGTTCGTGTCCTGATACTCATCGACCAGGATGTGGCGGAAGCGCGCGCGGTAGTTGTCCGCCACCGCCTCGAAGGCGCCCAGGAGGTGGACCGTCTCCATGATGAGGTCGTCGAAGTCCAGGGCGTTCGCCCGGCGCAGCCGTTCCTGGTAGCGCCGGTAGACGGTGAGGACCGCTTCATCGTGCGGTCGTCTCTCCGACACCGTCGCGGCGAAGTCGTCCGGAGTCATGAGGTCGTTCTTGAGGCCGGAGATCCGTGACCGCAGTGCCCGGGCGGGGAACTTCTTCGGGTCGAGGTCCGCTTCCCGCGCGACCTGGGTGAGGAGGCGCAGCGAGTCCTGGGCGTCGTAGATCGTGAAGCTCGACGTCAGCCCCAGGGTCTTGGCCTCGCGACGGAGGATCCGCACGCATGCGGAGTGGAAGGTCGACACCCACATCGTGCGCGCCGCCGGCCCCACGAGGGCGGCGATGCGCTCTTGCATCTCCTTCGCTGCCTTGTTCGTGAAGGTGATCGCGAGGACTTCACCGGGCCGTGCCCGTCCCGTCCGCAGTGCGTGGGCGATGCGGCGGGTGAGGACACTGGTCTTCCCCGACCCTGCACCCGCGACGATGAGAAGGGGACCGCCATGATGCAGGACTGCCTCCCGCTGGGCCGGATTGAGCCCGTCCAGCAGCGAATCCGCGTCTCCTGCGGCGTCGTCCCGGATCCGGCCGGCCGAGGCTCCGCCCTGCGTCGCCGGTGCGGAACCGGCCGTACCGCTGGGCCGGGCGTCGGCAGCGGGAGGTCCATCTGCGGGGGCAGATGCGTCCGGGTCGAGTGCGGAGAGGAAATCGAAGGGTGAGCTCATAGCGGTGCGAACCTATCAGCAGAGACGGACACGGCCCGGCTCTGGGGAGCCGGGCCGGGATGCGTGCCGGGCACGGGATGGGCCCGTGCGGATCGGAGAGGGGACCCGATCAGGTGCGGATCCGCACTCAGGCGGTGACGGTTCCGGGGAGGAAGACGGCGATGATCACGGCGATGACCGCGACGATCCCGGTGGCGTGCGACATGCCCGCGGACGTGCCCTGCTCCGGGTTCGCCTTCTCCTTGCGCTTGCCGAGGAAGGCGAAGACGGCGACGGCGAGTGCCAGCACCAGCTTGATGCCGATCTTCATGTGATTGACGGCTTCTCCCTCGTCCACCATCGCCTCTGCGAGACCGGTGAGGGCGAGTCCCGTGACGAGCTGCAGGTATGCGCCGTGCAGCATTCCGGGGGAGACCTTGGGGGCCTTGATGTTCGCGAAGTAGCCGCCGATGATGATGGCCATTCCGAGGAGGTGCAGTACGACTAGGATGAGACGAAGGATTTCCATACCCCTGAGTCTAGTGGCAGGATTGCACCCAGCGCCCACCCGTCCCGGGAGCGCGGTCCGCCCTGGTGTAATGGCAGCACTCCGGCTTTTGGTGCCGTGTGGTCTAGGTTCGAATCCTAGGGGCGGAGCGGGATGAATCCATCCGCGATATCCAAGGAGCCCCACACATGCCGCAGCACAGCCCGGCAGCCGTGATCGTCCTCGCCGCAGGCGCAGGAACCCGGATGAAGTCGGCCACACCCAAGGTGATGCACCCGATCGCAGGACGGTCTCTCCTCCACCACGCGATCACCGCAGCGGCCGGCACCGGTCCCGAACACCTCGTCGTCGTGCTGCGCCACGCGCGCGAGCAGGTGGCCTCGCACGTCGAATCCATCGCCGGAGTCCTCGACCGCTCCGTGCTCGTGGCCGACCAGGACGATGTCCCCGGCACGGGCCGCGCCGCGGAGTGCGCGCTCACCCAGCTCCCCGAGGACATGGACGGCACGGTCGTCGTCACGTACGGCGATGTCCCGCTGCTCACCACCTCCACCCTCTTCGCTCTCGTCGAGCACCACGAAGCGCAGTCCAATGCGGTGACGGTCCTGTCCGCCAACGTCGCGAACCCCGCGGGCTACGGCCGCATCGTGCGCGACGCGGCCGGCGATCTGGAACGGATCGTCGAGCAGAAGGACGCGGATGAGGCAGTCCGCGCGATCGGCGAGATCAACTCCGGGATCTACGCGTTCGAGGCATCCGTGCTGCGCGACGCGCTCGCCCGCGTCGACACGGACAACGCCCAGGGGGAGAAGTACCTCACCGACGTCATCGGCATCGCGCGCAGCGGTGGCTCCCGCGTCGCAGCGCTCACGACCGACGACGTGTGGCAGGTGGAAGGCGCGAACGACCGCGTGCAGCTCGCCCAGCTGGGCCGCGAGCTCAACCGTCGCATCGTCGAATCCCACATGCGGGCCGGTGTCACGGTCGTCGATCCGGAGACCACGTGGATCGACTCCGACGTCGTCCTCGCACCGGATGTCACGATCCAGCCGGGAGTGCAGCTCCACGGCGCCTGCGATATAGCGGCCGATGCCGTCATCGGACCGGACACGACCCTGTCGGACACGGAGGTGGGAGAGGGCGCCACGGTGATCCGCACCCACGGCTCGCTCGCGGTGATCGGAGCCGGGGCTGCGGTCGGGCCCTTCTCCTACCTGCGGCCCGGGACGGAACTGGGCGCGAGCGGCAAGCTCGGCGCGTTCGTGGAGACGAAGAACGCGCAGATCGGCGAGGGGTCGAAGGTGCCCCACCTGACCTACGTCGGCGACGCCACGGTCGGTGAGCACTCGAACATCGGCGCGTCGTCCGTCTTCGTCAACTACGACGGCGTGAAGAAGCAGCGCACGACGATCGGCTCGCATGTGCGGATGGGCTCCGACACGATGTACATCGCCCCCGTGACGGTGGGCGACGGCGCATATTCGGGCGCGGGTGCCGTCATCCGCGACGACGTGCCGGCCGGGGCGCTGGCGATCAAGGAGGGCCGCCAGCGCAACATCGAGGGCTGGGTCGAGAAGAACAGACCAGGGAGTGCCGCCGCGCAGGCGGCACAGCTGGCACACGACACTGCGCCGGAATCGACGGCCGCGGACAGCGCGGCGCCGGACCGGGGGACAAGCGCAGACGATGCGGATCGAAATAAGGAGTCCTGAACGTGAGGTCGATCACCACCGCGGGCGAGAAGAAACTCGTCCTGGTCAGTGGGCGCGCGAACACTGAGCTGGCCGAACAGGTCGCACAGTGCCTCGGCACCGAACTGCTCCCCACAGACGTCTACAACTTCGCCAACGGCGAGATCTATGTCCGGTTCGGAGAATCCGTCCGCGGCACAGACGTCTTCATCATGCAGTCGCACACGACCCCCATCAACGAATGGGTCATGGAGCAGCTCATCATGGTCGACGCGCTCAAGCGTGCGTCGGCCAAGAGGATCACCGTCATCGCGCCGTTCTTCCCGTACGCGCGGCAGGACAAGAAGCACCGCGGCCGTGAGCCCATCTCCGCTCGCCTCATGGCGGACCTCTTCAAGACCGCGGGTGCCGACCGCCTCATCACGGTCGACCTCCACACGGCTCAGATCCAGGGCTTCTTCGACGGACCCGTCGATCACCTCGTCGCGCTGCCGATCCTGTCGGACTACGTGAAGGAGAACTACCCCGAGGACCTCGCGGTCGTCTCGCCCGACGCGGGCCGGATCAAGGTCGCGGAGAACTGGTCGTCCAGCCTGGGCGGCGTCCCCCTGGCGTTCATCCACAAGACGCGCGACATCACGCGGCCGAATGAGACGAAGGCCAATCGCGTGGTGGGCGAGGTCGAGGGTCGCCACTGCGTGCTCGTCGACGACATGATCGACACCGGCGGCACCATCGTCCAGGCGGCGGACGCCTGCATGGCGGCGGGGGCCAAGGGCGTCATCATCGTGTCCACCCACGCAGTCTTCTCCGGCCCCGCGGTGGAGCGCCTCACCAATTCCGTGGCGGAAGAGGTCATCGTCACGAACACGCTTCCGCTCAGCGAGGAGATGATGTTCGACAAACTCACGGTCCTGTCCATCGCTCCGCTGCTCGCGAGGGCAGTGCACGAGGTGTTCGAGGACGGCTCCGTCACGAGCCTCTTCGAGGGCGACGGCGCCTGATCCGGAGCATCCGCATCTGACCGTCCGCGTGACGGATGAGCGGCCGTTCGCCCGGGGAGGGCGAACGGCCGCTTGGCTGTTCCCACTGCCACGGCAGTTCCCGTTGCCGCAGCCGTCCCCGCGGCAGCCGTCCCCGCGGCAGCGTTCGGCGCCCGCTTTGACCGCGTGCGGGGAGTGCGTATGATTGACGGGTTACCTCGGCGAGGGAGGCCCCGACGGCCTCCGTGATCGACGCGGTGCTCATGATCCGAACAGGCTGCAGTGCCTCCTGGCCACAGCGTCCCTCGTTCCGGGTGGGTGGGCTGCGTCCGTGCGAGGCGCCACCGCTTGAGAAGGAGAATGACCATGGCAGATGCGAAGCTCGACGTCGTCCGTCGCGAAGAATTCGGCAAGGGAGCGGCACGTCGCTTCCGCCGCGAGGGCAAGGTCCCCGCGGTCTTCTACGGCCACGGGATCGACCCCATCCACCTGCTGCTCGATGCGCACCCCACGATGCTGGCGCTGCGCACCCCGAACGCGCTGCTGAAGCTCGAGAACCCGGACACGGGCAAGAGCGAGCTGGCACTCGTGAAGGACGTGCAGGTCAACCCCGTCACTCGTGAGAACGAGCACCTGGACCTGATCCTCGTCAAGAAGGGCGAGAAGGTCGAGGTCGACGTCCCGATCGTGCTCGAGGGCGAAGCGGCGCCCGGCACGATGGTGTCGGTCGACAACCAGTCGCTGCTCATCGAGGCCGACGCCACGAAGCTGCCGGAGACGATCGAGGTCAGCATCGAGGGCCGCGAGGTCGGCGACCACATCTACGCCGCAGACGTCACGATGCCGTCCGGCTCCACGCTGGTCTCCGATGCGGAGCTGCTCGTGGTGAACGTGTCCGCCGAGCTGTCGGATGCGGAGCTCGAGGCGGAGCTCGAGACCGACGCGGTCGATGAGGATGCGGCGGAGTCCACCGGCGAGGAGTCCGGCGACGAGTCCACGGAGGAGAAGCCGTCCGACGACGAGTGAGGCACGGGAGAGGGCTCCCCACCGGGAGCTGACCACCCAGGCTCGCGCGTGCACACCTGCGGGGCAGGACCGATCCGGTCCTGCCCCGCAGTGCATGACCCGCGTCGCCCCTCGAGAGCTCCATCACCACAGCAGTCAGCCCGACCCCGCGACGAGCGGGTCATCACAGAAGGACGGTCGCGTCGCCATGGCATCGGACACCTGGATCATCGTGGGCCTCGGCAATCCGGGCAGCCGGTATGAGGCGACCCGCCACAACATCGGCTACCTGGTCGTCGACGAACTGCTGCGACGCATGGGCGGGACGCTGACGAAGTCGAAGACCCGCGCACTCGCCGCGACGGGGAGACTCCCCGGGGCCGGGGGGCTGCCGGGCCCGCGGGCTGTCCTCGTGCGGCCGGCGACCTACATGAATGAGTCGGGGCAGCCGGTGGGACAGCTCGCCCGCTTCCATTCGGTCGCACCCGACCGCGTGATCGCGATCCACGACGACGTGGACCTCGACTACGATTCCGTTCGTCTCAAGCAGGGCGGCGGAGAGGGCGGCCACAACGGACTGCGATCCCTCACGAGCCACCTGGGAACGAAGGACTACCTCCGGGTCCGTGCGGGAGTGGGGCGTCCTCCCGGACGCATGGACACCGCCGACTACGTGCTGGGGCGCTTCACCTCGCAGGAGCGCACCACTCTGCCGATCTTCGTCTCCGACCTCGCGGACGCGGTGGAGGCCATCGCGCTCGAGGGGCTCGAGCCCGCCCAGCAGCGGTTCCACTCACCGCGCTGAGGCACCCCCGCCGGCAGGAGGCGTCGGCGACCGTCGGAGGGCTCCCGCGGCGCGGCTCTACCGCGACGCGGTCCGGGGCCTCAGGAGCAGAGCTGCGAGTCCACCGCCGATCGCTCCGAAGAGATGGCCCTGCCAGGAGATCCCCGGATGGACGGGAAGGACTCCCACGAGCATCGAGCCGCCGTAGACGACGAAGACGATCGCGGCGATGATCCCGTACAGGATGCGGTGCGACATGGTCCCAGCGGTGAAGACGCGGACGATGAGGTAGGCGAAGTACCCGAAGACGAGTCCGGAGGCTCCGACCGTCAGGGTACCGGGCCATGCGAGCAGCCACGGTCCGATCCCGCCGATCACAGTGGCGATCGCCGTCACGGCCCAGAACCTGCGCGCACCCTCTGCGGCGACCAGGCAGCCGAGGACCGCGAACGGCACGGTGTTCGCGATGAGATGGCCCCACGTCGAGTGGAGGAGCGGGGCGAGGACGACGCCCGGCAGGTGCGTGACGTCCCACGCGCGGATGCCGAGGACCTCGAACCGCCCGGGCAGCAGCATGTCCGCGAACTCGATCGCCCACATGAGCGCGATGAGGAGCAGCGGCGGGACCAGGCGCGCGGCGAATGGCGCGCGCGGACGGGTGTCGTCGGGTGTGTGCGCCATGTCCCCAGTATCCGTCATGAAGCTGGAGGCCCGGTCCGCGCGGACGGCAGTGAAGGCGCGCAGGAGCTGCGGCGACCTGGCGATCAGTCGTGTCCGCGCCGACGCCTACACTGGACGCGTGCTGACTGGATTGAGTGACGCCCTCACGCTGCCCGCATTCGACGATGTCCGGCGAGCGGTGGCCGATCCCGCGTCGCCGGGCGGCTCCGTGTCCCTGGTGCGCGGACTCCTGCCCGCACTCATCTCGCGCACCGCGAAGACCGGGACCGTCCTGGTGGTCACAGCGACGACGCGTGAGGCGGAAGACCTCGCACGTGCGCTCGCCGACCACCTGCCGCAGGAATCCGTCGCGGTCTTCCCGTCCTGGGAGACGCTGCCGCATGAGAGGCTCTCGCCCCGCTCGGACACCGTGGGCGAACGCCTCACGGTGCTGCGCCGGCTCGCCTATCCGGGTGCCGACGGCGATTCCCCGCTGCGGGTCGTCATCGCGCCGGTGCGCGCTGCGCTGCAGCCGCTCGTCAAGGGACTCGCACACCTCGAACCCGTCGACCTGCGCGTCGGTGACAGGGTCGATCTCACCGAACTGTCCGAAACGCTGTCCGGGCTCGCGTACACCCGTGTCGACATGGTGTCCCGCCGCGGTGAGTTCGCGGTGCGCGGCGGCATCATCGATGTCTTCCCTCCGACTGCCGAATCCGCCCTGCGACTCGAATTCTTCGACGACGAGATCGAGGAGATCCGCCCCTTCGCCGTGGCGGACCAGCGCTCCCAGAACCCCGACCCCGACGGTCCCGCCCCCCGCCTGTACGCACCGCCGTGCCGGGAGGTCCTGCTCACCGCCAAAGTCCGGGAACGTGCCGCAGCCCTGGCGGAGACGACGCCCGCTGCGGCCGACATGCTGGGCCGCATCGCCGCGGGCGTCGCCGTGGAGGGGATGGAATCGCTCGCGCCGGTCCTCGCGGATGGGATGGAACCCCTCGTCGCGGTCGTGCCGCAGGACACCCGTGTGCTCGTCGTGGAGCCGGAGAGGGTCGCGCGCCGCGCGGACGACCTGGTCCGCACGTCTGATGAGTTCCTCGCGGCCGCCTGGGAATCGGCCTCCGACGGCGCGCAGGCCCCTGTCGATCTGTCCGCTGCGAACTTCCGCACCCTCGAGCAGACGCGGGAGGCCGCCGGCGTCCTGAGCCTGCCGTGGTGGGAGCTGGGCGGCTTCGCAGTCGACGAAGAGCTCACCGCTGCGGGCGACGAGGTCTACACGGTGCCGGCGCGTGAGCCGCGGGGGTACCAGGGCGACGTCGAGGCGATCCTCGGCGACGTGCGCACGCTGGTGCGGGACGACTGGTCCGTCGTCGTCCTCACGGAGGGCGGCGGTCCGGGCAAGCGGCTCGTCGAGGTGTTCGCCGACGCCGAGGTCCCCGCAGCCTTCGTCGAGGCTCCCGACTTCACTGCTGCGGGGCGCGTCGAAGTCGCGATCGGGGCCGGCTACGGCGGGTTCGTCGTGGACGAGCTCAGGCTGGCCGTGCTCACGGAGGCGGACGTGCTCGGCCGTGCGGCCGCCACCTCGACGCGGGACATGCGGAAGCTCCCCGCGCGCCGCAGGCGCAACCAGGTCGACCCCCTCAACCTGTCGCCCGGCGACCACGTGGTGCACGAGCAGCACGGTGTCGGCCGGTTCGTCGAGATGGTGCAGCGCACCGCGGGGAAGGGGAAGGACGCGCACACGCGCGAATACCTGGTCCTCGAGTACGCGCCGTCGAAGCGCGGGCACCCCGGCGACCGGCTGTACGTGCCCTCGGACGCGCTCGACCAGGTCACCCGGTACGTGGGCGGCGAGAGCCCGACGCTCAACAAGATGGGCGGGTCCGACTGGTCGAAGACGAAGACGCGGGCGCGGAAGGCGGTCAAGGAGATCGCCGGAGAGCTCGTCCGCCTCTACTCCGCTCGGCAGGCCACGCAGGGCCACGCATTCGGTCCTGACACCCCCTGGCAGCGGGAGCTCGAGGACGCCTTCCACTACGTCGAGACGCCGGATCAGCTGACGACGATCGATGAGGTCAAGGACGACATGATGAAGTCGGTCCCCATGGACCGGCTGATCTGCGGCGACGTGGGCTACGGCAAGACGGAGGTCGCGGTCAGGGCGGCCTTCAAGGCGATCCAGGAGGGCAAGCAGGTCGCGGTGCTCGTCCCCACGACGCTGCTCGTGCAGCAGCACCTGGAGACGTTCGCGGAGCGCTACGCGGGCTTCCCCGTGAGTGTGGGGGCCCTGTCGCGCTTCCAGTCGAAGAAGGAATCGGATCGCGTCGTCGCCGCGATGAAGGACGGGACGATCGACCTCGTCATCGGCACCCACCGACTGCTGTCGGGCGAGATCTCGTTCAAGGACCTGGGCCTCGTCATCATCGACGAGGAGCAGCGGTTCGGGGTCGAGCACAAGGAGACGCTCAAGGCGATGCGCGCGGACGTCGACGTTCTCGCGATGTCCGCGACGCCCATCCCGCGCACGCTCGAGATGGCGGTCACGGGCATCAGGGAGATGTCGACCCTGGCGACTCCGCCGGAAGAGCGCCATCCCGTGCTCACCTACGTGGGACGCCACGAGGATCGGCAGGTCGCCGCAGCGATCCGGCGCGAGCTCATGCGCGAGGGGCAGGTCTTCTACATCCACAACCGGGTGCAGGACATCGACCGGGTGGCGGGGCGCCTCGCGGAGCTCGTCCCCGAAGCGCGGATCGGGATCGCGCACGGCAAGATGGGCGAGCGACAGCTGGAGCAGATGATCGTCGACTTCTGGGAGCGGAAGTTCGATGTGCTCGTCTGCACGACGATCGTCGAGACCGGCATCGACATCGCGAACGCGAACACGCTCATCATCGACCGGGCCGACCGCTACGGACTCTCGCAGCTCCACCAGCTGCGGGGCCGGGTGGGGCGCGGCCGCGAACGCGCGTACGCGTACTTCCTCTACCCGCCGGACGGCACGCTCACGGAGACGGCGCACGACCGGCTCAAGACCCTGGCCGAGCACTCCGAGCTGGGCGCGGGGATGCAGGTCGCCATGAAGGACCTCGAGATCCGCGGCGCGGGCAACCTGCTGGGCGGTCAGCAGTCCGGGCACATCGAAGGAGTGGGCTTCGACCTCTACATCCGCCTCGTGGGCGAGGCGGTGGCCAACTTCCGCGGTGAGTCGCAGGAGGAGGAGCCGGAGATGCGCATCGAGCTGCCCGTCGACGCGCACATCCCCACCGACTACGTCGAGCACGAACGGCTGCGGCTCGAGGCGTACCGGAAGCTCGCCGCCGCCGGGGGAGAAGAGCAGATCCGGTCAGTGCTGGAAGAGCTCACCGACCGCTACGGCACGCCGCCGGACGCGGTGGGAGTGCTGGCGGACGTGGCTCGTCTGCGCATCCGTGCACGGAAGTCGGGGGTCTCCGACATCGTGAGCCAGGGCAACTTCATCCGCTTCGGTCCGGTGGAGGACCTGCCGGACTCGCAGATCGCCCGTCTGAAGCGCATGTACCCCAAGTCGCTCATCAAGCCGGCCGTCCGGTCGGTGCTCGTCCCCAAACCCGTGAGTGGGGGCGGATTCGACAGCAGGGAAGTCGTCGACTCGGAGATCCTCACATGGGCACACCAGTTCCTGGAGGCCATCATGCCGGTCGAGGATGAGGAGACCGAGAGCCTCGAGAGTGCCGCGAGCGCCTCGTCATGAGCCGGGTGCGGGGCACGAGTGCCGGGGGAGGCGAGGACCCGGACCCGCGCGACGTCCGCGAACCGTGGAGCCGGCCTGACGTCGCGACCCTCACCCCGGACCGGATGATGGCGTACATCCGCGCGCGCTGCCCGTGGGCCGCGGCCCACACCCACAGGACGCTCGCGCCCTATCTGCTGGAGGAATCGGCAGAGCTGATGGCCGCCATCCTCGAAGACGAGCGGGTCGGCTCCGCGGGCGGATCGGCGACGGCCGACGCGGTCGAAGCCGAACTCGCAGACGTCCTCTACCAGGTGGTGTTCCACGCTGCGCTGCTCGACGAGCGCAGGGAAGCAGAGCCCGGCGACACCTGGAGTTCTCTCCAGCAGCGACTGGTCGACAAGTACGTCCGCAGGCATCCGCACGTCTTCGAATCGTCCTCTCCGGTGCCGATCGCAGACGTGCAGCGCCGGTACCAGGACGTGAAGGCCGCGGAACGAGCGGAGGGGAGCGCTGCCCGCGAGCCGTCTGCTGAGGTTCACGCAGAGGCAGCGGACGAGGCTCTGCGCATCCTGTCGGACATCCGGGAGACAATGGCCTCGAGGAACAGGCAGGACTGACCGGTCTGGGCTGCGTGCGATCGACGACGCGCGATCGACGACGACCGCACCGGTACACCCGACCGCACCACGGAGACGAGGAGCACGCATGACAGAGGAATTCCATCGCGCACCGCGGATCGAGATCCCCGGCACGTTCAACTTCCGCGATCTCGGCGGCCACCGCACTCGTGACGGCGGCGCGGTCGCGACCGGTCGCCTCTACCGGGCAGACGGTCTGGGACGGCTGGGGCCGGACGGCGTCGCGATGCTCAAGGAGATGCGCATCGCCTCCGTCGTCGATCTGCGTGAGGAGAAGGAGGTCGCGAACATCCCCGATGCCGTCGACGGCCTGGGCGCCCGCTATTCCCACATGCCGCTGCTGGGCAACCGCTATTTCCCGCTCGACAAGGACCGCCCGGACCGGATCGTCCTCGACACCCCCTCGCTGCCTGCGCTCTACGCGGCGATGATCGAGACGGCCGGATCGCGGTTCGTGGACGTCATCACCCACATCGCGGACGTCGAGCAGGACGCGGCCGTCTTCCACTGCTCAGCCGGCAAGGACCGGACGGGTCTGATCGCCGCCTTCGTGCTGTCGATCCTGGGTGTCGAGCGCGATGCGGTCATCTACGACTATGCGCTGACGGAGGAGTACCTGGGGGATGACTTCCGCGCTGCGCTGCGCAGCCACTTCTCGTCGGCCGGCATCTCGTCCGTGTCAGCCATGGCGACGGATGCGAAGCCGGAATGGCTGGCGGACGTCTTGGACCGGCTGGACCGCGATCACGGGGGCGTCGAGGGGTACCTCGCAGATCACGGACTCCGGGACGGGGTCGCTGACCGCCTGCGGGCCTCACTCACGGAGGCGAAGACTCCGACGTCGTGAGGCGCATCCGAGCTCGGTCCGGACGATGCTGCCGGTGACGACGATGCTGCGGGTCGCTTCGCCTCACGCGCACTGAGTCGGCGCAGAAGGACCATCCACCCGCTGAGTGCTGCGACGAGTGCGAGTGCATAGACCGTCAGCCCCAGGGGGTCATCGGCGGCGGTCTGCTGGCGTAGAGGAGGCCGGCCCATGTGCGGCCTATGACGAGAGCCATGTCAGGCGGCTCGAGCTGATCCTGGGCATCCGCGGAATCATCGGGGGGCCGAACCGTCGATTCCGGGAACGATGCCACCGCACGTGCTGCCACCGCACGTGCTGCCACCGCACGTGCTGCCACCGCCCGTGCTGCCACCGCACGTGCTGCCACCGCCCGTGCTGCCACCGCGAGTGCCGTGACAGACCCGGCGGGGGCCTCGGCGGAGGTCGTCCGGCTCCTGTCCGAGCAGGACTGGCCGGACAAGCAGACCGTCGCGCGCACCGCGGTCGAACAGAGGCTGCGCAGGATGGCGGGGCTGGGCGTCGAGGAGGGGACGCGATATGAGCTCGCACTCGGCGTCGCGGTGGGCACGTACGAGGTCTCGCAGCTCGTCGTCGACATGCTGCGGCTCGCACAGACGTCTCAGAGCATCCGCAGCGTCGAGGGCGACGCACGCGCGCCGTGAGCGCGATCTGCGGGGCGGTGTGCACTAGGCTGGCTCCGTCGTCCCCGCACACGCGCACATGCGCACGATCAAGGAGAATCCGTGGCAGAGATTCTGGCCGTAACCGCACGGGAGATCCTCGACTCCCGTGGCAATCCGACCGTCGAAGTGGAAGTCCTCCTCGAAGACGGCGCCGTGGGCCGCGCCGGGGTGCCGTCAGGCGCCTCGACGGGTGAGTTCGAAGCAGTCGAACTGCGCGACGGGGATCCGGAGCGCTACCTGGGCAAGGGCGTGCAGAACGCCGTCGAAGCAGTCCTCGACGACATCCACGACGAGGTGACCGGCATCGAGGCCGATGACCAGCGACTCGTCGACCAGGCGCTGATCGACCTGGACGGCACGGACAACAAGTCCCGCCTGGGCGCGAACGCGACGCTCGGCGTCTCACTCGCCGTGGCACGTGCTGCGGCGGAGAGTGCGGAGCTGCCGCTCTACCGCTACCTCGGCGGACCCAACGGGCACGTCATGCCCGTGCCGATGATGAACATCCTGAACGGCGGTTCGCACGCGGACTCCAACGTCGACATCCAGGAATTCATGATCGCGCCGATCGGCGCATCGAGCTTCCGCCAGGCGCTCCAGTGGGGCGCAGAGGTCTACCACGCGCTCAAGAAGGTCCTGCAGGACCGCGGGCTGTCGACCGGCCTGGGCGACGAGGGCGGGTTCGCCCCGAACCTCGACTCCAACGCTGCGGCGCTCGACCTGATCCTCGAGGCGATCGAGGCCGCGGGCCGCAAGCCCGGCACGGAGATCGCGCTCGCGCTCGATGTCGCGTCCTCGGAGTTCCACGGCGACGACGGCTACACGTTCGAAGGTTCGCTCAGGTCCGCATCGGACATGACCGCGTACTACGAGAAGCTCGTCGCGGACTACCCGCTCGTCTCCATCGAGGATCCGCTCGACGAGAACGACTGGGACGGCTGGACGGAGCTCACGACCCGGATCGGCGGTGCCGTCCAGATCGTCGGCGACGATCTCTTCGTCACCAACCCGCAGCGCCTGCAGCGCGGCATCGAATCCGGCGCCGCGAACTCCCTGCTGGTCAAGGTCAACCAGATCGGGACCCTCACGGAGACGCTCGATGCGATCTCGCTGGCCCACTTCCACCACTACACCGCGATGATCTCCCATCGTTCGGGCGAGACCGAGGACACGACGATCGCCGACCTCGCGGTCGCGGTGAACGCCGGGCAGATCAAGACGGGTGCGCCGGCGCGCTCGGAGCGCGTGGCGAAGTACAACCAGCTCCTGCGCATCGAGGAGCAGCTGGGCGATGCCGCTCGGTACGCCGGTCGCGGGGCGTTCCCGCGGTTCAACGGCTGACACGCCGGGACGGATCACAATCCCCCCGGACACGGAAGGGGCGCGGCACACTTGAGGTGGCCGCGCCCCTTCCCCCATCCGCGCGGATCGAGGTGGACACGATGAGCAGACGCAGCACGGGCGGTCGCGGCAGCGGTCGCCCCGGCCCCGCCGGTGGACGGCGCCCTCATCGTGCCTCGAAGCAGTCCCGGTCCACCGGGAGCGTCTCCCCGGAACTCATCGACGACACGGCTGCGGGCAGGCGGATGTCGTTCCGCACCTCCGTGATCGTCGGCACACTCCTCATCGTCCTCTTCGGGCTCATCCAGCCGATCAGCAGCGGACTCACCCAGATGCAGCAGATCGCGGCTCTGGAAGCCGACATCGCGGCGACGAAGGGCGAGGTCGAGCAGCTCCAGGAGGAACGGGAGCGGCTGGACGACCCGGCGCATCTGGAGCGCCTGGCGCGTGAGAACCTGCAGTACGTCCACGAGGGCGAAGAGGCGTTCATCGTCGTGGACAGTCCGAACGACCACGGCGACGAGGCGGACGAATCCGAGGCCAGCGCCTCGAAGGCAGTCCGTGCCCAGCCCTGGTACATAGAGCTGGCCGATTCGCTGCGTGCGGTCGGCTACGCGAACGAGGAGGACCCCACGTGATCACCCCGTACACAGATGCGGACAGGGAGCGGGTGCGAGAGCAGCTGAACAGGCTGCCGCGCGGAGTCGTGGGAGTCGCATCCCGGACCGCCGGCGGCGAGCCGATCGTCGTCGCGACCGCACCCCGGCTGGATGATGGGACTCCGTTCCCCACCACCTACTACCTCACGCACCCCGACTATGTGACGGAGGCGTCGCGGTTGGAAGCGAACGGGGTCATGGCGGAGCTCACCGCCGAACTCGCAGACGACGAGGAGCTCCAGGCGGCCTACGCCCGCGCCCACACGCAGTATCTGGCCGACCGTGCGCGGATCGGCCGGGAGGCGGGGCTCGACGAGGTGGCAGAGGTCGCCGACTTCTCCGCGGGCGGGATGCCGACCCGCATCAAGTGCCTGCACGCTCTCGTCGGCCACAGCCTGGCTGCCGGACCCGGCGTCAACCCGGTGGGGGACAGGGCACTCGCGATGATGGGGACAGTGCCGCCTGCCGTAGGCTTCCACGTATGACGAGAACGGCTGCCTTCGACTGCGGAACGAACTCCCTGCGACTCCTCGTCGCGGACGTCGACGACACCGGGCGCTTCACGGAGGTCGTGCGCGAGATGCGGGTGGTCCGACTGGGCCAGGGAGTCGACCGCACCGGCGAGTTCGCTCCGGAGGCGCTCGCACGGACCTTCGCGGTCTGCGACGAGTACGCGGAGATCGTGTCCCGTCACGCTCCGGACCGACTGCGGTTCGTCGCGACATCGGCCAGCCGCGACGTGTCCAACCGCGATGAGTTCGCGGCCGGAGTGCACGAGCGCCTGGGGATCGCCCCGGAGGTGATCGAGGGCGGCGAGGAAGCGGAGCTCTCGTTCCTCGGCGCCACCGCGGGTGTGCCGGATGCAGCGTCGCCGCGGCTGGTCATGGATCTGGGCGGCGGTTCGACGGAGCTCGTGCTCGGAGACGCGACCGCGGACGACGCGTACAGCATGAACATCGGATGCGTGCGCCTGTTCGAGCGCCACCTCGCGTCCGACCCGCCCACCGCAGACCAGATCGCAGCGCTGCGCGCGGACGTCGACGACGCCTTCACCGAAGCCGCGCAGCACGTCGATGTGTCCGCGACCCGCACGCTGGTGGGCGTCGCGGGAACCATCACGACGATCGCCGCCGCGATCCTCGACCTGCCCGGCTACGACCGCGACGCGATCCATGGTGCCTCCCTCACGCGGGAGCAGATCGTGCAGACAGCGGACCGCCTCGCCGCGATGACGTCGGACGAGCGCCGGGCACTGCCGTACATGCACCCTGGACGTGCGGACGTCATCGCCGCGGGCAGCCAGGTCTTCGCCCGACTCGTCGAGCTCGTCGACGACGCCGTCGGCCGCTCCGGAGGCTCCCTCGGGATCCGAGTGAGCGAATCGGACATCCTCGACGGGATCGCTCTGGGCCTCGCGCGAGGCTGATCGATGTCACGGCGACGCGGACAGCAGGAGCCGCCGAGTGAGCGGCGTCGACGCAGGGAGCGCAGACGCCGTCTGCGGAGCCGCGTCCTCCAGCTGCTGGCGATCCTCGCCGCGCTCGGACTCGTCGCCGCCACGATCTTCGGCGGGTCCGCCGGCGCTGCGGAGGCGCAGACGGACGAGGGACCGGAGCCCGGACCCGGCCAGTGGTTCATGGACGACTACGACATCCCCGAACTGTGGGAGACGACTCGGGGCGACGGCGTCACGGTGGCCGTCATCGACTCCGGCGTGAGCGACGCCCATGAGAACCTCACGGACGCGGTGACCGCCGCGCGCGACTTCTCGGGTGCCGGCAAGGACGGGACCGAGCCCGTCGGCGCGGAGAGCATCATCCATCACGGCACGGCTGTGGCGGGCGTCGTCGCCGGCAACGGGACGGGCAGCGGTCCGGTGGGCGTGGCACCGGAGGCGACGATCGCCTCGGCGTCGGTGTGGTTGGGCGGCGGAGCCCCATCGGCCGCGCAGTCCACGCGCGTGCAGGCCGAGAAGGCGCTGCGCTGGGCCGTGGACAGCGGCGCCTCCGTCATCAACATGTCCCTGGGCTGGGACGACCCGTCGTGGCCCCGGCAGTGGGACGAGGCCTTCGCCTATGCCTACGAGCACGACGCGGTCGTCATCGCGTGCGTGGGCAACCGGTCGCAGGGTGCGACTCAGGCGTGGTCGCCGGCGACGGTCCCCGGAGTGGTGGGGGTCGGCGGACTGGCGAAGTCCGGCGCCGTGCGGGACACGTCCACCGCACCGGGCACGGCAGTGGACCTCATGGGGCCGGCCGAGGACATCCCCGTCCCGTTCTGGGACGGGGGATACGGCACGGCCGACGGGTGCTCGTTCGCGGCCCCCGTGGTGTCCGGGATCGCGGCGCTGCTGCGGTCCGCGCACCCTGACTGGTCCGCCGACGAGGTCGTCGCCGCTCTCCACGAGACCGCCGGGCCGGTCGAGGGACACGATGGACTGGGCACCTACGAGGAGCCGGACCCGATCGTGGGATACGGCAGGGTCGACCCCGCCGCGGCCCTCGCATGGGAACCGGACGACGATGTGCCCTCCGCGTCGGATCAGCTCGCGGACTGGGTGCAGATGCATCGCCGCGGCGGCGCGGACTCGGAGGGCCCCCGTGCCGGGGGCGAATCGCCTGCCGCAGAGGACGATACGACCGAGCCGGCTGAACGGACCCAGGAGACCGAGGAGGCCGACGGGACCGTCGCCGCCGTGAACGGGTCGCGGCAGGTGCTGGGACCCTCGGTGCTGATCGGCGGTGGTGTCGTCGGGGCGGCGCTGCTGATCGGCGCGCTGGTCGTGGGAATCCGCGCGCGGCGCTCGCGGCAGGACCGGGCCACGGCCTCGGACGAGGCCGATGGGACAGCCGAGGAACCGCGTGCCGGAGCGTCCGCGGGTGTGGCGGAGGAGACCCGCGACGACGGCTAGTGAAAAGTTTCACAAGCCTTTAGGATGAGGTCATGGCTCTCATCAGAAACAACGCTCTGCGTCCGCGCATCCTCATCGTCGGCGGTGGCTACCTGGGCTTCGTGACAGCTCAGAACCTCCTCAAGGACCTCGGGCGGGGTGAAGCCACGGTGACGGTCGTCGACCCCAACCCGTACCTCACCTACGCGCCGTTCCTCCCGGAGGTCGCCGGCGGAAGCATCGAACCGCGTCACGCGATCGTCCCGCTGCGCAGCCACCTCAAGGGTGCGGAGATCATCACGGGCTCCGTCGCGAACATCAACCACGACAAGAAGTTCGTCGTCATCGAGCAGGAGGGCTACGAGGCCTTCGAACTCGACTACGACCAGATCGTGCTGGCGTCCGGCGCAGTGCCGCGCGCACTGCCCATCCCGGGCCTCGCGGAGGAGGGGATCGGCCTCAAGCGCATCGAAGAGGCCATCGCACTGCGCGACCACGTCCTCAACCGCCTGGCCGAAGCATCGCTCATGGAAGACGACGCGGAGCGCCGCAAGGCCCTCACGTTCGTGTTCGTCGGTGGCGGCTTCGCCGGCATCGAAGCACTCGCGGAGCTCGAGGACATGGCGCGTGCCGCCGTCTCCCAGTACGACACCCTCACGGAGGCGGACATCCGCTTCGTGCTCGTCGAGGCTCTTGGCCGCGTGATGCCCGAGGTGGGCGAGGCACAGGCCCGCTGGGTCGTCGACCACCTGCGCGAGCGCGGAGTCGACGTGTACCTGGAGACCTTCCTGCAGGACTGCACCGACAAGCACATCAAGCTGTCGAACGGCGAGGAGTTCGACGCGGACCTCGTCGTGTGGAACGCGGGGGTCAAGGCGAACCCGATCCTCATCGATTCCGACCTGCCGCTGGACGAGCGCGGCCGGATCACGGTCCGCGCGGACCTGCGCGTCGAGAACGAAGAGGGCGTCGTGGCCGGTGCCTGGGCGGCCGGCGACAACGCCGCTGTCCCGGACCTGTCCGGTGAGGGACCGGGCGGCTTCTGCGTCCCCAACGCGCAGCACGCCATGCGTCAGGCTCCGGTGCTCGCGAAGAACCTGCTGGCTGCCATGCGCGGCGAGACCGTCTTCACGCAGTACTTCCACAAGTCGCTGGGCGCAGTCGCGGGCATGGGCCTGTTCAAGGGCGTCGCACAGATGGGCAGCGTCGAGCTGCGCGGCCCGATCGCATGGGGGCTGCACCGCCTGTACCACGGCTACGCGATTCCCACGTGCGAACGCTCTGTGCGCGTGTTCGGCAACTGGGTGCTCAACACGGTCATGGGCCGCGACCTCACCGCGCTCAAGGACGTCGATGTGCCGCGCCGCGCATTCGTCGAGGCGGCGAACTCGAAGCCTGCTCCCCAGAAGGAGAAGGCGAACGCCTGAGACTGAGTCGTGAACGGTTCTGAGCCCTGACGGGTCCGGAATCGGGAGGAGATGGAGCGGCCCCGGACTGCGGTCCGGGGCCGCTCTCGCATTGTCCGCCGCGGACGCGCGCGAGCAGCGGCGGGAGCGGGATGAGCGGCGGCACCTCACGTGTTGTGAGGATAGGCTTGCCTAGAATGATCGATCCGCGTGCGCGGGAGCAGAGAGGAGTGGGATGGATCCGACGACGTGGAACCTTCCCTTCCTCCTGGTCTGGCTCATCATGTACGGCATCATCATCTGCCGGGCCGGCGCGACGTACGCACTGGGGCGGCTGGGTCGCGGGGGGCTGGCGAAGTCCGCGCGGATCCGGGCGCTGCTCGCCTCGGAGAAGTACGCGCGCGCAGAAGCGCGGGTGAACCGCTTCGGGGCTCCCATCGTGGCCGCGAGCTTCCTGACGATCGGGTTCCAGACGCTTGCGAACCTCGCCGCAGGCACGACGCTGATGCCGTGGCTGCGCTACCTCGCAGCACTGCTGGTCGGGGGAGCGGCATGGGCGACCGTGTACTCCATCGTGGGCTTCGCGGGCTTCCGCGCGATCGGGCTCGCGTATGATCGCGCGCCGGTCCTCACTGCGGGCATCGGGGTCGCTGCCGTCGTCATCCTCGTGCTGGCGATCGCCTGGCCCGCGAGGCGGCGGAAGAGCACGCGGGGCACCGTGCAGACGGGCGACACGCACCCGCTAGTCTGAGACCACGCCCTCATAGCCCAATCGGCAGAGGCAGTCGACTTAAAATCGATTCAGTGTGGGTTCGAGTCCCACTGGGGGCACCGACGGCACCGAGGCACTGCGGGCACCTCTGGGGCAGCGTCGAAGCGCCGCGTCAGGCGTAGCCGTGGGCGCGCTTCGCGTTCACGCGCCGGGTCTCGCCGCGGATCGTGAAGAGCGAGATGATCGTGCCGACGTACAGGAAGCCCAGCGTGAGCAAGAAGAGGATCCCCTTGAGGATCTTCCCCAGGTAGAAGTACTGGAGCCCCGCGATGAAGAAGAATCCGAGGATCGTGAGGACGAGGGCGAGGCCTTCGTCCTTGGCCGGAAGAACGGGGTGGGACACGTCGTCTCCTTGGGTATGGGGTGTTCGTGCTCTTAGCCGATTCTCCCATCCCGCCGGCACCGCCCGCAGTGGGGATCCCCTCCCTCACAGCATCCGGCTGACCACCCTGAGAACCACTCGCCCCGTACCGTGAGGACAGCACGCACGCACTCACAGGGGAGACCGGCATGCGCATCATCATCACCCAGAACATGACACTCGACGGACGCGTCGAGATGCTGGACGACTGGTTCGATCCGCAGGCGCAGGACGACGAGCTCAGCGACGAGCTCATGCGGCAGTCCGCGGAGGAGGACGTCCTGCTGCTGGGACGTCAGACGTTCGAGGACTTCCGCGGGTACTGGCCGCTGCAGACCGACGACACCACCGGAGTCGCGCAGCACCTGGATCGCGTCGACAAGCGGGTCGTGTCCTCGACGCTCACCGACCCAGGCTGGCATAACACGCAGGTGATCACAGGCGACCCGCTCGAGGCGGCGCGTGCGCTGCGCGACGAGCCGGGCCGCGATGCGATCCTCACCGGCAGCATCCGGCTGGCGCATGCTCTCATCGCAGCCGACCTCGTCGACGAGTATCGGATGTTCGTCTACCCGCACTGGCAGGGACGCGGCCGTGGCTTGTTCCCCGACGGCCAACCCGCACGGCGCCTGCGGCTGCTCGAATCGAGGGCGTTCGCCTCCGGCGTCGTCTTCCACGCGTGCGCACCGTTCGACCCGCCCCCGCCTCGACCACCTCTATGAGGTCGAGCGGGTCGAAGCCAGCCGGAGGTGCGCCCGCCGCGGGTGCGCCCGCAGCAGTCGGGTCGTAGAGTCGCTGTGTGATGCGAACAGATGCGCGGCCCCTCCTCGTGGCAGGCGATGGTGCCGCAGGACGTGCAGCCGCCCAGTCCCTCCTCGCTGCGGAGTCGGGATTCCCGATCCTCCACCTCACCGGCCCCGCTGTCGAGGCGATCGACCGGACGACGGTCGATAAGGCGATCATGACCGGCAGGCTCTCACCCGCACGCGCGATGGCGATGCGTCCGCCGCTCGCCGGGGCGACGACGCGGGAGGACCGCGTCGTGTCCGTCGCGAAGTCCGCGGACGGCTGGAGCGTCCGGGTTCCGGGAGAGGAGATCCGTGCGTCGGGTCTCGTCCTCGCGACGGGGTCGCAGCCGCATCGGCTGGATGTGCCAGGGGCCGATGCGTGGGCTGCCGCAGGGCGGCTGTCGACCCTCCACTCCGTCGCCGATGCGCTGCGGATCCGCGAGCTCGTCGACGGGGTCGACGGTGCGAGGGTCCTGGTCACCGGATCAGGTCTGGTCGGTGCGGAGGCGGCGAGCCTGCTGACTGCGGCAGGCCACCGCGTGACCCTCGTGGCACGGTCGGGGCTGCCCGGTGCCGCAGCGTGGGGCCCTGAGATCGCACGACGGATCGCCCGCCTCCACGATGAGGCGGTCGATGCACGCTGGTCGGCCCGGATCGTGTCTCTCGAGGACGGAATCGCGGTGCTCGACGACGGGACGACGGTGGCGGCTGACCTCGTGATCGTCGCGCACGGTGCGCGGCCACGACTCCCCGACGGCGTCCCGGTGTTCACCGATGCTGCGGGGGCACCGAGCGGAGTGCGGGTCGACGACCGGCTGCGGGTGCACGGTGCGCACGCGCCGATGGTCGCCGCGGGAGCGGTGGCCCAGCACGGGGTGGGCGACGATCCGGTCGTTCCGTACCGGATCGATCACTGGGACGACGCCGAGGCCCAGGGCGCCCATGCCGCGAAGGCTCTGCTCCACGCTGTGGGACTGGGGGAGGACCCCGGACCCTATCGACCACGCAGCCCGTGGTCCGCGCGCATCCACGGACGTCAGGTGGCAGGGTTCGGACACCCGGTGCCCGGAACCGTCGAGCGGGTCGTGTCGGAGGAGCCGCTGCTCGTCGAGTTCCATACTCCGGCGGGGGAGTCGGGCGGGTCGTCGGTGGCCGCCGTCGTGGGGCTCGATGCGGGTCGGGCACTGCGGGAGCACGCGCGAGCCGTCGGCCTGCAGTGAGCGCGCAGGGACGCATCGTCCGCACGATGGACCAGCCTCTGCCCCCGCCGCCCACCGGCGTAGCCTGCGGATATGGACCGCACATCGCCCGCTGACGGGTTCCCGGACGCGCGCAGTCGGGTGCTGGCATGGCGGGCCCTGGTGCTGGGGAGCCTCGCACAGACGATCGTGACGATCGTCGTGGCCGGGCCCGCATTCCTCATCCCGCTGCTGCGTGAGAAGGAGGCGTTCACGCTGGCGACCGCGGGCACTGCCGCGGCCTCCACGAGCCTCGGCATGGTCTTCACGCTGGTCATCTGGGGTGCCGTCGCCGACCGTCGGGGAGAGCGGATCGCGCTGACCGCCGGGCTGCTGGCCTGCGCGGCCGCGACTGCTCTGGGAGTGGTCCTCGCGCAGGCGGGAGCTCTCCACCAGCCCCTGCCGCTGATCGGAGTCCTCGCGCTCGCCGGTGCCGCCGGTGCGAGCGTGAATTCGGCGACGGGTCGTGTGGTCGCGGGCTGGTTCCCGCGGAGCCAGCGCGGCACTGCGATGGGGGCGCGGCAGATGGCACAGCCGCTGGGCACCGCCATCGCAGCCGTCCTCGTACCCCCTCTGGCCGCCGCGACGGGCGTGCTCGGCTTCTTCCTCGTCACCAGCGGCCTCTGCCTCGCCATCGGGATCGCATGCTGGCTGGGGATCGTGGATCCGCCGAGGCCGGCTCGAGCAGAGCTGCCGGATCCGGCTGATGCGGACGCCGGAGGGGCCGGAGAGGGCGCGAAGACCCCGGCACCGGAGCCCGCCTTCTCCTCACGTCCCGCCGACGAGGAGAACCCCTATCGTGCGGACTCCTTCCTCCTGCGGATCCACGCTGCCTCTGCGCTCCTCGTCATCCCGCAGTTCGCGTTCGCGACATACGGGCTCGTGTGGCTCATGGACTCGCAGGGGATGGCGGCTGCGACGGCAGGCCTCGTCGTGGGGGCGGCACAGCTGGCAGGAGCGGGCGCCCGGTTCGCGATGGGGCGGGTCAGTGACATCGCGCCGTCCCGCGTCGTCGTGCTCCGCATCGTCGCGTGGTTCGCCTGCGTCCTGTCCGCACTCGTCGCGGCAGTGTCCCTGGGGCTCCTCCCGGTCGTCGCCGCGATCGTGTTCATCGTGGCCTCAGCGGCGTCCGTGGCGGACAATGGCCTGGCCCTGACCTCCATCGCGGAGGCGGCCGGCCACCGCTGGTCGGGCAAGTCGATGGGGATCCAGAACACCGGCCAGCACATCGTGGGCGCAGGCGTCGGTCCCGCGCTGGGCCTCCTCATCACCGCAGGCGGGTATCCGATCGCGATGCTGTGCGTGGCCGTCGCTCCGGCCCTCGCCTCGTTCCTCGTGCCGAAGGCGGATGTGGAGCGGTCGTAGGCAGCGGCCTCGCGTTCCCCGGTCCCGAACAGGGGGCGCACCAGGCGGATTCACCGATCGTTCACGGTGCCTGTGTAGCGTCATAGGGTGAGCCCTCCGGCTTCCGTGACGAAAGGACGTCCGCATCATGCACCCCCTGCAACGGGAGAATCTGCGCGAGTACATCGACCGACTCCATCTGGAGGGCTACAGGGTCCTGCACGGCCACACTCCGGATCCGGACCTCATCGATCCGGGCGGGCGTGCTGTGGAGACCTGGCGCGAGGGCTACCCGTATGACGAGCGCATGGACCGGGAGGAGTATGAGCTGGCCAAGTACCACCTCCAGATCGAGCTCCTGAAGTTCCAGTACTGGAGCCAGGACAACGGGCTCAGCCACGTCATCGTGTTCGAGGGGCGCGATGCGGCGGGCAAGGGCGGCACCATCAAGCGGTTCACGGAGCATCTCAACCCGCGTGCGGCCAGGGTCGTCGCGCTGAACAAGCCGTCGAACGTCGAGCAGGGGCAGTGGTACTTCCAGCGCTACATCCAGCATCTGCCGACGGCCGGGGAGTTCGTCATGTTCGACCGCTCCTGGTACAACCGGGCGAACGTCGAACGCGTCATGGGCTTCTGCACCGATGAGGAGTACGAGATCTTCATGCAGCAGGCGCCGCTGTTCGAGAAGATGCTCATCGACTCCGGGATCCACGTGACGAAGTTCTGGTTCTCCGTGACGCAGGCGGAGCAGCGCACCCGCTTCGCGATCCGCCAGATCGATCCGGTGCGTCAGTGGAAGCTGTCACCCATCGACCTGGAGTCGCTCGACAAGTGGGAGGACTACACCGCGGCCAAGGAGGCGACGTTCCTCCGCACGGACACGGACTTCGCCCCGTGGATCACCATCAAGTCGAATGACAAGAAGCGTGCGCGCCTCAATGCGATGCGCTTCTTCCTCAACCAGTTCGACTACGACGGGAAGGACACGTCCGTCGTGTATCCGGCCGATGAGAATCTGGTGAAGCGCGGACGCGAGGCCGTCGGCGACTGAGCTGGGCCGTCGGAGACTGCGTCATGGGCTCGGTGCCTGAGCCGGACCGGTGCCTGTCGGTTCTCCAGCCGCCCGCTGATGCCCAGTAGTCTGTGATCGCGCAGCACGCGCGCGCCATTCTCAAGGAGGAGAACTGATATGAGTGTGGATCACAGCAGGGCAGAGAGCGCCTCGTCCGGCGCCTCGGCGGCGGCCGCGCACGCCGAGCAGGCCGGAATCGAACTCCCTGCGCTCGAGTCGTGGCTGCAGACGCAGCTGGGTGCGGGTGAGCTGCACGATCCGGAGTTCCTGACCGGCGGCACGCAGAATGTGCTGCTGGGCTTCACCTGGAATGACGAGCGGCTCATCTATCGCGGGCCGCCGGTCAACAAGCGGAAGAACTCCGACACGATCATGCTGCGCGAGGCCCGCGTGCTCGAAGCGCTGGGCGGCAGCGGGGTGCCGCACCCGGAGTTCATCGCCGCCTGCGAAGACCTCGACGTGCTGGGCAACGCCTTCTTCATCATGCGTGCGGTCGACGGCTTCAACGGCGTCAGCGAGATCCCCGCGCACGTCCTGGACAGCCGTGAGTGGCAGCACGAGATGGGCCTGTCCCACGCGCGCGCAGTCGCCCAGCTGGGCAATGTCGACCACGAGGCGGCCGGGCTGGAGGGCTTCGGTCGGCCGGACGGCTGGCTGGCACGGCAGCCCGGCAGGTGGGTGGGCCAGCTCGAGAGCTACCGCGACTTCGACCAGTGGGAAGGCCTCGACCATCGCGGAGTCGAGGTGATCCCCGCCTGGCTGAACGAGCGGATGCCGACTGAGCAGCGAGCGGGGATCATCCACGGCGACTGCCACGCCGGGAATGTGCTGTTCAGGAACGACTCTCCCGAGGTCGCCGCTCTGGTCGACTGGGAGCTGTGCACGCTGGGCGACCCGCTGCTCGACCTCGGGCACCTCCTGGCCTCTGCGCACGGCGTCGAGCTGCCGGGCGCACCCTCCAAGGCGGAGACCGTGGCGGCCTACGGCGACGTCAGTCGGTGGGCCGTCGACGACGTCGACTTCTACCACGTGCTGGCCTGCTTCCGCTTCGGCTCGATCCTCGAGGGCTCGCAGGCGCGCGCCTCGGCCGGGCTGGTGCCGGAGTCCGTGGGCACCCGCCTGCACGAGCGGACCGTCTCCCTCTTCGACCAGGCGATGGAGATCATCGAATCATGAGCACCTGGGCCTTCGACTTCACAGACAAGAAGATCGTCATCACCGGCGGGTCCCGCGGCCTCGGCCTCGAGATGGCCCGCGCCTTCTCCTTGCTGGGCGCCGACGTCGCCATCGCCTCGCGGAAGCTCGCAGCATGCGAGGACGCAGCCGCCGCCCTCACTGCCGAGACCGGCAGCACGGTGCGACCGTACGCACTGCAGGTCGCGGACTGGGACCAGTGCACGGACTTCGCGCAGACGGTCTGGCACGACATGGGCGGAGTGGACGTGCTCGTCAACAACGCGGGCTCGTCGCCGCTGTACGACTCGATCAGCGGGATCAGCGAGGAGCTCTACGACAAGGTCATCGGGCTGAACCTCAAAGGGCCGTTCCGGCTCTCAGCGCTGCTGGGCGAGAAGATGGTCGAGGCAGGTGGGGGAGCGATCGTGAACATCTCCTCCATCGCGTCGCTGCATCCGAAGCCGGAGACGGTGCCGTATTCGGCGGCGAAGGCCGGACTCAACGCGACGACCACCGCGCTGGCGCATGCCTACGGCCCCAGCGTCCGGGTCAACGCAGTGGTGCCGGGCACCTTCCTGACAGATGTCTCGCGCCATTGGGATCACGCGGCGTTCGCGAAGCGCGCGCAGACGTTCGCGGCCCAGCGCGGGGGAGACCCCGAGGAGATCGTCGGTGCGGTGCTGTACCTGGCATCCTCGCTCGCCTCGTACACGACCGGAGCGCTGCTCACCGTCGACGGGGGCGCGCCCGATTGAGCACGCCTGGGTCCTGAGGCGGTCTGGGTTCTGAAGGCGGACGGCCCCACCGCAGGGGTGAGAAGGCAGTCATCGGCCGGGTGGGAGGGGAAAACCCACCCGGCCGATCACATCTGTGGGGGCAGCGCTGCACGCGACGGATGCGCGGCTGCGGTCTCTCGTTTCGCTGCAGGGGTCGCTTTCAGCGCTCGACGCGGCGTGCCCGGCGCTTCTTCGAGCGCCCGGCGAAGCTCAGGCAGAACGCGAAGACGCACAGGACCAGCACGATGAGCGCGAGCGCGATGCCCGCGTCGACCCAGAACTGCGGTGGGAAGAGGCGGATGAGGGAGTCATCCATGTAGAACGTCCAGGTGCCCTCGGCGAAGAAGACGTCGTGGAATCCGGTGAAGAACTGCTCCCAGCCGAGGACCGCCAGCACCGCGAGCGCGGCGAAGAGGACGAGGGTGAGGATCGGTCCCGCACGGAGGCTGCCGCGGACTCCGCTGCCGCCGCGGCGGCACTTGTAGACGCCGAACACGATCATGCCGATCGCTGCGATGACCGCGGTGAGCGTGAGGATGCCGATCAGGAACTTCACGTCGGCCATGTGCGAGATCTCCCCGGACGTGAAGAGGGGAGTGCCGTCCGGCAGGACGACGTCGGAGAGGTAGCGCTCCGTGGCCAGGTTGAAGAGGTAGTCGACGGTGTAGGAGCCGTAGTGCAGGCGATCCGCGTCGGTGAAGCCGTACTGGTCGTCGGGGAAGCCGGGGCGCCAGTTGTACGTCCACGCGAGGAACCACCCGGATGCCACCGTGCGCACTGCGAGCGCGAGGGCGACGAAGGGGAACCCGAGCGTGATCCACACGGCGCCGATCACGTCGAGCGGGTTGCGCCTGCGCTCCGGCATCTCCATGGTGCGGGACGCCATCGACGCTTCGGCATCGCGCGTCTCCCGGCGGTCCTCGTCGAGCTTCGAGGCCCGCTTGGCGGCCCTGCGCTCCTTGCGGGTGAGCTTCTTCGTCGGCTGATCGCCCGCGGGGGCCGCGGCGCTCTCGCCGTTGATGAGTGACCATTCCTCGTCCGAGATCATGCCCGGTCGTCCAGCCGACCCATCGGTTCCGGCCGAGCCGACCGCTGCAGCTCCCGCTGCAGCTCCCGCTGCGGTGCCGCCTGCGGCTCCAGCCGCGCTCGTGCTCGTCGCCGAGGCCACCGTGACTCCGCGTCCGTGGTCGCCTTCCGCATCCGCGTCAGTATGGGAGATGGGGTCGAACTCCGCAGTCGCCTGATCGTCGTGGGAGGGATCGCCGTCGCGGATCGGATCGAACGAGGCGGTCGCGTCCGGATCGAACGCAGAGGCGTCGAAGGTGCCTGACCGGTCGGACTCGTGCGCGCCCGCTACCGCACCGGCGTCGCCGCCGGCGTAGTGAGCCGCCGTCGGGTCGTCCCCGTCCGGCTGAGAGCTCAGCCGGCGGGAGAGGAGGTCCTTCGGCTCGTTCGGATCGTCTGCAGTCACGTGTTCATTGTGGACGGGGAGGGCGCGCCAGCCGCGGACGACACGCCTGGAGCAGGCGATTCCCGCCCTCCGGTGCTGCGAGTATCGGATCGATGTGATCGGCCCGAAGCCCTTCCGGACGGGTCCGGAAGGGGACTACCGTGGATGGATGGACGACCTCGTGAGGATCTTCAGCCCCCGCGTCCGATCCGTCCTCGCGGCGGAGTTCCGACGGAAGCTGTCCGCCGTGGGCGGTGGAGACGACGTCTATGCCGCTGCGGTCCTGCACACCGGAGGGCTCGCCTGGCGGACTGCGGTGAATGCTCCCGACATCCCGTCGGAGAAGGCCGCCCTTCGCACGGACGTGCCCCGTGAGAGCGCCGAGGCACGTAGGCTGCGCTGGTCGCCGGGAGAGTGGAGTTCGCCCGGGGCACGGAACTCACCGCGGACCGCAGACCTGCTGGGCGACCTGGAGGCGTGGATCTCCGATTCCACACACGTGGAGGCGACCTCGTGGACCGAGGTGCGGCACATCCTCGTGGACCTCATCGTCGAGTCGTTGGACTCCTCCGAGGTCCGGACGGTGTTCGCAGAGGCCGGTGCGGCACCTGTGCTCCTCGTCTGCGAGGCTGACGAGGCCGACCGCGGCACGGGGCCGGTGATCGCCGCGCTGGAGCGCCTCAACGCGGACCACCCGTACAGGGTCGATGTCGAGGACGCACTCGGCTACTGGCGGGGTGAGGGCTAGTCCAGTGCTCCGTCGACCCCGCTGCGCCTCATCCAGCCGCCGCTACCCCAGGAGCGCCGAGCACACGAGGATCGCGGGCACGGACAGCACTGTCGTGATGAACACGCTGTCGCGCACGAGCGTCTCCGATTGCCGGTACCGCATCGAGTAGATGTAGACGTTCTGCGCGGTGGGCAGCGCGGACGTCACGACGATCGCCATCAGGTCCACACCGGTCCACCCCAGGATCGGTCCGCCGATCACCCATGCGATCACCGGCTGGACGATGAGCTTCGTCGACGTGATGATCGTCAGCTGCGAGCGCGTGCCCTTGAGTGGCAGCTGCCACCCGTCCTTGAAGCTCAGGCCGAACGCCAGGAGTGCGCCGGGCACGGACATGTCGCCCACCATGCTGAGCGGGTCGAAGAGCACCGGGGGCACGTCGAATCCGGTGCCGGACACGGTGATGCCCGCGACGGCGCCGATCACGATCGGGTTCCGGATGATCGTCCAGATCGGCGACCACCAGTGGTCGACCTTCCCCTGCCGGATCGTGTCGAGGACCGCCATGCCGATGGGAGCCAGCAGGAGCAGCTGGAAGAGCAGCACGGGCGCGACGTAGGCGATGTCGCCCAGCACGTAGATCGCGATGGGGATGCCCAGGTTCCCGATGTTCACGTAGCTCACCGCCCACGCGGAGAACATCGCCTCTCCGGTGGATCGCTTCCGCAGCCACCGGGTGAGCACGAAGAGTGCGACGGCGCAGAGCACGGCTGACCCGCCGGTGGCGATGAGCTGGGTGGAGAAGATGAACGTGAGGTCCGTCTCCGCGATCATCGTGAAGAGCAGGGCCGGCGTCGCGATGTAGAACACGACGCCTGCGATGACCTGCTGCGCATGGGGTCCGAGCACGCCGGTGCGGCCCAGCACGAACCCGGTGAGGACGACGACGGCGATGACGCCGAACCCTTCGAACACTCCGAGCACTCGCGCCCCCTCTCATCGGGCAACCTTACGCGCGGGCGAACGCCGGTAGCCTGGTGTTCGCCATGAGAGACGAGACCCCTGAGACGCCCGACACCTCCCGCGACACGCCTGTGCCCGCCCGCAGGGGCGCGAAGCAGTCGGCAGACGGTGCGGGCTCCCGCGGCCGAGGCCGTCCCCGGCGGAAGCGCGCGGGTGACCGTCGTCGTCCCGACGGCGGGTCGCGCCGTGAGCAGCACGAGGCCCGACGCGAGCGTCAGCGGGCCGCACGCGCGACCCGCGACCCGCTGCTCGAGTACCCCGGTGAGCTCCCCGTCGTCGAGCATCGCGAGGAGATCGCGGAGGCGATCCGCGATCATCAGGTCGTCGTCATCGCCGGCGAGACGGGGTCGGGCAAGACGACGCAGATCCCGAAGATCTGCCTGGAGCTGGGCTTGGGTGTGACGGGCATGATCGGCCATACCCAGCCCCGTCGCATCGCGGCACGATCCGTGGCGGCCCGCCTGGCGGACGAGATGGGGGAGGACCTGGGCGACACGGTCGGCTACCAGGTGCGCTTCACGTCACAGGTGGCCGATCACACCCGCGTGAAGGTGATGACCGACGGCATCCTGCTGTCCGAGCTGCGCCACGACCGCCTGCTGCGGGACTACGAGGTCCTCATCATCGACGAGGCCCACGAACGCAGCCTCAACATCGACTTCATCATCGGCCTGCTCACCCGCCTCCTGAAGGAGCGGCCCGACCTCAAGGTCATCATCACGTCTGCGACGATCAACCCGGAGGCGTTCAGCGAGCACTTCGACGATGCCCCGATCATCTCCGTGTCCGGCCGGACCTACCCGGTCGAGGTCCGCTATCGGCCACTGGACCCCACCGCCGATGCGAGCGGAGACGGCGACGACGATGACGAGGGGGCCCTCACCCGTGGGGGCGCCGCCTCGAGGACGCCCAAGGACCAGGTCGAGGGCATCATCGACGCCTTCGACGAACTGACGGGGGAGGCGCCCGGCGACATCCTCGTCTTCCTGTCCGGCGAGCGGGAGATCCGCGACGCTGCGGATGCGCTGACCGACCACGTGCAGCGGGCGACGCGGAGGGGACCGCGCAGCCGCGGTGCCGACTGGGAGGTCGTGCCCCTGTTCGCGCGGCTGTCCTCGCAGGAGCAGCAGCGCGTCTTCCAGCCCCACGGCCGACCGCGCGTGGTGCTGGCGACGAACGTGGCGGAGACCTCGCTGACGGTGCCGGGGATCAAGTACGTCATCGACACCGGAGTGGCCCGCATCTCGCGCTACTCGAACCGCACGAAGGTCCAGCGGCTGCCGATCGAGCCGATCAGCCAGGCCAGCGCCAACCAGCGCAAGGGCCGGTCCGGCCGCACCAGCGACGGGATCTGCATCCGCCTCTACTCCGAGGCGGACTTCGAGGCCCGACCGGAGTTCACCGATCCGGAGATCCTGCGGACGAACCTGGCGAGCGTCATCCTCCAGATGGCCACGCTGGGATTCGTGCGCACGGAGAGGGACGTCACGGACTTCCCGTTCCTCACGCCGCCGGATCCGCGCGCGGTGCGCGACGGACGCGCGCTGCTGGCAGAGCTGAGCGGGCTGCGGATCGCGCAGGACGGCGCGCTGAGCGTGACGGAGACCGGGCGGAGGATCGCCGCGCTGCCCATCGATCCCCGCTTGGCGCGCATGGTCATCGCCGGAGCGCAGAACGGGTGCGGAGCGGAGGTCGCAGTCATCGTCGCCGCGCTGTCCACGCAGGATCCGCGCGAGCGCCCCGCAGAGCAGCGGGGCGAGGCTGATGCGCTGCACGCGCGCTTCACCCACACGCGGAGCGACTTCCTGTCCTTCCTCGCACTGTGGAACTACGTCCGCGAGCAGTCGCAGACGCTGTCCAGCTCGAAGTTCCGCCGCACGATCCGCGGTGAGTTCCTCAACTACGTCCGCATCCGCGAATGGCAGGACCTCGTCGGACAGCTGCGGGCGATCGCCGGATCCGCCGGCATCCAGCTGGGCGAGGTGACCTGGAAGACGGGTGCTGACGGGGACTACGAGCAGCGAACCGCGGCGACGGGCGGGCGCACGCGGGGAAGGTCCCGTGGCAGCGGTGCCGGTTCCGGTGGCGGCGCGGCCGGTTCCGGCCCGTTCGACGAGCAGGCCGTCGCGATCCACACCTCCCTGCTCACCGGCCTGCTGTCGATGATCGGGCAGAAGCTGCCGGACGGACGCGAGTACCAGGGCGCCCGCGGTTCGCGCTTCCAGATCTTCCCCGGCTCCGGACTCTTCAAGAAGGGCCCGGACTTCGTCATGGCCGCGGAGCTCGTCGAGACGTCGCGCCTGTGGGCGCGCACGGTCGCGTGGGCGGATCCGGACTGGATCCTCGACGTGGCTGGCGACCTCGTGAAGCGGACCCACGCGGAGCCCCGCTGGTCCGCGAAGAGCGGTCACGCGGTCACAGACGAGAAGGCGACGCTGTACGGGGTGACCCTCTACGCCGAGCGCCCGGTCTCCTACGCGCGGATCGACCCGATCGTCGCGCGTGAGCTGTTCATCCGGCACGCCCTGGTGGAGGGCGATTGGCGGGAGACGCACGAGTTCCTGACGACGAACGCGCGCACCCTGGCAGAGGCCGAAGAGCTCGCCTCCCGCACCCGCGACCGGCGCGTGCTGGCGGGCGAGGACGACCTCTACGCCTTCTACGACGCACGGGTGCCGGACGACGTCCTCACCGCGTCCGACTTCACCGGGTGGTGGCGGAAGAAGCGGCGCGAGGACCCCGCGCACCTCGACGTGCCGCTCGATCTGCTGCTCGCGGAGGACGCGGCGGACCGCACCGCGGACCTCGCCCGCGACTACCCGACGCACTGGGTGCTGCCCGCCCGCGACGACACGGAGGACGACGCCCGCGCAGAACTGCGGTACTCCTTCGAGCCGGGCACCGAAGGCGACGGGGTCACGGCGGAGATCCAGATGAACGACCTGGACCGCGCCGACCCCCACGCGTTCTCGTGGCACGTGCCGGGCCTGCGGGTCGACTTCGTCTCAGCCCTCATCCGCTCCCTGCCCAAGGCGAAGCGGACGTACTTCGTCCCCGCTCCGGATGTGGCGCGCGAGATCCTCGCGCACCTGCGCGCCGCCGATGAGGAGGGAGTCGGCAGCCTGCCCGAGGTCCTCGCCGCAGAGCTCACCGCCCGCGGCGGCGGAGGCCGCCTCGAGGACCGCAATCCGATCACGGTGTCACCCGCCGACTTCGACTGGGCGCGAGTACCCGCGCACTTGAGGCTCCGCTTCCGCCTGCAGCGCGGCCGCCGGGTGCTCACAGAGGGCTTCGACCTGGCCGCGCTCCAAGCAGATCAGCGCAGACGCGAGGCCGCGCGGGCGCAGAAGGCGCTCGCCCGGGAGTCCGCTGCGGCGGGCGGACGGTCGGGCGGCGGGAACGCTCGAACCGCGGCCGAGGCCGCAGCCGGCTCCCGACGCAACGGCGCCGGACCGTCCGGACCGTCCGGTCCTGCTGGTCAGGCCAATCAGGCCGGCCGCGGACAGCCGGCCGCTGGACGTGCAGGGCAGGGGACCTCGGGCGCGGGGGCCGGAGGATCGGCGCAGGGAGCCGCACGGTCGACGCGTGCGGCCCGGGAGCCGGTGCCCACGCGGGAGCAGTTGGTGGACCGGGTGCGGGCCGGCGCCTCGGCGGTCCTCGCGTATGCGAAGGAGCACCTGAGCACGCAGGAGAAGCTGGTGCTCGCGGGGCACCAGAAGACTTCGGACGCGCTGCTGGAGGCGGTCCTGCGCGTCGCCGCGCGCGGGGAGGTCGCGGCAGCCGGCATCGGACCGGACGGCACGTACGCGCACCCAGCCGACGCGGGCGGTGCGAGCGCGGCGGCAGGCGGTCCGGCCTCGGCGGGGGAGCCGGGGACTGCACCCGAGACGGAGGCGCTCGTCCGCTCCGCGCAGGGCGGACTCACGACTCGGCTCGAGAAGCTGGTGCCCGCGCTCATCGCAGCCCTCACGGGGATGACGACGCTCGATACGAAGGTGACGAAGGCGTCGTCGCTGGTGATCCTCGCGAACCTCGCGGACGTGAAGGACTGGCGCGACGCGATGGGGACCGCCCCTGCGATCGCCGGACTCAGCGAGGCCGCGCTGCTGCGGCTGCCGCGGTGGGTGGAGGCGGCGAACGTGCGCGTCGACGCGATGGTCGACCAGCCGCCGCGCGACCGTCAGCTCATGGACCGCGTCCTGGGGTCCGAGGCAGGAGTGTCGAAGAAGCTGCAGACGGCGCATCCCGAGGTCGCCGGTCTGGGCCGTGCCGCCCGGCTGGGTGCCGTTGTGGAAGCGGGCGCGGCTGCGAGCGGACCCGGCAGACCGGCCGGCGGACCGGGGGAGGGGTGGCACGCGATCCTCTTCCAGCAGGAGGAGCTCAGGCTGAGCCTCTTCGCCCCGGCGCTGGGAGCCATGGGCAAGGTGTCGGAGCAGAGGATCGCCAAGGCGCTCACCGCGATGTGAGGGTGGGGATCAGTCCTGAGCGGGGGCCATTACCAAGCGGGGATCACTCCCAGAAGGTGCCGGTGACCAGGCCCAGCAACGGCATGAATCCCGCAGCCAGCACCGTGGCGCCGGCCCAGATCCACCGCCAGCGCCACGTGTCCCGCCGCCATCCGACGAACAGGCAGACGAGCGCTCCCACGAGGCAGATGAAGCCGCCCAGGCTCATGAGCGCGACCCCGAAGACGGCCCAGCCGCCGGCGCCCAGCTGCAGGATGTAGACCGCGATCATGGACACCTCGAGCGAGAACGCGATCGACAGCCACAGGAGCGGGACGCTCACGACCGCGGCGAGCACCAGCGGGAGGTATCGGAGCAGGCGGGCGCGCCTGTGGGGGTCACGCGCGACGACCGTGAGTTCGTCGTCCGCGTGGTCGTCCGTGCGGTCGTCACCGGGTGCTGGGGATCCGTGCTCTGTGCTCACGGCGACCAGCCTAGATGTTCCCGCTGGACACCACCTGCCTACACTGGTGCGGTGAACTCTGGCCCCTCATCCTCGTCCCACACACCCGCTGCCGTCCGCGGGCAGGCGAAGCGTCGACGCACCTTCGCCGTCATCTCGCACCCCGACTCCGGCAAATCGACGCTCACGGAGGCGCTCGCCCTCCATGCCCGCGCGATCGGCACGGCTGGCGCGACCCACAGCAAGGCGGGCCGTCGCTCCACCGTGTCCGACTGGATGTCGATGGAGCAGGAGCGCGGTATCTCCATCACGTCCGCGGCCCTTCAGTTCGAGTACGACGACGTCGTCTTCAACCTGCTCGACACCCCGGGCCACGCGGACTTCTCCGAGGACACCTACCGCGTGCTGTCCGCCGTGGACAGCGCGGTCATGCTCGTCGACGCGGCCAAGGGGCTCGAGGTCCAGACGATGAAGCTGTTCGAGGTCTGCAAGCACCGCGGCATCCCCATCGTCACCGTCATCAACAAGTGGGACCGCGCGGGCCACGAGCCGCTCGCGCTCATGGACGAGATCCACGAGCGCACCGGAATGCTGCCGACGCCGCTGACCTGGCCCGTCGGGCAGTCGGGCGACTTCCGCGGCGTGCTCGATCGGCTCACCGGCGAGTACACCAAGTACACGCGCGACAGCGGCGGCGCCAGCATCGCGGGTGAGGAGACGTTCGCTCCGGAGGCTGCGCAGCAGCTCGAGGGCGAGACGTGGACGACCGCGGTCGATGAGGCGGAGCTGCTGGAGCTGGAGGAGCAGGACCACGATCAGGAGGCGTACCTGGCCGGGCGCACCACGCCGGTGCTGTTCGCCTCGGCCGTCCTGAACTTCGGCGTGCACAAGCTCCTCGACACCCTGGTCGCCATCGCACCGGCGGCCGAACCGCGGCCCGACGTGAACGAGGAGCCGCGCCCCGTGGATGCGCCCTTCTCCGGCTTCGTCTTCAAGGTGCAGGCCGGCATGGACAGCAACCACCGCGACCGGTTGGCGTACGTGCGGGTGTGCTCCGGCGTCTTCGAGCGCGGCATGGTCGTCACCCACGCCAACACCGGCAAGCCGTTCGCCACGAAGTACGCGCAGCAGGTGTTCGGGCGCGACCGGGAAGCGGTCGACGAGGCGTTCCCCGGTGACGTCGTCGGTCTGGTGAACGCCTCCGCGCTGGGCGTGGGGGACTCGCTGTACCTGGACCGCAAGGTCGTGTTCCCGGGCATCCCGACGTTCTCGCCGGAGCACTTCATGGTGATCCGCGCGAAGGACTCCTCGAAGTACAAGCAGTTCCGCAAGGGCATCGAGCAGCTCGATCACGAAGGCGTCATCCAGGTGCTGCGCAGCGACCTGCGCGGCGACCAGGCGCCGGTGCTGGGGGCGGTCGGCCCGATGCAGTTCGAGGTGGCCGAGGACCGCATGGTCAACGAGTTCAACGCGCCCTGCGAACTGGAGCGGCTCAACTTCTCGATCGCACGGCGCACCGTGCGCGATTCGGTGCCGACCCTGTCGCGCGAGCGGAACGTCGAGGTGCTGTCCCGGTCGGACGGCGAGCTGCTCGCGCTGTTCTCCGACCGGTGGCGGCTGCAGGGGGTTGAGCGCGCCCACCCGGACGTGGTGCTGGAACCACTCGTCGTGAGCTGAGGAACAGAACGGCGCCTCCTTCGGATCCTGGTTCGCTCAGCAGGTGAACGGAGGACTAAGATGAGCTGGCGCCCGGACGGTCATCCGCTCTGCACCGCGATCGATCGCGTGTGCTCGCACCCCTCGGGCATTCTGAAGATTTTGAGGAGAGTACGAGACTGTGGCTGAGAATCCGATTCGGGTCGCCATCGCGGGCCTGGGCAACTGCGCGAGTTCGCTGATCCAGGGCGTGGAATACTATCGCGACGCGGATCCCGCCCAGAAGGTCCCTGGGCTCATGCACGTCCAGTTCGGCGACTACCACGTGAGCGACCTCGAGTTCGTCGCGGCCTTCGATGTCGACGGCAAGAAGGTCGGCCAGGACATCGCAGAGGCGATCCACGTGAGCGAGAACAACACGATCAAGCTCGCGGACGTCCCGCCGACCGGTGTGACCGTGCAGCGCGGTCCGACGCTCGATGGGATGGGCGAGTACTACCGCGACACCATCGTCGAATCCGATGATGAGCCCGTCGATGTGGCGCAGGCCCTGCGGGACGCGCGCGCCGATGTCCTCGTCTGCTACCTGCCCGTCGGCTCGCAGGAGGCGACGGAGTTCTACGCGCAGGCCGCGGTCGATGCCAAGGTCGCCTTCGTGAACGCGCTTCCCGTGTTCATCGCGGGCACCAAGTCGTGGGACGACAAGTTCAAGGCGGCGGGCGTCCCGATCGTCGGCGATGACATCAAGAGCCAGATCGGTGCGACCATCACCCACCGCGTCATGGCGAAGCTGTTCGAGGACCGCGGCGTCGTGCTCGATCGCACGTACCAGCTGAACGTCGGCGGCAACATGGACTTCAAGAACATGCTCGAGCGCAAGAGGCTCGAATCGAAGAAGATCTCGAAGACCCGGGCGGTCACGTCCAACACCAGCGTCGACCTCGCGGAGCGCGACGTCCACATCGGCCCCTCCGACTACGTCGAGTGGTTGGACGACCGCAAGTGGGCGTTCGTGCGGCTCGAGGGACGCAACTTCGGTGATGCCCCCGTCTCGATCGAGTACAAGCTGGAAGTGTGGGATTCGCCCAACAGCGCCGGTGTCATCATCGATGCCGTGCGAGCAGCGAAGATCGGTCTGGACCGCGGCATCGGCGGAGCGCTCATCAGCGCCTCCTCGTACTTCATGAAGTCGCCCCCGAAGCAGCAGGACGACGACGCGGCGCACGCTGCGATCGAGGCCTTCATCCGAGGGGAGATCGACTCGTGAGCCGACCCGTCCGCTCACTGAGCTGACCCGGCCGCTCCGGGCGACTGATCCGACGCCCTGCAGGGCACGTTGTCACGTGCGCTGCAGGGCGTCGCGCGTCGTCGGACGCGTGCGTGCGGCGATCGCAGCGAGTACAGTGACCCCGTTGTCCGCCGCCGGGTGCTCGGGTCCACCCTGCCGCGGTGCGGGCAGCTCCATCGCCCTCCGTCCTGAGGAGTAACCGTGTCCGGTTCCACGGCCGATCGCCCCAGCCCCGCACGCGTGACAGGTGAGGAGCGGCTCGGCCCCCTCATGCGGGCCCTCATCGTCATCGAGAAGGCCGGCAACAGGCTGCCGCATCCATTCTGGCTGTTCCTGGGCCTCGCGCTCCTCGTCATGATCCTGTCCGCGGTGTTCTCCGGCCTGGGCACCTCGGTCGTGAACCCGGCCACGGGCGAGGAGGTCGTCGCGGTCAACCTCTTCGCGGCGGAATCGCTGCGCGACCTGGTGTCCAACGCCGTGACGAACTACGTGACGTTCCCGGCTCTGGGGCTGGTCCTCGTCGTGCTGTTCGGTGTCGCAGTGGCGGAGCAGTCCGGGCTCATCCCCGCGCTCATGAAGGCTGCTCTGCGGTCCGCCTCGCCGCGGTGGGTCACGGTGATCGTCGCGCTCGTGGGCTCCGCGGCGTCGATGGCATCGGACGCCGCGTATATGATCGTCATCCCACTGGGTGGCATCGCGTTCAAGGCGGTGGGCCGCAACCCGATCATCGGCTGCGCGGTGGCCTACGCGGCCACGGCCGGCGGCTACTCCGCCGCGCCGTTCGTCAACTCGCTCGACGCCATCCTCGGCGGCCTGTCCACGTCTGCGGCGCAGATCATCGACGAATCGTACGTCGTCACCCCGGTCGCGAACCTGTACTTCAACTTCGCCTCGATGTTCGTCGTCGCGTTCGCGGTGACCCTCGTGACGGAGCTCCTCCTCAACAAGCGCGGCGAGCAGCTGATCGTCGACGAGGACGCGGACGACGGCGTGGACGACCACGAGTCGTTCGCCCGCGGGGCGACCACGACGGAGAAGCGCGGGATGATCGCGGCCCTCATCACCATGGTCCTGGGCATCGGTCTCGTCATCGTCCTGGCGCTGCCGGAGGCCTCGTTCCTCCGCGACGCAGAGGGCGGCTTCGGGCCTGAATCAGGTCTCATGGCCGGCATCGCCGCGATCGTCGGCGTGGGCTTCTTCGTCCTCGGCATCGCGTACGGAGTGGTGACCGGCTCGATCCGGAAGTGGGAGACGATCCCCAACATGATGGCCGAGGGCGTACGTCCGTTCGTCCAGGTGATGGTCCTGTTCTTCGCGGCCTCCCAGTTCCTCGCCGTCTTCAAGGCCTCGTCCCTGGGCGAGATCTTCGCCATCAACGGCGCGCAGTTCTTCGAGAGCGTCGATGCGGGGCCGTTCGTGATCCTCCTGGGCGGCTCCGTGCTGGTGGGGATGGGGGCACTGTTCATCACGTCGGGGACCGGCCTGTGGACCCTGCTGAGCGTCATCCTCGTCCCGATGCTCATGCTGCTGGGCATCAGCCCGGAGGTCACTCAGGCCATGTACCGGATCGGCGACTCCACACTGAACATCGTGTCGCCGATGAGCCCGTACTTCATCATGATCCTGGGCTTCGTGCAGCGCTACAAGAAGGACGCCGGCATCGGCACGCTCCTGTCGCTCACCATCCCGCTGAGTATCACGATGTGGCTGTGCTGGACCACGTTCTTCTTCGCCTGGTGGGCGCTGGGCATCCCCTTCGGACCGGGTTCGCCGCTCTCGTACTGACCGAGCGATCCGGCCCGGGCCGGCACCGCAGGACGGCTGCGCGCCCCGCGCAGGTCACGCAGCCGTCACGATCGGTCCACGGGTCGGGAATTCTGTGAAGTGATGCAGGGTTCATCCATAGAATGGACTCGACTGGAACACGATCTTCGATGGGAAGGATCCCGATGAGCAATCCGCTCGTGCGCCGCGGCCTCAACGACGGAATTCGGGCGGGGCAGGAGCAGAACCGCATCCCCGCTCCGTCCGGAGAGCAGCTGCAGCAGATGTACGACGCACCGTCGTACCAGGCCCCGTCCGTCGCAGAACGGTCGATGACCTTCGACGACGTCCTCATGAAGACCGCCTTCTGCTTCGCGGTTCTGCTGGCCGGCGCGGTCGTCGGCTGGATCATGCCGATGCTGGCGCTGCCGTCTGCGATCGTGGCGCTGGTGATCGGACTGATCATCGCGTTCAAGAAGGAGCCCAGCAAGGGCCTCATCCTGACCTACGCAGCGATCGAGGGTGTGTTCCTCGGCGGCATCTCGAGCATGTTCGAGAACGCCTACGACGGCATCGTCATGCAGGCGGTGCTCGGCACCCTCAGCGTCTTCCTCGTGATGTTCGCGCTGTTCAAGTTCAAGATCGTCCGCATGAGCCCCCGCTTCATGAAGTTCCTCATGCTCGCCGTGGGCGGCTATGCGGTGTTCTCGCTGGTGAACTTCGGCTTCGCGATGGCCTCCGGCGGCGACATGAACGCCCGCACGATGGAGATCACGATCCTGGGCATGTCGATGCCGCTGGGTGTCCTCATCTCCGGTGGTGCGGTCATCCTCGCCGCGCTCACGCTGGTCGCGGACTTCCACATGATCGAAGAGGGTGTGCGGCACAAGATCCCGGAGAAGTACTCGTGGGTCTGCGCGTTCTCGCTCATGGTGACCCTCGTCTGGCTGTACATCGAGATCCTGCGCCTGCTGTCCTACTTCCGGTCGAACTGACGGGTCCCACAGGCAGACGATGAAGACGGACATGGCGGCGGCGGCCCTCCTGGAGGAGGTCCGCCGCCTTCGTCTTCGCGTCATGGGCCTGTCGACGCCGCAGCTGGACGGGGGACGGCGCACGCGCATCCGTGAGGCACTCGCCCACCTGTCCGCCCTGCGCGCGGACGGACGCCGGGTGCCGGTGCTGGAAGACCGGGTGCTCGCCGACCAGGTCGTCGTCCTCCTCACCGACTGCCTGCCGGAGTACGGAGCGACGGACGCGCAGACCGCCACGGCTCTCACGATCGCAGAGGACCTGCGCCGCGACCTCGCCTAGTCCTCGCTCACACCGCCCCCACGCCTCGCCCGGCGCTGGCACACGTCATCCTCGTCCGCACCCACTGCGCAGGTGCGCCATGCTGAAAGGAGGTCGGTCCACGATGGCCGACGCACAGCCTCACCAGGGTCCCCACGGAGAGGACCTCTTCGACTCGATGAACTTCCACACCCGCAAGTGGGTGCGACCGGAGGACCTCAATGCGAACGGCACACTGTTCGGCGGCAGCCTCCTGCGGTGGATCGATGATGAAGCAGTCGTCTACGCGATGATCCAGCTGGGCAATCAGCGGATCGTCACGAAGTACATCTCAGAGATCGAGTTCGTGTCGTCCGCGACCCAGGGCGACATCCTCGAGATCGGTCTGCAGGGTGTGCACTTCGGCCGCACGTCTCTCACGATGCGCTGCGAGGTGCGGAACATCATCACCGGTGACACGATCCTCTCGATCGACAAGATCGTGTTCGTGGGCCTCGGCGAGGACGGACAGCCCGAGCCGCACGGGTACGACTCGATCACCTACGCCCGCGATCGCTTCCCCGACGACCTGCGGGGCAGGAAGCGCACGATCGCCTGAGGACAGCGGGGTTCACCGTGGGATCGTCGCGGTGTCCGCCCGAAGCGGCACCGCCAGCGGGGCCGCGGCGTCACCGCCGCCGTGCGTGAGCGCGCCGCGGGCCGCTGCGAACTCGAGCTGTCGCTCCATGAGGGATCTGACGAGCAGACGATCCCGCGATCGCAGTGCGTCGATGAGATCGAGATGCTCATCGGCACACGTCTGGAGCGTGTCGAGCGGGATGTCGACGAATGCTCCGCAGATCCGCGTCTGATCGCGGAGGTTCTCCACAGTCTGCGAGATGCGTGAGTTCCCCAGCAGACCGATCAGGTACATGTGGAATCGATGGTCGGCGTCCAGGTGATCGCGCACGCGCTCCTCGCGCAGGAGCGAGACGAAGTCGTGGGCGAGTCCGTCTGCGATCGTGAGCTCGTCATCGGACACTCCGCGTTCGGTGAGTCGCTCCATCGTCGAGACCTCGACGATCCTGCGCATCTCCAGCACTTCCTGCCGATCCTGCTCGGTCATCTGCCGCACGCGGAAGCCGCGGTTCCGCACGACTTCGACGAGCCCCAGGGACGTGAGGTCCATGAGCGCTTCGCGCACGGGGGAGTTCGAGATCCCGAGCTCCGCCGCGAGTGAGTTCGCGGACAGGATCTGCCCGGAGAGGTACTCGCCGTCCAGCATGGAGCGCTTCACCAGGTCGAACGTCGATTGCCGCAGCGTCTTCGGCGCCTGAAGTCGGACTGCTCTGCTCGTCACCATGTTCTCCTCGTCCCGTTCCGTCCCTCGCCGGACCCGGAATCCTTCGTGCCTCTTCTTGTGGGTCAGCCGAATTTCAGTCTAAGGTTATCGATAACACGTGACGTAGTACACACCACGATTCTCAATGACGAGGAGAGAACGATGAAGAAGCTCATGTCCTACGCCGGCGCGGTCGGCGTCGCAGCGCTCGTGCTCAGCGGCTGCGAGAGCTCCGGAGGAGACACGGACGTCGCAGAGGACTGCACGCCGGCGTCCGAGTTCGAGACCATCACGGACGGGACGCTCACCGTGTCCGTTCCAGAGCTGCCGCCGTTCACGCAGTACGCAGACGGCGAACCCGTGGGCGCCGACATCGACTACGTCGCGGCGTTCGCGGAGGCGAACTGCAAATCGGTGAACTGGATGCAGACCCAGTACGCCGGAGCGATCCCGGCTGTCACGGAGAACCGGGCGGACATGGCGACCGGCGCGTTCTATCGCACGGAGGAGCGCGACGCCGTCGTGGGACTCGGGGATCCGGTCTACGTCGACACGATGGCATCGATCTCAGCAGACGGCGTCACGAGCATCGCCGACATGGAGGAGATGAACGTCGGCAGCGTCGACGGGTACCTCTGGGTGACGGACATGAACGAGGTGCTGGGGGACAGCTTCACGATCTACCCGTCAGCGGTGGAGATGCAGGCGGACCTGGACGCCGGTCGCATCGACGTCGGTCTGGACAGCTTCGGATCTGCGGGCGAACGGCTCAAGGACAACGACGAGTACACCGTGGAGACGGTGGAGTCGGATGACCGGGTCGCCGCCTCTGTGGAGCCCGCGCAGATCACCTTCCCACACACCCAGGACAACGATGCGATGACGGAGGCCCTCAACGAATGGGTCGCGACCGCGCACGAGGACGGAACGATCGCGGAGGTCCTCGAATCCCACGGCCTCCCAGCGGAATCGGCGGATACGGGCGAACCTCGCCTCATCGGCTGATCGACCGCGTCATGCACGGAGGGACGGAGGAGATCCAGTGATCGATCTGCCGGAAGAGCGCTTCCCGGGGCGCGACGCGAAGGTGACGGTCCGGCACCTGGCGAAGTCGTTCGGCGACAACGTCGTCCTCGAGGACATCGACATGACAGTCCTCGAGGGCACGGTGACCGCGATGATCGGGCCGTCAGGGGCGGGGAAGTCGACGGTGCTCAGGTGCCTGAACCTGCTGGAGCGGCCTGATTCCGGGACCATCGACATCAGCGGACATCGCATCGACGCGGAGTCGAGGTTCACCAATCGTCAGCTCTACGCCCTGCGGCGTGAGGCCGGGATGGTCTTCCAGCACTTCAACCTCTTCCCGCACATGTCGGTGATGCGGAATGTGACCCTGCCCCAGCAGCGCATCCTCGGTCGGTCCAAGGCGGAGGCGGAGCAGAAGACGCACGAGCTGCTGACGCGCATGGGCCTGGGGGACAAGGGCAGCCAGTATCCGAATCGGTGCTCGGGAGGCCAGCAGCAGCGGATCGCGATCGCCCGGGCGCTCGCTCTCGAACCCACTGTGATGCTGTTCGATGAGCCCACCTCGTCGCTCGACCCCGAAGTCGGCGTCGAAGTGCTCGAGGTGATGCACGAACTGGCGAACGACGGCATGACGATGATCGTCGTGACGCACGAGATGGGCTTCGCCCGCACTGTGTCGGACGACCTCGTCGTCATGGCGGACGGGCGGATCATCGAGCAGGGGGATCCGAAGCGGATCATGGAGGACCCGAACCACCCGCGCACGCAGGACTTCCTGCGTGCTGTCCTGCAGAGGTGATGCCGATGCTGCAGGCAGTCCTCTCCGGCATTCCGCTCACCCTCGGGGTGACGTTCGTCGCCCTGGTCATCGGCACCGCCGTCTCCGTACCGCTGCTTGCGGGCACGCTGTCGAAGTACCGCATCCTCTGGCTGCTCTCCAGAGGGGTCATCGACCTGCTCCGCGGCGTGCCGATCGTCGTGTGGCTGTTCATCTTCTACTACGGCGTGACGATCGGCCCGGCGAAGCTCTCTCCGTTCGGTGCGGCCGTACTGGGGCTGGGCCTGGTGTCCGGCGCCTACCTCGCGGAGATCTTCCGCGGTGCAGTGTCCTCCGTCGCCGCGGGTCAGTACGAAGCGGGACGTGCGCTCGGGTTCACGAACGTGGACCTCTGGCGCGCGGTCATCGCACCGCAAGCGTGGCGCGTCGCGATCCCCGGGTACACGACCTATGGGATCGGGCTGCTGAAGGACTCGTCGATCGCGTCGACGATCGGAGTCGCTGAGATGGTGTTCGCATCCGGCAACTACGCGCGCACGTCCGGAGAGGGCATCACGGTCTTCATGGTGGCGGCCGCGGTCTACATCCTCGTCAGCGTTCCCGTGGGGCTGCTGTCGCGGATGGCGGATGAGCGACTCAGCAGGACGGTGGCGCAATGACCTTCTTCTCCGACGCCGTTCAGTTCCTGCCCGCGCTTCTGGGCGGGCTGCGTGTCAGCCTCGCGCTCACCGGGCTGTCGCTGCTCTTCGGACTCCCGCTCGCGACCCTGCTGTCCTTCGGGACCCGCTCGGCGAACAAGCCCGTGCGCTGGGTGTCGATCGCGTTCGTCGAAGTCGGACGCGGTGCGCCCGCCCTCGTCATGCTGCAGTTCATGTACTTCGGACTGCCGACGGCCGGTCTCACCCTCTCCGCCCTCACATCCGCGACGCTCGCCCTCACATGGACGACGGCCGCGTACTGCGCGGAGTACCTGCGCGGGGGACTGTCAGCCGTCCCCCGCGGAGAGGTCGAGGGGTCCATGGCCCTGGGCATGACGCAGTGGGACACCCTGCGCTACATCGTGATCCCACAGGGGTGGCGGATCGCTCTGCCGTCACTCATGGGATTCGCCGTCATCCTCTTCCAGATGACGTCGCTCGCCTACACCGTCGCAGTGCCGGAGCTCATGAGCCAGGCGTACACGAACGCGACGATGAGCTTCAAGTACATGACGCTCTTCGTGCTCGCAGGTCTGATCTACGCGAGCATCTCGATCCCGGCCACCTGGCTGTCCGTGCTCGTGGAGAAGCGCCTGGCGCGACACCTCTGAGGGGAGCCGCGCCAGGCGCTGGTTCGCCAGCCTGATCAGCCTGATCAGCTGGGCCGGTGCTCCAGCATGGATTCCTCGAACAGAGCCGTGGCGAGCGGCGTGTAGTCGGTCTCCGGGTCGTACCACTCATCGAATTCGGCGAATTCGCCGGCTTCCTCGTAGCCCATCTCTTCGACCGTCGAGGTCCAGTGCTCGCGTGATGCGTCGAGGCGCTCCACGATGTCGTCGCCGATGATGCCGGACTCCGCGACCTCGTCGCGCGTGAGCTCTGCGAACGAGCGGACCTCGTCCTGGAGGTCGGACGATGCCTCCTCGATGTCGACGCCGGTCTCATTCACGATCGTGATCGCATCGACCTTGCTGTCGATCCCCGACTCCAGGCTGCCCTGGTAGTAGTGGTCGAAGGAGTCGAAGAGGATCTGCTGGTAGGCCAGCGGAAGCTGCTCGACACCCGATCCGGTGAGGATCGCGCCGGAGACTCGGGGGAAGCTCGTCTCCGTCGGGTAGCCCAGAGTCGGGGCGACCTCGAAGAACCCGCCCTGGACGACGTCGGACAGAACGGCGAGCGTGCAGTCGATGGTCCCGCGCTGCAGCGCCTCATAGGCCTCGACACCCGCGATCGACACCGGGGTGCCTCCCACATGATCGACCATGTCGTTCGCCGCGGGAGACCCCACGCGCACCTGCAGGCCCTGCCAATCGTCCAGATCAGGCGCGGGTTCGGTGCAGATCGAGTAGTAGTTGCTCGATGCCATCACCGGGACGAAGGGCGTCACGCCGTTGTCCTCGAGCTCCGCGAGGATCTCCGGTGTCTTCCAGGCGACGTCCGCTGCGACGGTGTTCACGATCATCTCGCCGAGCATGGGGGAGGACGGATCGCCGCCCAGCATGTCGTTGAGCGCGTTGAAGGCGGGGAACCGGGCCGGGTCGTACACGGGGAGTGTGAAGGCCATGTCGACGCGACCGTCGGCGAGGGCGTCGTGGATCTCGTCGTAGGTGGCGATCGACTGGTTCCAGGCGAGATCGACCGTGATCTTCCCGCCGGACCGCTCCTCGACGGCCTCCTTGAAGTTCGTGCCCATCGGGGACTGCGGTGACTCCATCGACGTCGCCGGGATCTGATAGTTGATCGTCACCGGGTCGAGGTCCGCGATGGCGGCGTCGATGTCCTCCTGTGGGGCCCCGTACTCATAGCCGTCGCCGGCATCGCCGGATGAGCCTCCCGCGCCGGCACTGCCGGCGCACGCGGAGAGAGCCAGGCTGAGCGCCGCGACGGCGGCTGTGGCGGTGACGGCTCGCGACCGTGCGGACCATGGCTGAAGTGCCCTTTTCATGTGTTCACCTTTGAATCAAATGCGGAAAGGACGAAGCCCGAAAAAAATGAAACAAGCTTCACTTGTGAGTGTAGCAAAGGAACCGGTCGGATTGACCTCGTTCGATTCCACACCCTAATCTGCAGGTGAGAGGCACACACGCGCGTCAGCAGAGTCGCGACGAGAACGCTGTGGCCGCCGGAGCAAGAGGGGCTCGATACCGTGACACAGCAATCCGCGACACAGGGATCCACGCAGGCGCAGCAGTCGACGGCGGCGACGGATGCGCCGCTGCTCGACGTGGACGTCCGTGCGACGTTCCAGGAGCAGTTCGAGGCTCTCGCCGCATCACGCGGGGAGGTCACAGCACTCATCGACGCGACCGGTACCAGCACCTTCGCCCAGCTGGAGGCTCGCACGAACCAGCTCGCCCGGCGCTTCCAGGAGCGTGGGGCGGAGGTCGGGGACTTCGTGCTCATCTCGTCGCGCATCGGCTCGCTCATCATGCACGCGGCGATCGCTGCGTGGAAGATCGGTGCGGTCCCCATGCCGGTGTCCGACAAGCTCGTGCAGAGCGAGCTCGACGCCATCGTCGAAGTGGGTAGCCCCGCACTGGCCGTCGACACGACCGACCGGGCGCTGTCGGTCCCGCGGATCACAGACCTGAGCGCGGCCGACGAGCTCTCCGCGGACCCGCTGCCGGCCGTGGTCTCACCCCAGCTCAAGTCCCCGACGTCCGGCGGCAGCACGGGCCGACCCAAGCTCATCGTCTCCGGGGCCGTTGGCGATCCTGCGGCGATCGCGCAGCTGGGCAGAGTCATGGGTGTGCCGGAGAACGGCGTCTGCCTCATCACTGCGGCGCTCTACCACAACGCCTCCTTCAGCGACGCGCTCGCCGCACTCACCCTGGGGAACACGACGGTGCTCATGGAGCGCTTCGACCCGGAGACCACGCTGGTCATGATCGAGAAGCACCGCGCCACGTGGGTCTACGCGGTGCCCGCGATGATGCAGCGCATCTGGAAGCTGCCCGACGACGTGAAGTTCGGCTACGACCTGTCATCCGTGGAGACCTTCTTCCACGTCGCGGCCCCATGCCCGCAGTGGCTCAAGCGCGCATGGATCGACTGGCTGGGTGCAGACGTGATCTACGAGCTGTACGGACCCACGGAGGGGCAGGCGGCGACTGCGCTCACCGGCGCGGAATGGCTCGAGCACCCGGGCTCTGTCGGGACTCCCAAGGTGGGCGAGGTGAGTATCCGTGACGACGACGGCAACCCGGTCCCGGTCGGGGAGACGGGCGAGGTCTGGCTGCGGCGAGGCGTCGGCGAGCCGCCGTCGTACCACTACCTGGGCGCCGAGGCGGAGTCCGCCGAGGACCAGTGGGAGACGGTGGGAGACATCGGACGGGTGGACGAGGACGGCTACCTGTACCTCACCGACCGGCGATCCGACATGCTGCTGGTGGGTGGTGTGAACGTCTACCCGGCAGAAGTGGAGGCGGTCAGTGATATGCACCCCGCCGTCCTCGCCTCCTGCTGCGTGGGGATCCCGGACGAGGACCTGGGCTCCGTTCCCGCTCTCATCATCGAGACCGCCGATGGCGAGGTCCCCGAAGACTTCGACGGATTCCTCACCGAGCACCTGTCGAAGGTGAAGAGGCTGCGCCACATCGTCGGCACGACGCGACAGCTGCGCGACGCGGCGGGCAAGATCCGCAAGCGCGAGATCAAGAGGGAGTTCCTGGAACCGACAGCCCAGAGCTGACAGCCTGGAGCGGACGAGTGCCTCCGGGCCGGACCGGAAGGGACCTGGGATTCCGGGCGGGACCGGATGAGACCGGACCGGACCGACAGGCCGCAGGCCGACGAGGGAGAGCCACGATGGATCTGACAGCAGCCGCGTACCAGTCCGTGCCCGGAGGTCCGCTCGATGTCGACCGGGCCTTCTACACGGCGATCCGGGATCGCTCGCCCCAGCAGCAGAGTCTGGTGGAGGACCTGACGGTGCCCATCCGCTCGGGTCGAGCATGGGTCGTGCCTGCCGGGCACGTCTGCCGCATCACCACCATCGAGGGCCCGCAGGTGGCGGACCTGAACATCTGGAGCCTGGCGGATCCGAGGGAGAGGATGTGGGCTGCGCGGACCCGTCAGCTCCAGGCCGCGCACGTCACCGAGTTCGACCGCCTGTGGTCCACGCTGCCCTTCCTGCGGCCGATGGTGACGATCACCGGAGACTCGCTGCGCGACTACGGCGAAGACTCGGAGGGCGGCCGCGTCCACGATCTGCTGGGCACCCGCTGCGACCCCTACGTCAACCGGATGCTCGAGGGAGAGGATTTCGACTACCACTGCCACTCGAACCTCACCCGCGCCATCGCCCTGCATTCGCTCACGGAGTTCGACGTCCACGACGTCCTCAACGTCTTCCAGTGCACCGGCCTCAACGACCGCGATGAGTACTTCATGAAGACCTGCCCGGCGCAGCAGGGCGACCACTTCGAGTTCTTCGCCGAGTTCGACCTGCTCGTGGCGCTGTCGACGTGTCCCGGCGGGGACCTCTCCGTGCCGATGTTCGGTGAGGACGCGGGCGATGCGCTCAGCGTGTGCCACCCGCTGGGCGTCGAGGTGTTCGCACTCGACGACGAGCTGCTGGCGGGCTGGGAGCAGCCGCGCAGGGCGGCCTATGCCGGACAGCACGGCATGGCCGGTCGGGAGTGGGTTGACGCCGACCGCGCCTGAGTCCGCGTGCGGTTCGTCGAGTGGACCGTCCCACCCCCTCGACCCCCGCCCGGAACCGGTCTAGCGTGGAGGTGTGAGCACCCACGATGAAGTCCTCTCACCCGTCGACGCGCAGCCCACCGCAGACTCCCGCCCGTCTGACATCACCACTCTGGGCGGGCTCCGTGCCGCGGGATACCGGTATCGCTCGCTGCGCGATGAGATCCGCACCAATCTGCTGGCGAAGCTCGCTGCCGGTGAGGACCCGTGGCCGGGCCTCCACGGGTTCGAGGCCACGGTGCTGCCCCAGGTGGAGCGCGCACTCATCGCGGGCCACGACATCGTGCTGCTGGGCGAGCGGGGACAGGGCAAGTCCCGACTCCTCCGCGCGCTGACGCACCTGCTCGACGAATGGTCGCCCGCGATCGCGGACACCGACCTCTCCGAGGACCCGTTCCTGCCGATCACCGCGGCGGCTCGGACGCGAGCCGCGGCGGACGGCGATGCCCTCCCCATCGTGTGGCGGCACCGGTCGGAGCGGTTCGTCGAGAAGCTCGCCACACCGGACACCTCCGTCGCAGACATGATCGGCGACGTCGACCCGATGAAGGTCGCAGAGGGCCGCAGCCTGGGCGACCCGGAGACGATCCACTTCGGCCTGGTGCCCCGCGCGCACCGCGGCATCGTCGCGATCAATGAGCTGCCCGACCTGGCGGAGCGCATCCAGGTCGCGCTGCTGACCGTCATGGAGGAGCGCGATGTGCAGATCCGCGGCTATGTGCTGCGCCTGCCCCTGGACGTGCTCGTCGTCGCCTCCGCGAACCCGGAGGACTACACGAACCGCGGCCGCATCATCACGCCGCTCAAGGACCGGTTCGGTGCGGAGGTCCGCACCCACTACCCGGACGACCTCGCCGGTGAGATCGCGATCATCCGGCAGGAGGCCGCACTCGCCGCGGAGGTGCCCGACCACCTCCTCGAGATCATCGCCCGTTTCACCAGAGGGCTGCGGGAGTCACCTGCGATCGACCAGTCGTCGGGGGTGTCCGCACGGTTCGCGATCGCGGCTGCGGAGACGGTCGGGGCGGCCGCCCGCCACCGGGCCGCCGTCCGCGGGGTCGACGGTGCGGCTGACGACGCCGAGGCCGTCGCCCGGCCCGTCGACCTCGGCACCGTGGTCGACGTGCTGCGGGGCAAGGTGGAGTTCGAGCCCGGCGAGGAGGGCCGTGAGCGCGACATCCTCGACTACGGCCTGAGGATCGCGACGGCTGAGACTGCCCGCGAACGGCTCGCCGGCGTCGACCTCGGGCCGCTCGTCGCCGCCTTCGACGGCGACCTCACCCTCCTTACGGGCGCGCGGGTCACCGCGGCGGAGGTCCTCGACGATCTCCCGGACCTCGCAGAGTCGGAGCTCTACGACACCGTTGCGGAACGACTCGACGCGACTACGGCGGGACAGCGCGCCGCGGCGATCGAGCTGGCGCTCGAGGGCCTCTACCTGTCACGGAAGCTGTCGAAGGCGACGGGGGAGGGGCAGTCGGTCTATGGCTGAGGACCGGAGGGCTCGGTACGGCCGCTTCACCGGCGGTCCGGACCCCCTTGCGCCGCCGGTCGACCTGTCGGAGGCGCTGGCGTCGATGTCCGACGACGTCATGGCCGGCTACGGCCCGGACCAGGCGCTGCGGGAGTATCTGCGTCGGGGCGGCGCGGACACGCGCGGTCTCGACGACCTCGCCGGCGACGTCCAGCGCGCTCGCCGTGCGCTGCTGGAGCGCCACAGCCTGGGCGGGACGATCGACCAGGTGAAGAAGCTGCTCGACGAGGCGGTGCTCGCGGAGCGGGGCCAGCTCGCGCGGGACGTCACGATGGACGACACGGACCGGACGTTCCGTGAGATGCAGATGGAGAACCTGCCGGATTCCCCCGCGGCCGCGGTGTCCGAGCTGCGCGGCTATGACTGGCAGTCGGCCGACGCGCAGCAGGCGTTCGCGCAGATCGAGGATCTGCTGGGCCGTGACGCGCTCGACGCGCGCTTCCGGGGGATGAAGGAGGCGCTCGAGAACGCGACGGACGAGGACCGCACGCGGGTGGCGGATATGCTCCGCGACCTGGGCGACCTGCTGGAGAAGCGCGAGCGCGGCGAGGACACGGCCGAGGACTTCACGCAGTTCATGGAGGCCCACGGGGACCTCCTGCCGGAGGACCCCGCGACCCTCGATGAGCTCGTCGACATGCTGGCGCGCCGTTCTGCCGCGGCGGCGCGGATGCTCGCATCCATGACCGAGGAGCAGCGTGCGGAGCTCGCGCAGCTGTCGCAGCAGGCCTTCGGCTCACCGGAGCTGCAGGACCAGCTGGACCGCGTGGACGCGGGTCTGCGCTCTCTGCGCCCCGATCTCGACTGGACCGGTGCGGAGGAGTTCGAGGGTGACGAGGGCCTCGGGATCGGTGCCGGCGCCCGTGCGCTCGAGGACCTCGCGGAGCTGGACCGCCTCGCACAGCAGCTGAGCCAGTCCTACCCCGGTTCCTCGCTGTCGGACGTCGATGTCGACGCACTGGGACGGCAGCTGGGAGACGATGCCGTCGTCGATGCGCAGAAGCTCAAGGAGATCGAGGAGCGGATGCAGGAGTCGGGCTATCTGCGGCGCAGTGCCGACGGTGACCTGCGGCTGTCTCCGGCGGCGCTGAAGCGCCTGGGCAAGACGCTGCTGCGCGATGTGGCGACGCGGCTGTCCGGCCGGTCGGGCCAGCGCGATGCGCGACTGAGCGGGATCGCGGGGGAGCAGACCGGGTCCACGCGGGAATGGGAGTTCGGAGACACGGAGCCCTGGGACGTCGCCCGGACCGTCGGCAACGCGATCATGCGGACGGCCGCAGACGGCAGGGACCCCGCACGCGGGGTGCGGATCAGCGTCGACGACGTCGAGGTGCAGGAGACGGAGGCGCGCACGCGCGCAGCGGTCGTCCTGCTGGTCGACGTGTCGTTCTCGATGGCGATGGACGGGTGGTGGCTGCCGATGAAGCGCACCGCACTCGCCCTCCACCATCTGGTGCGCACACGATTCCGCGGCGATGACCTCACGCTCATCACGTTCGGCAGAGTCGCCCGGACGACGGACCTCGACTCACTCGTGGGACTGTCCGCGGAGTACGACCCGGGCACGAACCTGCATCACGGCCTCCTGCTGGCGGGGGAGTTCTTCCGGAAGCACCCCACAGCGCAGCCGGTCCTGCTCGTCGTCACGGACGGCGAGCCCACCGCCTACCTCACGCCCAGCGGCGAGGGCGTCTTCTCCTACCCGCCCGATTCCGCGACGATCAACCGGACGATCGAGCAGCTGGACCGTGTGGGCCGGCAGGGCGTGCAGACGACGTTCTTCCGGCTGGGCGAGGACCGGGGCCTCGCGCGCTTCGTCGAGGCGATGGCTCGCCGCGTGCGCGGCACGGTCGTCGCACCGTCGGCGGACGACCTGGGATCCGCCGTGGTGGGGGAGTTCATGCGATCCCGCAGGCGCGGGAGCGCATGAGCGCGGCTCACCCCTCGGGCTGAGCGGGCTTCGCCTCGATCGTCGGGTCTTCGCCGGCCCGGTGGGCGATGCGACCGCCGGCGAGCACCATGGACACCTGCCTCGCGGACAGGCGGTGCGTGAGTGCGATCTCCTCGCCGTTCACCTGGGCGGGCACCCGCGTGGACGATTCCAGCGCTGCGCGCAGTCCGGTGAAGCGCAGTACGTCGTCCCGCGAGATCCGGTCAGCATCCGCCGGGTCCTCGAACTCGAGGGGCAGCACGCCGAAGTTCGCGAGGTTCTGCCAGTGGATGCGGGCGAAGGACTTCGCGACGACCACCCGCAGCCCCAGGTAGCGCGGCGCGATGACTGCATGCTCACGCGACGAGCCCTGACCGTAGTTGTCGCCGCCGACGATCGCGTGGCCGCCGTCGGACTCCGCGGCGCGGGTCGGATACGTGTCGTCGACCTGGAGGTACACGAACTCCGCCATCTTCGGGATGTTGCTGCGGAAGGGGAGGACGCGTGAGCCCGCCGGCATGATCTCGTCGGTCGACACGTCGTCGCCGACCGTGAGCATCACCGGCAGCTCCATGTCATCGGGCAGCGGGTCGAACTCGGGCAGGGACTTCACGTTCTCGCCCTTGACCAGCTCGACGTCGCGCGCTTCGCGCTCGCCCAGCGGCGGCAGGAGCATGCGCGTGTTGACGCTGTACGTGTCCGGCAGCCTGGGTCGCGGATACGCCATGTCGAGGTCGCGCGGATCCGTGATCGTCCCGGTGAGCGCTGCGGCCGCGGCGGTCTCCGGCGAGCACAGCCAGACGGCGTCCTCGTCGGTGCCCGAACGGCCGGGGAAGTTCCTGGGCATGGTCCTGAGGCTGTTGCGCCCGACGGCGGGTGCCTGACCCATCCCGATGCAGCCCATGCACCCGGACTGGTGGATGCGGGCACCGGAGCGGATGAGGTCGAACGTCCAGCCGCCCTTCGTGAGGTCCTCGAGGATCTCACGTGAGGACGGGTTGATGTCGAGGGACACCCGATCGTGCGGCTGGTGGTCGCGCATGATCTCTGCGACGACCGCGAAGTCGCGCAGTCCGGGGTTCGCGGACGACCCGACGACCACCTGGAAGACCTCCTCGCCCGCAGCCTCCCGCACCGGGACGACGTTCCCGGGCGATGACGGCTTCGCGATGAGCGGCTCCAGGCTGGAGAGGTCGATGTGCTCCTCCACGTCGTACGCGGCACCGGGATCCGCGACCACCTTCGTGTACTCATCGCCGCGGCCCACGGCCGTGAGGAAGTCACGGGCTGCGCGATCTGCGGGGAAGACACTGGTCGTCGCGCCCAGCTCAGCGCCCATGTTCGCGATGACGTGGCGATCCATCGCCGTGAGCTGCGCCAGGCCCTCGCCGTGGTACTCGATGATCTGGCCGGCACCGCCCTTCACGCCGTGGCGCCGCAGCATCTCGAGGATGACGTCCTTGGCGGACACCCAGTCCGGGAGCGTGCCGGTGAGCTCGACGCCCCAGACCTGGGGCATCGAGACGTAGAGGGGATCGCCGGCCATGACCATGGCGATCTCGAGGCCGCCCACACCCATCGCCAGCATGCCCAGTGCACCGGCAGCGCACGTGTGGGAGTCGGAGCCGATCATCGTGGCCCCGGGCCGGCCGAAGCGGGCCTGGTGGACCGGGTGGGACACGCCGTTGCCGGCGCGGGAGAACCACAGTCCGTAGCGCTGTGCCGCGGACTGGAGGAACATGTGGTCCTCGGGGTTCTTCTGATCCGTCTGCAGCAGGTTGTGGTCGACGTACTGCACGGAGAGCTCCGTGCGGATGCGGTCCAATCCCAGTGCTTCGAGCTCGAGCATCACCATCGTGCCGGTGGCGTCCTGGGTGAGGGTCTGATCGATCGCCAGCCCGATCTCATTCCCGGGCTCCGGCGTCCCCTCGATCAGGTGCGAGTGGATGAGCTTCTCTGCGACGTTCTGCGGCATGGTGCCTCTCCCGTCCGTCAGTTGATCCGCGGCTGCGGGGTATGACGTAGTCCCTCCAGGCTAGCTCCCAGAGCGCGGCCTGAACAGGGTCCTCTGCTGGTGAGAGGCCGGAACGCCGCGTCAGAACCCTCCGAGCATGGCCTTCTGCAGCGTCGACAGCCCCACGGACCCCAGCGCGAGCGCCTGCGAGTGGAAGTCGCGCAGCGAGAACTCCCTCCCCGCGGACTCCTCGCGCATCCGCACGGCTTCCCGCAGGTCCTGCCAGATCCGCTGTCCCACCGAGTACGAGGGGGCCTGCCCGGGCCAGCCCAGGTAGCGGGTGAGCTCGAACTCGAGGAAGCTGCGCTCCATCGCGACGTTGGCGGTGAGGAACTCCCACGCCTTCTGCTTGTCCCACACGCCGCCGCCCAGCGAGTCAGGGGCCTGCTTGCGGCAGTGCACGCCGATGTCCAGGCAGACGCGGGCGGCGCGCAGGCGCTGGGAGTCGAGCATCCCGAAGCGGTCGCCCGGATCGGCGAGGAAGCCCAGCTCGTCCATGAGGCGCTCCGCGTAGAGGGCCCAGCCCTCTCCGTGGCCGGACACCCAGACGCCCTGCTTCCGCCACGCGTTGAGGACGCCGTCCTGCATGGCCGCCGCCCCGAACTGGAGGTGATGGCCGGGAACGCCCTCGTGGTAGACCGTCGTCTTCTCCTGCCACGTGGAGAACGTCTCCACACCCTTCGGCACGGACCACCACATGCGGCCGGGACGTGAGAAGTCCGCGGTGGGCGGCGTGTAGTAGATGCCGCCGGTGCCATCGGGCAGCACCATGCACTCGATCGTCCGGACGGGGCCGCTGATGTCGAAGTGGGTGCCGGCCATCGCCGCTGTGGCGTCATCCGCGGTGGACTGCATCCAGTCCCGCAGGGCGTCGAGTCCGTGCAGCTGTCGCTCCGGATCCGCGTCGAGCCGCTCCATCGCCTGCCGCACGGAGGAGCCGGGGTACAGCGATTCCGCGATCTGACGCTGCTCCGCATCGATCGAGGCGAGCAGGTCGAGACCCCACTCGTACGTCTCGTCGAGGTCGATCTCCGCGCCCAGGAACATCCGGGAGCGCAGCGCATACTCCTCGCGGCCCACGGCGTCGTCCTCGGGCGCATCGGACAGCAGCTGCTCCTGCAGGAAGTCCGCGAACCGGCCGCTGGCGGTCCGGGCGGTGTCCGCCGCATCCTCGAGCTCTCGCAGCAGCCCGGCGGAGACCGTCCCGCTCGCGGTGGCGACGAAGCGGTCGAAATGTCCCGCGGCCTCGGCGGCGGAGCGCGCCTGCCCGATGACCGCGGCGACCTGCGTGCGGGCGGCGACCCGGCCGTTCGCCCGCGCCTCCAGCAGGGACTCGCGGTGCCCGGCGAGCGCTTGGCCCACCGCGCGCAGGCGTGCGGCATTGGCCTCCCAATCCGCCTCCGAGGCCGTCGGCACCAGATCGAAGAACTCCCGGACCGTCTGGAAGGGCGAGGTGATCACGTTCAGGTCGGACAGTCCCGCGCCCAGCGCGTGCAGCTCCCGCTCGAGTCCCAGCCTCTCGCGCAGGGCATCCGCGGTCACCGCGTCGACCTCGTCGAAGAGGCCCGTCGCGCGGGACTCGGCCTCTGTGGCCTCGAGTGTGGCGAGCGTGCGGGCGTTCAGCGCATCCTGGGCAGCGAGACCGCCGGGGGAGAAGTCGTCGAGCTCATCGTCGCGACCGGGCGCACCCACTTCGATCCGCAGAGACGGGGACAGATCGAGCATGCCCTGGAAATGCTGCTCCGCGACTTCGTCGATCGGGGTCGGGACACGGGAGGGTGACTGCATCGTCCATTCGCTCATGGAACCAGACTACGTGGACGTCTGCCTACGCGGACGTCTGCGCGATTCTCCGGAGCCCGGCTCACGAGCGGTGCGAACGCGTGACGGGGAAGCGGATCCAAGGGACCATGGGGTATGACCTCGAACCTGCCGCCGTGGCCGGAGCAGCCCCTCGTGGGGGAGCGAGTGGCCCTGCGCAGGGCCGATGACCGGGACATCCCGATGGCACGCAGCCTCTCCTCGGATCCGTACGTCCCGACGATCGGATCGCTCCCGCCCGATGCGACGCACGAGCAGGCGCGGGCATGGATCGTACGGCAGCGGGACAGCAGGGACCGCGGTGCGGGCTACTCCTTCACGATCGTCGACGAGCAGGCGGACGCGGCAGTGGGCAACTGCGGACTGTGGCTGCGTGCGCTTCCGGACGGACGCGCGACCGCGGGCTACGCACTCGCCCCCGAGCACCGCGGTCAGGGCCTGGGGGCGGATGCGCTGCGCACACTCACCGACTTCGCGGCGCAGCTGCCGGGCCTGCACCGCATCGAGCTGTACATCGAACCGTGGAACTCCGGCTCCATGCGCACCGCGGAGTCTGCGGGCTACCTCCGGGAGGGACTGCTGCGCAGCCACCAGTGGATCGGCGGGAGCAGGCGGGACATGCTCCTCTACGCCTGCCTCGTGCCCTGATCGCCTGCCTCGTGCACTGACCGATGGGATAGCATCGCACCAGCACACTTATCGGGCGTTCAGTCATGATCTGATCCGAGGAGGACCATGTCGCAGCGGCGGCTGTGGAACAAGGACTTCACCGTCGCGCTCGTCATCAGCGTCTTCCTCGCCTTCGTCTTCTACCTCCTCGTCACCTCGATGGTCGGCTATGCCGTCCTGCGGTTCGCAGCGGGGGACACCGCAGCAGGATTCGCCTCGACGGCATTCGTCCTGGGATCCGTTCTCACACGACCGCTCGCGGGGAAGCTCATGGACGTGGTCGGCCGCCGCCGGCTTCTCACGATCGCACTGGTGCTCGCCGCCGTCGTCTCCCTCGCCTACTTCTTCGTCGACACCCTGGGCCTGTTCATCCTGTCGCGGCTGGTGCACGGCATGCTGTTCGGTGCCGGGCACACGACGCTCAACGCGGCCGCGCAGGACCTCATCCCGTCGGACCGACGGTCGGAGGGCAGCGGCTACTTCGCGACGTCGATGACGCTGGGATCCGCTCTGGGCCCGCTCATCGCGGTGTCGACCGTGGACGCATGGGGGTACGAGGTCCTCTTCGGGATCTCGCTGGCGTTCTCCCTCATCGCGCTCGTGGGTGTCCCCTTCCTCCGGTTGCCCGAGCGCAGGCTCACCGCCGGGCAGCTGCGGGACGCCCTGTCCCCGCATCCGCGGACCCTCGCCGACCCGGACGGCTTCCGCATGGGAGCCGTCATCTTCCTGGGCAGCGCGGCCTACTCGGGGATCCTCGCGTTCCTCGCCACCCACGCCGAGGCCTCGGGCGCCGGTGCCTCGTCGTCACCGGTGTTCTTCGCCTGCTTCGCCGTCGCATCGCTCAGCGCGCGCCTCACGATCGGACGGATCCAGGACGTGTACGGAGACAACGTCGTCCTCTACCCGCTGTTCGTGACGTTCGCCGCCTCCTGCCTGCTCCTCGCCTTCTGGCCCAGCGTGCCCGGCATGGTGCTCGCCGGTCTGCTCGCGGGGTTCGGCTACGGATCACTCATCACCTGTGCGATGGCGATCGCCGTGCGGACCGCGGGACTCAGCCGCGTCGGCCTCGTCACGTCGACCTACCTGCTGAGCATGGACCTGGGAATGGGGCTGGGCGCGATCGTCCTGGGTGCGGCCGCGGGAGCCTGGGGCTACTCCGCGCTCTACGTCCTGTGCGCGGTGTTCGTCGCCGTCGCCGCGGGATGGTACGCGCTGGTCCACGGTCGGTTCCCGCGCGCGGGCCGCGCCGGTGCGCCCCGGAGGCGCTGAGGCGGCGGCCGACCCCACCGCCCCGCGCGCTGCCTGCGTCGGCACGGCCATAGACTGTCCCGAGTGACTGAGCAGAGACTGTGGACCCGGACATTCGTCATCGGCATCGTCGTGAATCTCTTCATGTCGACGGTCTTCTACCTCCTCATGACGACGATGGCGGTCTACGCCGTCGACCGGTTCTCCGCCTCGGACGCAGGCGCCGGGCTCGCCTCCTCAGGCTTCATCATCGGTGCCGTGGTCGGGAGGGTCCTCGCGGGCAAGTTCCTCGACCTCGTGGGACGACGGCGGATGCTCGTCGTGACCATGGCCGTGTTCGTCATCGCCGGCCTCGCATACATCCCCGCTGACGGTCTGGGACTGCTGATCGCCGTCCGCCTGGTGCACGGGTTCGCCTTCGGTCTGGGGAACACGGCGCTCGTGGCCTCGATCCAGTCGGTGATCCCATCCGCGCGCAGAGCGGAGGGCAACGGCTACTTCGGCACTGCGACGACCCTCGCCACTGCTGTGGGTCCCTTCCTCGGCGTGACGCTCGCCGCCCAGTTCGGCTTCTCCTCACTCTTCTGGGTCGCCTCCGCCTGCGGACTCCTCGCGATGCTCGCGGCACTCGCCTACAGAGTCCCCGAGCGCACGATCACCGCTGAGGACAGGGTCCTGCTGAAGTCATTCCGACCCAGCAGCTTCGTCGACGCGAAGGCGCTGCCGTACGCCGCCGTCATGGGATTCGGCGGACTCGCGTACTCGTCCGTGCTGGCATGACTGACACACAGGAAACCACGACTCCCGAGGCTCGCGCCGAAGCTGCTGCCCGCGACCTCGCAGATCGAGGTCGTGCCGTCACCGCACGCGCTGTGCGTGAGGCTGCTGGTGTGCGCATGGCTGTCGCGGCCGTGGCCGCGCGTGCGTGGCGTGAGGCGCAGGCCGATGAGACTGAGGTCGAGGTGCCCGAGGTGCCCGCCGACGTGCGCGGGAGACTTGATGCGATCTGGGCTGACGCCTACCGTGCCGCAGTCGCGACGATCACGCCCGAGCGTGACCGCCTCGCGGTCGAGGTCGAGGAGTTGCGCGGCGAGGTCGATGCACTGACTGCGACGGTTGAGGATGTGGAGACCGAGCGGGACGAGCACGCTGCCCGCCTCGAAGAAGCCGACCAGGCGCGCACGACCGCCGTGTCCGAGCGGGGCGAGGCGGTGGCACGTGCTGAGCGTGCAGAGGACCGTGCGGCAGCGGTCGAGGCCGAGCGGGACCGGCTGGCCGAGCAGGTGGGCGCACTCATCGCCCGCATCCCCGAACCGGAGGCATGAGCGCCACTCCTGAGGTATGGGCCGCCCAGTCCCTCATGTCATGTCGTAGGACTTCGGTGACAGTTCTGCCTCAGCACATCGAACGGTCCTTCAACCACTGACAGATCATGCCGCATCCCCATTAGCGAATCAATGCACTATCCAGTACTTCTCGCTGACTCCGTCGCACTCGTTCGGGATCGTCGATTGATCAGGGGGGCGAGGTGAACCGCTGCCTCCAAGCTCGATGCTCTCGCCCGGGGTCATTTCGTCGATTCGGTCATCGCCAACCGGGAAGATCGGGATGAATACCTCGCCGTGCGACTTTGATCTGACGACAGCGCAGCCGTCGATCACGCCTACCTCAGCCTCTAGGAGAGCTTGATTGCCCGCGCCTGAATCATCCCTCGGCTCGAACACAGAGACGGAAGAGGATGGCACAGGCGGATTGGAAGAGGTGCAACCGCCGACTGCGACTGCCAGACAGAGAACCAGAAGTCGGATCGTTCTCATATCCCAACCCCAAGGTCGTTCGTATCGGCATCAACGGTAAAGGGAGGCACCGTCTTCATCCACACCGTAGATGAGCTTGGAGTAGATCCCGAAGTTGTCCCCACCCCCCTTATGGATGCCTATCGCACTGTTCTCGCCCGTGATCCATGGACCGCCGCTGTCTCCGGGATTCTGGTTGACCGCTCCTACCCGCACGAAGGTCGCTTCACACACGTCGTCGAGACAGGCATCGTCATAGGTGGGCTGATAGGCAATCGACGTGACGTCCCCACAGGCCCATCCTGTGGTCTTCCCTTGGTGGCAGACGGTGAAACCTTCGCCCACTTCGATCGGACCTGATCCGAGATCGATCGGGCTGGGGTCGTCTCCGTAGAACGTGCTGGAGAGCGTGCTTCCGGACGGAACCGCGAAGAATCCGATGTCAGCACGGCGCTTGTACGTTGACATGGTGTGGTCAGTGGGTGCGGAGTCCCCGCTGGTATCGACCGGAGCGTCGTAAACGCTCTGTTCGCTTTCGCCGCAGTGGCGGGCCGAAATGACGCCGATCTCCCCGGCGTAGGTTCCAGCGAAGCCTGTGGTGCATGACGTCATGGCAGCACCTCCTCTGACCGTCAACTGATCCGATGATGGCTCGTGAACGGTGTTGAGCTCGACGTCATCATAACCAAGGATCTCCCCGATCTCTGAGAGTTCGTCGTCAGTCAGCTCATCGAGTGTTTCGACCACAAGAACACCATCGGATGCTCGAGAGTACATCCCCTGGAGGCCCGGGGTGATCTCTTTGACTTCTTCGTTGAGGTCTTCGTCCGCCATGGTCTTCGGCGCCGTGCCCACCGCTTCCTCATGGATGATCAGCTCGGTCTCGGTTAGGGCGAGGGAATTCTTCAGCTCCGTGGTCAGGCTACTGTCCGCGGTCCGGACATGCAGCGTCTGGTTGCCTGCCTCGTGCTCGACCCACATGTCGGCGTCAACGCCGAGCGTTGCGCCGTTATCGTGGAGAAGTTGAGCGGCGCTTTCCTGATCTGCGATTGCGTCTTCGGCAACGGCATCGGAGACACCATGAGACTCCTGATAGCTTTCAGCTGCCATGCTCATCCCCGCTGAACCGTCTCTCTGGCCGTCGCTTCCCTGCGCCATTGCCGAGGAGCCGCCCAAAGCAATCGACAGTAAAGCCACCGCGGACCCGCCTGCGATCGTCGCCGCACGTGTTCGCCCAACCATGGAACCATTTCCTTTCGCCCCTGAAGCGACAAGCTGTGACGAACGTCTCATCTGTGAAGTTGCCATGTCAACACCGAGAACTCGCTGTCAGCGAGCGTTGCCAAATCCGCTCTGAACTATGGCAGTCCGTCCGGTGTCTCCACATCCTCCACCGTCGCGGTGAGTGCATCAACTTCGCCGCGCAACTCCTCGACCTCGACCGCGAGGCGGTCACGCTCGGGTGTGACCGTCGCGACTGCGGCACGATAGGCGTCAGCCCAGATCGCATCGAGGCGTGGCGCCTTCCCGGGCAGCACCCAACGGGTCAAACAGCTTGCTGCACGAATACGTGCCGGTCAGTTGAATCTCAGGCACTACACAGTTTACGGTAATGTGCATGACCAAGTTGCAATCGAAGGGGATTGACATATGGGCAGCCGGCGCCCGCGCATTTTAATGACTACAGCCGCAGCTGCACTCACATTAGCGTTTCTGCCGACTGGCACCACGGCTATAGCAAGCTCAGACACAGACCTCAAGGACGTAGTTGCGGAAGCTCTTCCAGAAAGGGGTATCCATCTTGGTGCCGATAGGTGGATCGGTGCGGGCTGGTGGTCAGGGAGTTCGGCGCCAGGGCCTGGGAGAGGTTGCCTGGTCGAGGCTACTGGGCCTCGAGCGAGGTCCTCTTCGCC
>NZ_FXZF01000016.1:0-87618 GCF_900169375.1 Brevibacterium sp. Mu109
GGCGAAGAGGACCTCGCTCGAGGCCCAGTAGCCTCGACCAGGCAACCTCTCCCAGGCCCTGGCGCCGAACTCCCTGACCACCAGCCCGCACCGATCCACCTATCGGCACCAAGATGGATACCCCTTTTTGTGAATCTCGTGAACTTCGATGCGGCGATGCTCATCCCGCTCATCCCCGTGCTCGTCCTCGCCCTCCTCCTCATCGGATGGTCGCTCGTCGACATCGCACGGAAGCCTGTCCGGCACCTCCCCAAGTGGGCGTGGGCGCTGATCGTGCTGCTCGCGATCCCGCTCGGCGCGGTCGTCTACCTCATCATCGGCCGCACCCGAGGCCAGAAGCTCCGAGATGAGGACCTGCGATGACCACTGCCCTGACCGTCAAGAACCTCACCCGCGTCTATCCCGGCGGCGGGGGCGTCCGGGGCATCGGCTTCACCGCCGACGAACGAGCCGTCACCGCCGTCATCGGCCCCAACGGGGCGGGAAAGACCGTGCTCTTCAGCATCATCGCGGGCCTCGCCCAAGCCGAGTCGGGCACCGTCGACTTCACCTCGCCGAAAGCGCGAGTGGCGTACTGCCCCGACGTACCCCAGTTCGAGTCCTGGCTCACCGCCCTCGAAGTCGTGGAGACCTCCCTCGCCGTCTCACGCGAGAGCACGGGCCGGGCGCGAATCGCCCGCGGCACCGGCGACACCGGCGGCGACGGCTTCGCACGCGGGGCACTCGAGGCGTGCGGTCTCGGCCCGGTGATGAATCGTCGTGTCGCGGACTTCTCTCGCGGCATGCTGCAACGCCTCGGCATCGCCGCGGCACTGGTCACCGACCCGGAGATCCTGATCCTCGACGAGCCCAACAGTGCGCTCGACCCCATCGGCCGCGCCGACGTGCGCGACATCATCACCGAGCAGAAACGCCACCGCTGCATCCTGCTCTCCAGCCACCTGCTCAGCGAGGTCGAACAACTCGCCGATCACATCGTCGTCATCGACCAGGGGCGCGTCGTCACGCAGGGCACCACGGCGTCGATCCTCACCGACGGCCTCGAACCCGTCTGGACGATCCGCCTCGGCGCACCCGCACAGATCAGCGCCGCAGACCTCGCCGTCGCTGTCCCCGAGGCCTGCTTCGAGTTCGAGACGGACACGCTGTGTACCGCCCGCTTCCGCAGCTTCGAGGCCGCCGCGACCGGGCTCATGACCGCCCTGCACATCTTCCGCTCACCCATCATCGAGGTCACCCTGCGCGACCGCGACCTCGACGCCTCCTTCGCCCGCATCGTCCAGAATCAGGAACACCGATGAGCCTCATCCTCGCCTCGGCCCGCGTCGAGACGCGCCGCCTCACCCGCTCCGGCCAGTTCATCGGGCTACTCGCCGTGTTCGCGTTCTTCGGGCTCTCCGGCCCCGGCCTCGCGCTCTACATGCCCGAGATCCTGGCAGCCGCCGCGGGCACCGAGCAACTCACCATCGAAGCCGCCGACGCGAGGCCGGAAGACGGGATTGCACTGTTCAACCAGAGCGCCATGCAGCTCGGACTCATCCTCGCCGTCGCCGTCGCGATCACCTCGCTGAGCTGGGATGCCCGGCCAGGCTCCTCGATCTTCTACCGCACCCGCGTGAGACACCTCGCCCGGCTCACAGTGCCCCGCCTCGCCATCGACTGGGTCGCCGTCATCGCCAGCTACACCGTGGCTCTGCTACTCGCCGCCGGACTCACAACCATGTTCCTCGGGCCGATCGAGACCGGACTGATCGTCACCGTCGGCATCGCCTCTGCGCTCTACCTCGTCATGGCAATGAGCATCGGCTACCTCATCATGGCGCTCACCCGGCGCACCGCCGCCGCGATCGCCGCCGCGACCGTGTTGATGCTCATGCTGCCGCTACTGAGCAACATTGATGCTCTCACCGCTTGGGCACCGACGACGCTCTTGGCCACACCTGGGCTCGGTCTTGCAGATCTTGCGGCACCGCTGCTCTCGGCGGTCGCCGTCTCCGCCGCATGCGTGGTCACCGCGGGTTTCGTCGCAAACCGGCAGAGCCTCAGACGCGATGCGTAAGTAGCGGCCGTGGCCGAGGCGATACTCGTCCCCAGCAAGGAAGTTTTCCTCTGGCACGTTTACCGCCGCGGCAGCCGCGTTCGCGAACCTCACTCGAGCTCCAGCAGGAGACGCCTAGGAATCTTTGCGACTCACCATCCCGCTCGACGGCATTCAAAGATGATGGTGATGAGAGGTGACGGATAAGCACCCGTTGTCGAACTATCAAGTGCTGCTCGCGAGGACCCGGACCGTGCACCGGCCAATTGGGCCGGTGGCGTATGACTGCGTGAAGGTCATCGTCGTCAGAGACGGCACCGCGATCCTGTTCAGTGAATTCGGGCAGAAGCCCGTCCGGCCTGGGGATGTGATCGTGCTCGGGCCGAACGTTCTGTGCGGGTCCGAGCCCGAGGGGCACATCACGGTCACCACGATCTACGCGGACACCGACTATGTCATCGACCAGGCCTTTTGGCAGCACGCCGGCATCCTGCACGACCGACTCGACGCACCGGTGTTCGTCAAGGAGACCTTCACCGAGCCGGCGCAGATCATCCGCTTGGGCGAGCATCACGCCGGTTTGCTCATGCCGTGGCTGGATGAGCTGGTCATCCTCAGCCTCCGCGATGAAGGAGTTCGTTTTCATCGGATGCAGGCGTTGTGGTTCGCTGTCATGGACCGTATCGCCCCTCACATCCACGTCACCGATCACCGCATCTCGCCATCGCAGCGAGTGCGGAGCAGACCGGTGCATCCACGGACACGTCGCTTCGCGCCGACGCGGGCTGAAGCGGCCGAGGTGCGTGAGGCGTTGAGCGGTGCGATCGCCGAGCCGTGGACACTGAGCGAGCTGGCGGGGTTGGTGCATCTATCCACGAAGCAGCTCGGCCGGGTGTTCGTCGATGCCTATGGGAAGACGCCGCTGGCGTATCTGACGATGCTGCGGGTCGAGGAGATGGCTCGCCTGCTGCGGGAGACCGATCTGACGATCGAGCAGGCCGGCCGCCAGGTTGGGTGGCGCTCCCGTAACCGTGCCTCGGAGGCATTCCGGCAAGCAACCGGTATGACTCCGAGCAGGTATCGGAGGTTGCGGATCACGAAGGAACAGCGTTCGTCCTGAGCTCAGGAGCCCCTGCGGGCGCTAGCGCAACCGGTCGTCATGGTGCGTCACCTTAGAGGGGTTGCATCTGGCGCTGGCGAGCCTGACGGCGTGCTCTCTCGCGGCGGTTGCGGATCAGCTCGCTGCAACCCTCATCAGGCGCAGCTCCTCGACGCTCGGGTGCAGTGTCGAGGGCGCGTCGCGGTCCTACGAGACGTCGGTCGGCGCAGTGCCAGCGTTCGTCAGCCCCTTGTTCTCGGCCCAGACGGCCAGGGCTCGTTCGTGGTCGCGAAGCCGCTTGATCTGCCGCCGCACGTCATGTTGATGCTCGACCAGCAGGGCCAGCTGTTCTTCATGTGTCGAGTCGCCTTGGGCGCGGAGAGCGGCGTACTCACGCATCCGGGCGATCGGCATCCCGGTCTCTCGTAGCCGGACCAGGAACCGTACCCATTCGACATCGCTGTGCTGGTAGCGGCGTTGGTTCCCGGTGGTGCGGGCGATCGGGCGGATGAGGCCGACGCGTTCGTAGTAGCGCAGCGTATGCCCGGTGACGCCGGTGACCTCGGCCATCTCCGCGACCGTCAGCCCTATCGTCTCCAGGTCCTGGCTCTCGGCGCTGTCATCTACCATGGTGATGATCCTAACTTAGAGTGCGCTCTAAGTGTGCACCTCGATCTGCAAGAGGTGTGATCGCTCAGAGGGCGGTGGAGATCGGGCTGGCGCGGAGGGTCGGCGCGGGGCGGTCTCGGGTTCTGGATGACGACGCGGCGTGGGCTGCTGCGGGTCGGCCTGCGGCTGGTGGGCCGGCCGGTCGTGGGGTCGTGCACCTGGCAGGTGTTCGACCTGGTGTCGGGCCTCGGTCGGGGTCTGGTGCCGGGTTCCACTGACCTGCCGGAGCCCTCATGCACGACACTGCCTCCTCCTCGATTCGCCGCCCGCGGATCGGCTCGCTGTTCTCGGGATACGGCGGGCTCGACCTCGCCGTCGAGCACGCCACCGGCGGCGAGACGGTCTGGTTCTCCGAGCTCAACGAGAACGTCGCCCGCGTCTTCTCCCACCACTGGCCGGCCGCGCCGAACCTCGGCGACATCAACACCATCGACTGGGACGAGGTCCCGCCGGTGGACGTGCTGTGCGGCGGGTTTCCGTGCCAGGACATCTCGACGGTCGGCAAACAGGCCGGTCTCGCACCGGGCACCCGCTCAGGTCTGTGGTCGTTCATGGCCGCAGCGATCGAGGCGTTGCAACCCCGGCTCGTCGTGATCGAGAACGTGCGCGGGCTGCTCTCGACCCGCGCTGTCCGTCCCGAGATGCAAGGAGCAACCCCCGATGAACGCAACCCCGACCCCGCAACCGCCGCAATCGCAACCGCCACGGATGGCGCAACCGCAACCCTTCGCAACCTGGAACCCGACCGATGGGGTCTGGGAGACGAGTCAGCTCGACCTCTTCGGGCACTCGGAGCCGTTCTCGGCGATCTGGCCGACCTGCGGTTCCATGCGCGATGGGTCGGCCTACCGGCGTCCCGCGTCGGCGCTCCCCACCACCGGTTCCGCGTCTTCATCCTCGCCCACCGCCAGGACGCTGTTCCGGACGCCGCTGGCGACGGACTCCTCGCGGGGCGGAGAGACGCTGGATCAGGTGCGGGCACGCCGGGGCACGATCGCCCTGTCGCATCAGATCATCGACTTCGCACTGCACGGACCGGATGGCTCAGCGAACAAACGGAACGAGCCGGAGACCCTGTTCGTCCAGATCGAGAACATCTTCGACGCTGGGGGGCGATACGCCCACGCCATCGCCCGATGGGAGCACATCACCGGACGAGAAGCACCCTCCCCAGCCCTCCTGAACGATGAGACCGGGCCACGACCGGCACCCGCGTTCATCGAATGGCTGATGGGGCTCGAGCCCGGCTGGGTCACGAACCCAACGCACGGTCTTACCTCGAACCAGATGAACAGTGCTCTCGGCAACGGCGTCCTCCCACTCCAAGCAATTCTCGCCATCGAGGCGTCCGAAAACTGCAGGCAGATACCGTGAACTTGGTGTTCCCTCCTCCGTGTAATACGGCTCTTCAGAGTTGAGTGTGGGCGCGCCGGAGATGCGGGGTAGCTGGGGATAGACGTCGAGGTCCTCGATGATGAGCGGATATCTACCCCCGCTGATCTCAAGGACCTCTGGGCCTACAGCCTGATGTCAGCCGTTCTTGCAGCCGTTTGATGAGTTTTGACGATTTGTGGCCTGACCTGCGCAAACGCGTGGCAACCGAGCACCTGGGCTTCGCCAATTTTGATGCGATCTGACCTCGCAAGACGGTTTACGCTGTAGTTTCCGTTGAATAAACGTTATACGACTCGAATCTCGATCGGTCCGCTCTGACCCGGCTGCCGAGGCCATAGCGGCCACTGTGATCCTCGTCGATCTCGGCTGCATCTCTTACGGCTTTCGTCTCCATCACGCTCAGGGATTCCACTGTATGACAAGGGCCCGGATGCGGTGTCGCAGATCAAGACCCGATTGTTTTCACAAGTTGAGCTTGTATAAACTCGTGGCACTCGGTGACTGGTGGACAGAAGAGGACGCCATGAACAGTTCGACGCCCAATACGGGTGCGGAAGGGGAACGACCGGTGCTCTGCGCCTGCTTTGAGAAGGGGCGTGCTGGTGTCTGAGACCGTTGAAGCGATCGTGCTGGCGGTGTTCATCGTGGCTACCAGCGTCTGGGTTGGCGGCTATGTCGCGATTGTCGTGGTCGCCCGCACGACTACTGCCACGCTCGACGCGGGCGCACGGGTCGCGTTTTTCCGCTCGCTGGGCGGCTCCTATCTTTGGGTCGGTTTCCCGGCACTGATCGTCGCGCTGGTCACCGGCGGGGTGTTAGCTCGCGATCAGGACTGGGACGGGCTGCTCGTCGTGACGGTCGTCGTCGCAGCGTTGCTGCTGGTGAGTTTTGCTGGTGCGGTGGCTCAGGCACGGAGGATGAGCCGCTTGCGCCGCAGGCTGCTCGCATCACCCACCGACACCGAACTGAGTGAACAAGTGCGCCGCGGTGCCAGGGCAGCGGGAATCCTGCGTGCCGCGCTCGGCCTGCTCAGCCTTGGCTTGGTGGTCCTGGGTGCTTTCCTTGCCACCTGAGACCCCGCGGCGACCGCCGATCAATGGTGGATCCCTACCGACACTTGTGAAGAGGAGTGACTTCGATGGTGAGTCTGTCGGCTGCACTGACCCGCGAGCATCGCGATATCGATGCTGGCATCGAGGCGTTCGTCGCCGATCTCGACCGCGGCGTCGTCAACCTAGAGCCAATCCTGACTGCGTTCGAGGCGCTGCGACGACACATCTACCTGGAGGAGGAGTTCTTGTTCCCGCCGATTCGGCAGGCGGGGCTGGTCATGCCGGTCCTGGTGATGGTGCGCGAACACGGCACCTTGTGGCAGTTGATGGACGCACTCACCGAGTTGATGGACGACAACGACCCTGGCGACGTCGATGACGTGCTGGCCTCGACATGCCGCGAGCTCTTGGGCCAGCTCGAGCAGCACAACAGCAAGGAAGAGCCGATCGTCTACCCGCACGCCGAAACCGACCTCGCCGAGGAGGCCGCCGCCGAGCTTGCCGACTTCCTGCAGACAGGCAGCATGCCGGACGGTTGGGTTTGCGAGGCCGCGCAATAGCCGGCTTGGGGTGCCGGTCAGGAGTGTCGCAGGTACGACAGCAGGATCCCGACCAGGATACTGACCGCCAGTATCAGCAACAGAATGCGATGGACCCACTCGATCCACGTCACTGAGCCTGTGGCCGTCCTTCCTGTCGCGGGTCGTGTGGCTTGTAGGGCGATCACCAAAGCGGCGACCAGGAGCGCAGAGCCGACATCGACTACTGGCGGTTCGCTGGCCAGAGTCCCAGCGATGACCAGGACATTGCCCAGATTCCATGCCCCGACCTGCCCCCAGCCCCACCAGCCGGTGAGACACGGGCGACGGGTTCGGGCGTAGCCCATGGCGCACTGAGCCACACCCCCGACGAGCACCAAGTAGGCCGCGATCCAGCTGCCGTGCGCGAGGTCGAGCGGTTCGGTGACCGCGGCGACCAGGCCACCGATCACGACACAGCAGATCCCGACCGCCGTGAGAGCAGTGGCAGGCCCCGGCCGAGAACCACCGTTTTCACCTGGCACTAGCCGCCCGTCCGACACGGGATCCAACACCGGGTCTGGCAGTGCAGAGCTGTCCGCCGGGGTCATGCGTGTGCGGTGCTGATGACGCTCAACAACACGACGGAGTCCTCGATCGCGGCCAGGTCATGGCGGACCGGTGGGATGGCCAGAGAGTCCCCCACCGCGGCCTCTGCCCAGTCCTCGCCCGCGCTGAGGCGAACCCGCCCTACCAGTACTTGCAGTGTGGCCTCGCCGGGGCTTTCGTGCTCGCCGAGCGACCGGCCACCCGCCAGCGCCAGCACGGTCTGGCGCAACGCACGTTGTTGGCCGCCGTGGATCGTGTGGGCGCTGCGACCAGCCGACGAGGCGCGGGCCGCGGCAAGTTGCTCATCGGCGAGGGTGGTCAACGAGACGACGTCCATCACGATGCTCCCACTCCGCCCAGGTGGACCATGCACAGGTCTGGTTCGGCAAACGGGACCAACCTCTCGACCGAGACCGGTGACTTCCACGATTCCATCGCGCCCTGCATCAGGCCCAGATGGACCGGACACACGACCTCGGAGCGGTCGACTGCGAGGTCGAGGAACGGGCAGTTTCGCAGCCCGATCTGAGACCGGTCGCCGGTGACGCTCTGCTCGGGTGCGAAATCCAGCTCTTCGAGCATCCCGATCAGCCAGTCCACCGACACGCCAGCCTCGACAGACTCGGCCTCGTCGACTCTGGAAGCCACACCGGTGACAGTCGATGCTTGCAGGCGCCCCCAGAGGCGTCCGGCCTCAGCGGCCCTGCGACTCGGCTCTGGGTCGCTGGCCAGCAGGGCGACGAGCGCCTCAGCGAGGACCCGGTAATGCCTAGGCCCCATCGGATCCATGCCCGGCACCGTCCGGAACAGCTGCGGCGGACGCCCAGGTGTCCCGGACTCGCCCATCATGCGTTCGACCTGGCGGTTGTCGACCAGTGTGTCGAGGTGAAAACGAACAGTATTGGCGTGAATGCCGAGCTGGTCAGCGATCTCGGCGATACCCAGCGGCTCGTTCGTCTTCCGTAGGAGTTGCAGCACCTGGCTGCGGCGTCCCGCCGACTGCTGAGCTCGTGGTGGTTTGGTCATCCGATTCCTTCCTGGTCACCTTGGGACGGCAGACCCGCCACCAAAGGTGTGTCCGCCGCCAGGGGCCCGAGCTTGGCCGCGCCCCCAGGTGAGCCCAATTCGCTGTCGCGGCCGGGCAGCGCCATGGCGAAGAACGCCGCATTGTCGGCCAAGTACGGCGTCCACTCCCCCGGCAGATCGTCTTCGTAGAAGATTGCCTCCACCGGACACACCGGCTCACATGCACCGCAATCGACGCACTCATCGGGCTGGATATACAGCGAGCGGCCGCCCTCGTAGATGCAGTCGACCGGGCACTCGTCCACACACGCACGATCCATCACATCCACACACGGCTGCGCGATCACGTAGGTCATGTTCTAGAGTTTACACGAGTCAACCTTGTAGAAACTAAAGGGCAGGAGAGTCACGCGATGTCATCAGAGACCACAAAAGACCAGGCCGTGGAGGAGTTGGATGTGCGTGGGATGCGTAAACCGGACAAGCACCCCACGATCTTCGCCACCTACAACGCCCTGCCAACAGGTGGCGCGTTCGTGTTGGTCAACGACCACGATCCGCAGCATCTGCGCGAGGAGTTCGAAGCCGACCATGCCGGCAGTTACGACTGGGAGTACCTCAACCGCGAGATGCGCGACTGGCGGATCAAGATCACCAAACTGGCCAGCACCCCACTGCCGCGTATCCTGGTCGACACCACGACGATAACCGCCGGCACGACCGCCGCCGATGTGACCGGAGCGGCCTGGAAGCTCGAGGCCCGCGAACGGGATCTGGACTCCAACATCATCGCGCTCCCGCCCGGCGGGGCGATCGACGCCCACACCGGCCCCGACCTCGACGTCCTCATCCACGTGCTGGCCGGCAGCGGCCAGCTGACCACCGAGCTCGGCACGATCGACCTCACCCCCGGTGCCCTGGTGTGGATGCCGCGCCGCTCTCGCCGCCAGTTCACCGCCAGCGACCAGGGCCTGCGCTACCTGACCGTCCACCAACGCCGCCAAGCCCTCATGTTGGACACCAGTCGAGCGGGGGCGCCCCAGTGAGCGCCGGCGGGCCGTTGCCCGCTCGCGGGTCGTGACGACGAGTCGGTGCAAGGGCACTACTGCTCGCGCCTCGGCAAACGAGTGCTGCGTCCCGGTGGCCGCGAACTGACCCAGACCCTGCTCAGGCATGCCGATCTCACCGATGCCGGAGTCCTTGAACTCGCGCCCGGCCTCGGCCGCTTGATCAGTGCTGAGCGGTGCAAATACGGCAGCACCCGACTCATCTGCCCGCGGGTACCAATGTGCAGGACTGCCACTATCTGAACTCTCTGAGGCAGGCGTGTCCGGTAGACCCTGTAGCGCTCATTGACGATGGTGGCGGGCCAGTTGCGTAGTGGACCTCATATCATCATCTATGACTCCGTGGAAACTGGTGGACCGCTGTCATTGGGTAACGTGGGGCTCGTTCTGTGTCTCTTAGCCAGTGCAATTTGTAAAGGTCGCCGCGATGCCTACTCCCTCCGACGCCCGCCATACGCCTGTCTTGTGGCGTCGTTGTGTATGGGCCCCCCGGCATGTCGTGGCGTTTGCTGCCACGGTAATGCTGGCATCGGCGACAGCCCTGTTGCCTGCTTCGCCTGCCACAGCTGCGGGTGCCCCGGTGACGACGGGATCTGAACTACTTCAGGTGTTCTCGACCGCAACTGACGGTGGCAGTGTCACCTTGGGGGCCGACATCACCGTCTCTGGCCTCAACTTGAGTTCGGGGATCGCCTTCAGCGTGGATCTTGCCGGTCACCGTTTGATCCTCAACGCCGACGGCGGCGACGGGAGTCAGGCCGGTAGCGGCGGCAACGGGAGTGCTGATGGGACCCCCGGTCCCGACGGAGCGAGCGGCGTCACCGGCGTTGCAGGTGGAACTGGCCTGACTAACAACGGGATTTTGACCATTACCGGCGGAACGCTCGAGGTGAGCTCGCTCGGCGGTATCGGAGGCGATGGGGGTAGTGGCGGCAATGGCAGCCTTACAGGTCCCAGCGGATCGGGCAGTGGTGGTACCGGCGGTAGGGGAGGCCAAGGAGGAGCCGGTGGAATCGGTATCCTCAACCATGGCACCCTCGCTTTGACCAACAGTTCTCTTCACCTCAAGGTGACAGGCGCTGATGGTGGCGCGGGCGGCAATGGGGGTAATGGCGGCACCGACACCAGTGCTAGTGGCGGCGACGGAGGCTCAGGTGGAACGGGCGGAGCCACAGGAACCGCGATCACCAACCACGGCACTGTCGTGTTCGCGGCAGATGCGAGCCTGTCGGTGTCCAACATGGGTGGCGGTCCCGGCGGTGACGGTGGTACCGGTGGCCACGGCGATGTCGCTGGTGGCGACGGCGGTGCAGGTGGCGACGGCGGTGCAGGAAGTTCGTCCGGCGCGCCTTGGGCCGGCACCACGACCCAGGTGCACTTTGATGCCAATACCGGCGATTCATCTGAGGCGATCGCCTACAGTGACACCATCGGACATGCCGTTGGGGCGTTGCAGCGCACGATCACCTCGTGGCCGACACGATCTGGGCACACCCTCGCGGGCTGGTTCGACGCCGCTTCCGGCGGCGCCGCAATCAACACCAGCGACACGACTGCTGCTGCGGGTCAAAGACTGTATGCCCAGTGGGCCTTCGCCTCCTACACCGTGACCTTCCACAGCCAGGGCGGCACTCCCGTCGGGCCTGTACCTGTCGATTCCGGTTCGCCGGTGTCCAAGCCCGACGATCCGGTCCGTGTCGGCTACGCGTTTACTGGTTGGTACACCACCGCTGACGGTGCCACCGCATGGGACTTCACCAACAGCATCAGCGGTGACTTGGAACTGTACGCCGGCTGGGTCACAGACCTACCTACAATCACAACCACCAGCCTCCCCGACGGCCACGTCGGAACCAAGTACACGACCACCATGACGGCCAACGGAGGCCACCCGGGCTATACGTGGACCATCAGTGACGGTTCACTGCCCACAGGGTTGAGCCTGGACCAAACCACCGGAATCATCAGCGGCACCCCCACCGCTGTAGAAATGCGCCAGTTCACGATCACACTCACTGACGCCAATGACACAATGGTCAGCACAAAACTGAGCCTTCGGGTAACCTCCGGCAGCACCCGCCCAGGTTCCACGGACACAGATGGCGCGATCCTGCCCGATACGGGCTTCAATGACACGGGCACGTTCTTCAGCGGCTTGTTGTTGCTCCTCGCCGGTGCGACCCTGATCGGTGCTAGCCGATACAGGCGGCGTCGCTCCTGATACGCCACCCATCGACTCCCTCCGGTGTCCAGGACGAGGTGCCCGCCGGTGATGCTGAGCTACTGCAGGCGTACAGCTCCCGTGCCATCGCACGGGTGTGCTCCAGGCCGGGGGCCATCGGCCAAGCCACATCGGCCCGTGATCCGGATACCGACACCAGTTCGACGATCGTGACCAGGACCGTAGGTCGCCCAGGTCCGGGAGTGCCTGTGCCTCCAGTCTGGTCTTACCCGATCGGGTGTCGACGTCGCTAATTCGCGTTCGGCATCAACCTACGGGGCCCGGGTGATTCCTGTCGACCACGGCCGGAATGGTCTTCAGGCACTGGGGCTCGGGCCCAGGTGGGTGGCAAGATCGTGCAGGGATCAAGCCCCACGCCGACTGCGATCGGAATCATTCGTTTCTTGTCATCGGCGCCTGCTTGGTGCGGGCCGTCACGTGTCTGGTGCTGCGCTCCCGCGGCGGAACGAATCGGCAGCGCGAACAGATCCGTTGGATCATGCTGGTCGGTGGGGTCACGGTCGCGTTGCTGATCGGTGGTTGGGCGGCTCATTGGTGGGTCGCCCCCATTCCTGTGGCCTTCATACCTTTCCAACTCGTGATCGCGGTAGATCAAGACCAGGATCTGATGAGTCCTTGATGTGGCTCAACACTTCTGCCATGGGTTGATGAGGTCAACACCGGTGTCTTGGAAGTCGGTGATGTTCCTGGTGGCGACTGCGAACCCGCATGCGGCTGCCGTCGCGGCGATGTAGCCGTCTGTGGTCGACAGCGGGCGTCCGGCGGCTCGGGCTGCCACTGCCATCTCGGCGAATCGGCGTGCCGCGTCCTGATCGAACGCGATGATTCATCCTGGGAACAGGGCAAGCAGTCGGTCGAGCGCCAGTGCGAGCCGGTCTTTACGTGCTCCTTCGGGTAGTGCCCCGAGGCCAAAGAGCAGTTCAGCTAGCGTCACACTCGAGAGGAAGAGAGTCTCGGCCCCTTGGCTGTTCAGCCAGGACAGCACGCCGACCTCCGGCTGCGGCCGCATCACCTCGGAGACGACAGTGGTATCCAGAACGATCACGGCAGCGGCAGCGGGGTTGCAGTCGTCCCGCCTACGCCCAGCCACCCGCACTCAAGTGGCTGAACCCCCACGACTGCACCTGACTGCCACCGGTGGACACACGAACTACGCCCATTCGCTCGGACGACTGATCGTACGCCTCAGCGCGTCTTTACCGAGTTAACGATCGCCCCCTGCTTCAGCAGGGGGCTGGCTGCACGGGAAGGTGGAGGCGCGCTGTCTCGACGCCCTCAGGACCAGTTCGTCAGACAGAATCTGATCGGGTCGATCGGTGCCGCAGGGAGGTGCGAGCTAACGTCAGGAGTCGGTTGTCTTGGTGAATGCGCGGCGCCGCACGATCAGCCCCAGAGCGAGGACGGCACCGACGATCAGGGCGACGATTCCGACCCACGGGTCACCGAGCGGATAGTCCATTGTGTTATCGAGCGAGTACTGTCCAGGCCCGCTGATCACCAACGCGACAGCAACGATGCCTAATGTCATGGGGAACTCCAGGCCACCCTTGCCGTTGAAAAACCCAGCGGGAACATGCGTCGAAACCGCGACCAGCATCGTCGCAGCGGCCGCAGCACCGCCAATCGGAGTGAACAGGCCCAAGGCAAGCAATAAACCGCCGCCGGCTTCACCGAGCCCGGCGCACAAGGCATTGGCCCTACCTGGACGGAACCCCATGCCGTCGAAACCCTGTCCGGTGGCCGCGAGTCCTGCGCCACCAAACCAACCGAACAACTTCTGGGCGCCGTGGGCGAACAGTGTCAAACCGATCCCTACACGCAAGACCAGCAGTGCGATATCGAGAGCATGCTCAGCATTCACTTGTATGTACCTAGTCTCTTTGCCTGCGAGAACACCAATTAGGTGTCCAGTTGACTCTTCAACGAGACTACTTCGGTATTCGTCGCCCTTGAGGCCATATCGCTATGCGAGACGCATCGCCCGCAGGCCCAGCCCACGGAGGCGAAATCTGCCACATGTGCGTCAAGCCGTACGCCACCATGCGGACCGTGGTCCGGCCAACAGATGACGAGCCATGCAGCCTAGTAGTTTCAGGCTTGAGCTCAAGCGGACTCGGCGGGCAGAGTTCGGGGTGGCCTACTCATGTGCCCGCCGGGGACGGCAACGGCCTCACGACCCTCCCTGCTCTCGGCCATACTGGGCATCATTCACACCACGGAACCGCCCGTACGCCTCCAGCGGCGAGCATGCTCAAGCGTAGAGTCCTTGATGCGCGATCCGGCAGCCGCTGACGTCAAACCCTCGATCACCCAGCCGGATCAAGTGTGGCGCGGCGTGAGGCCGAAGGCTCCAGCGAGCAGCTTGTGGGAGTGGCGGCGGTCGGCGGGGTCGGCGATCATGTCCTGGACCATCAGCTCGTCGGCGCCACTTTCGTCGAGCATCTGCTCGAGCGTGGCACGCACCTGTTCGGGACCGCCGGCAACGAATCGGGGCCATTGGCCGTCCACGATCGTGGTCGGCTCCTGCCTCTGTGCCTCGTTCAGCTCCGCGGCGCCGTCGGCGGCGGACGGCACGGTCGCTGAAGCTCCGGTGCGTCCGAGTCGGGCGTAGAAGCCCTTGGCCGAGTTCACCAGATGGTGTCCGTCGGCGTCGGTGTCGCCGATGGTGACGTTGACCGCGAGGATCGCTCGTGGCGTCTGTAGTCCGAATCCCTGTGGCCGGAAGTGGGTCTGTTTCAGTAACGGTGTTTCCGGCGGTTTTATTTAGGTAGGTCTCCAGAAGCAGACCGCAAGCGACGACCAGCGCGGCCGCGTAGAACAATTCGACGAATGCGTCGATGAAACCTCCGGTGCGGCTGCGCAACGTGGCGATCGTGATCGAGAGCATCAGGTCCACCCGCCCTGTCGGTCAGACGGTCGAGGCGATCGGCGATGACTGTGGTCACCAGGGCCGCCTTGGACGCAAAGTGACGGTGCAGCGTGCCGGGGCCGACACCGGCTCGTTCCGCGATCGTATCGAGTGGCACGTCCACGCCTCCGCTTGCGAACGCCTCCCGAGCCGCAGCCAGGATCCGAGCCCGGTTGTGCCTCGCGTCCGCGCGAAGGGGCGTCCATTCATCCTGGCCCTCCTTGTGCGGGGCGGTCGCCGCACGACCTAACCGGGGCGCTTGCCGCGTGAGCTCGCGTATTCGGGCTAGCGCGGCGCGGGCAGCCTCGCCTTTCTGTGCCGTGTGGCCGGGCGTCGTGCCGATGGGGCTGTCTTCAGTGATCCGGTGGCCGGTCGCGGTGAGCGGCCACGACCCGTGCGTAGGGCCGCCACGCCTGCGCCTGCTTTGCGTCGGTAGGGACCAGTCCGAGGCGAGTCGCCCACGTCATCTCTTACGCCTATATGTAGGCGAGTTGGCCGCTGGCCCGGCGGCCGAAGCGCTGAGCCGCGCAGTCTCACGTGTCGGGGTCGTTGACACGACTGAGGTGTTCGGCGGTCCACAGCTTGGCGTCGTCGCGTTGGTGACGTCGGTGCTCCTCGATCACCTCAAGTGCGGCGGTGATGTCGTCGCCCATCCGCTCGTTTACCAAGGGGATGTCCTCGGCTAGCGTGTTCCACAAAATGTCGACATCGATATCCAGATAGTTATGTGCGAGCCGGTTACGCATCCCCCGCAGATACTGCAGTCCGTCGTCACCGAAGTAGCCGATCTGGTGCCTGTCGGCCAACGCCGTTGCCGCTTGAAAGATGCGTTCAATGATGCGCTCGGCGGCCAGTTGTAGCCGCCAGTCGTCACGGAACTCATCTTGGCTGGTGGCGAGTTTCAGCGCGGTGCTGATCTCCACCTCCAGCGCAAGGATTCCTTCGGCCTCGGCGAGATTCACAGCGGCACGGTTTCGGCCAGAATGGTTAGCCCCACACCCGTGCGACGTGCGCGTTCTTGTACGACGTCGGCATCGACGACGTCAACGCTCACCCCGGTCACCAGCGACAGCTCTTCGCCCAGACGAATCAGGTCAGGCTTGGCGCCAGGTGCGAACTGCACAATCAAGTCGAGGTCTGAGGCGTCGCTCGCCTGGCCACGTGCAACTGAGCCGAACACGCCAGCCGCCGCCACCTCATACTTGGCAAGCACCACACGTATGGCCTCGCGGTGAGCCGCGAGACCTCCGGGTGCGGTGACGGCAGGAACGCTCATACCCCCATCGTCTCATCACCGCGCCGGCAACCAAAGGAATCTCCCAAACCGCGCTGTGCTCGGTGCCCGGATACCCGACGGACCGGGCCGTCGCCCAGGGGCGTCTGCGTGTCGTGACATGGCGCGATCCAATGAACGCCCCCCACAGTCGGGCCGGCTTCCCTGTGGGTCTGGCCCCGGACTCCGGAGAGATCCCTGAGAGCCTGCGACCCTCGCGGCGGGTGGAAACTGGCCCTGTACGGGTGCAACCCGGATTTCGCAGGGTTCTCTCAGAACTGGTCAGAGTCTTCCCTGCCGCGCTGGCCACAGTCTGCATCATGACTGCAATCGATATCCGAGGCCTGACCAAACGGCATGCGCCCCAGACGGTGGTCGACGACGTGTCGTTCACCGTCGAACCGGGACAAGTAGCCGGCTTTCTGGGGCCGAACGGTGCCGGGAAGTCGCCGTCGTTGAAGATAATCACCGGGCTGGCTACGCCTACTCCAGGCTCAGTGAGAATCAGCGGCCGTCTTTACCGTGATCTTCCGGTGCCGCTACTGGATGCCAGCGCCGTGCATGACCGCCGCACGGCGCATCACCATCTCCTGGCACTTGCTGTGAGCAACGGTCCCGCCAAGCGTCGGGTCGGCCTGGTGGTGGACCAGACGGGCCTCGAGGCTGTGGCCGGCAAGCGGGTGGGTGGGCTCTCCCTTGGCATGCGGCAACGACTGGCATCGCGGCGGCACTGATCGCGCCAGCGGTGAATAAGCCCCGCACGTCCTTGGTCGGCCTGCAGGTGCCTACACCGCCTCTCACTGCCCGTGTCGTTTCCGATCGACCTGACCGTCGCGCTCGGTCAGCACTGTCTCGTCCGGCGATCGGCTCGATGCGATTAGGTAGGCACCGGACCTAGGGAGGTGTGACTGCGCGCCTATCGTGGGAGCGAGGATTCTGTGCCCAGTCCCGGACCAGTTTTTGGGCGCTTTCGGGGGTGACGGGTCCCCACCAACGGTCCTCAGTGGTTTCGGCTATCACGGGGCCGTGGTTGCACGGGTAGAGGCATCCGGTCTGGGTGACGAGAACCTCTTGGTTCGTCAAGCCTTCGGCTCGTAGTTGGGACTCGATGGCCTCGGCTGTCTGGGCAGCGCCCAGGGCTGTGCAGCGTGGTCCGCGGCAGATCAGGGCGTGTCTGCTGTAGGGCGGTACGTCGGCCCATGCCGGGGAGGACAGGCCAGCTTCGTGTCCGGTGACCGGGCGGCCGGCGACCTCGATGGTCAAGGTGTCGGGGTGCTGGCGGACCCAGTCTCCGGCGACGCGTTTGAGCCATGATCGTGCAGGCGATGGTGCTCCGGAGATTGGCGCTGCGATGAGACGGACGTGTGCGCCGTGGTGATCGGCAGCGAGCTCGCCGAGCACGTCGTGAAGCGTGGGCCGGGCCAGCTGCAGGTAGGCGATGCGTGCGCCGAGTTCTTGGGCGAGGACCTGAAGGTCTCCTTCTCGTGTGGGTGCGTCGGCGCCCATGCCGACTAGCACGCGTTGGATCTGGCAGTCAGGCATGGTTGCTCCTGTCGGGTGGAGCGTGCGGCACGACCAGGGGTGTCCCGGCCACCGGGTCAGTGATGATCGTGGCGTCCACGTCGAACACCTCGCGCATGAGCCGTGTGGTCACGACCTCTGCCGGTGGGCCTTGGGCGACGACGTGCCCATCTCGTAGGGCGATGAGGTGGTCGGCGTAGCGGCTGGCCATGTTGAGATCGTGGAGCACCATCACGATGGTGCGACTGAGACTGCGGTTCAGCGCAGCAAGGAGGTTGAGGACTTCTAGCTGGTGGGCAAGGTCGAGGAAGGTTGTCGGCTCATCGAGCAGCATGACATCGGGATCTTGTGCCAGCGCCAGAGCGATCCATGCGCGTTGTCGTTGGCCACCTGAGAGTTGGTCGACTGGCGTCTGGGCAAGATCGATCATTGACGTCGCTGCGAGTGCTGCGGTCACAGCCCGCTCGTCATCGGGGCTCCATTGACGGAACCAACGTTGATGGGGGTGGCGGCCTCGTCCGACGAGGTCGGCGACCGTGATGCCGTCGGGTGCGGTCGGTTGTTGAGGCAGCAGTCCCAGCCGGGTGGCGATGGTGCGTGCGGACAGTCGTGCGAGGTCAGCGCCGTCGAGGTGGACGTGGCCGGAGAGGGGGTCCATGAGTCGGGCGAGGCCACGCAGCAGTGTCGACTTGCCGCAGCCGTTGGGTCCGACGATGGCGGTGATCTGCCCGGCCGGAAGTTCGATGCTGACCTCATCGATGACGACCGACGTCCCGTAGCCGAGCCGCAAGGCGTTGGTCCCCAGGGCGACATGGCAGGTACCGGTGGTGGGTGTCTGGGTCATCCGGCGGCTCCAATCCGGTGGGCGCGTGCGAGGAGGACGAGCAGGACCGGCGCGCCCAGGACGGCGGTTAATACCCCGACCGGCATCTCTTCGGGTGCGAAGATCAGCCGGGAGGCCAGGTCCGCGGCGACGACGAGCAACGCTCCGACGGCCGCGGAGGGCGCGAGACCGATTTGGCGCTCAGCCAGGATCCTGCGGGTGATTTGGGGTGCGACGAGCGCGACGAAACCGATCGGTCCAGCTGCTGCGGTGGCCATCGCGGCCAACCCCACGGCGACGAGCAGGAGCGGGATACGGCGGGCCTGGCGACTGCCGGTCAGCGTGCGCGCCAGGTCGTCGCCAAGCTCCTGGACCCGCAGGTCCCGTCCGAGGACAACGAGGGCCATGACCGCGAGCGCGAGCGTGGCTCCGATGATGGTGGCGTGCATGCTGCTGCGGTTGGCCAGGCTGCCCGTCAACCACCCGGCTGCCGCCTGGACCTGGTGGACGTCGGAGCGGGTCAGCAGGTAGGAGATCGCCGAAGTCAGCATGGCCGCTACGCCGATCCCGACCAGCACCAGCCGGAATCCGAGCAATCCGCGGCGGTAGGCGATCACGACGATCGCGACGACCGTGGCCATGGCACCGAGGAGAGCTCCGATTGTCAGCTCGGCGCCGCTGCCCCCGAGGACGAGCATGACGGTCAGCGCTCCTGCGGCGGCCCCTGAGTTGATGCCGATCACATCGGGGCTGACCAGGGGGTTGGCGGCGAGGCGCTGCAGGATCGCCCCTGACAGGGCGAACGCCGCGCCGACACCGAGGCCGGTCAAGGCCCGCGGGAGCCGGTCGCCGAAGATCACGTCCTGCTCGATCAACGTTCCGCCGCCACCCAGGACCCGGATGACATCCGAGAGATCGAGCGGGTATTGCCCGATGGTGATCGACACGACCGTGACGGCGAGGGCGGCCGCCGCGGTCCCGACGGTCAGGACTATCGATCGTCGGCTCAGCCGCAGGGACATCGGCAACTGATGGGGCGCGAAGACGATGACGTCGCTGGCCCGGGCCTGGTTGCGACTCATACGCCCACCAGCTTGCGATGGCGCACCAGGTACAGGAAGAACGGTGCGCCGACGGCAGCAACGACGATCCCGACCTGCAGTTGCTGAGGCTGCGCGACCAACCGACCGACCACGTCGGCGATCAGCAGCACAGTTGGCGCCATGACGAGCGTCCATGCCATGACCCACCGGTAGTCAGGTCCACTGATCATCCGCGCGATATGGGGTATCACCAGACCAATGAAGGCGACTGGTCCGGCGATCGTGGTCGAACCACCGGCGAGCAGCACCACGGCGATGGCGCCTATGGCTCTGGAGACCCGCACCCGGGTGCCGAGACTGCGCGCAAGATCGTCGCCCAAAGCAAGCGCGTTGAGGCTGCGACTGGACGCCATGGCAAGCAGGAGCCCAGCGACGATGAACGGCGCAACGGTCAGCAGCATCGCACCGTTGGCCCGGGTCAGGGACCCCACCGCCCAGAAGCGATAGTCGTCCATCAAGGAGGCATCCCGCAGGGTAATCATCGTCGTGATCGCGCCGAGGAACGCTGTGGTGGCGGCACCAGCGAGGATCAGTTTGACCGGCGTCGCTCCTCCCAACCCCAAAGACCCGAGTGCGTAGACGAAAAGGGCCGCACATGCTGCCCCGGCGAAGGCGAACCAGACGTATCCCGACGCCGTCGTGATACCCAGGCCAGCCATGGCGACCACCACCGCAAGAGCAGCGCCGGCGTTGATGCCGAGCAGCCCCGGATCCGCCAGCGGGTTGCGGGTCAAGCCCTGCATGGTGGCACCGGCGACACCCAGGCCGGCTCCCACGAGTAGGCCGGTGGCCGTGCGAGGGATCCGTAGGTGGTAGACGATCCGTTCAGCGTCGGTCGCAGGAGTGCCCCGGACAGCATCGAGAACATCGCCAACAGTGATGTCGTTGATGCCCAAGACAATCGACGCCCACGTTGCCGCGACCAGGACCACGACAGCGACACCGAGACCGAACGTGCGGCTCCACCCGCCCCGCAACATGCCACGACGTTCCAGCGGTGACGACTCAGGTGACCCGTCACCGGGCAGTGCTGTGTGCGGGACGGGCGGAGCGAGACTCACTGTCAGCCGACAAGGTCAGGGTGGATCAGCTGGGCGAGCTGCTCGATCGCGTGAGCGGTGCGCACACCTGCGCTGCGATCGGCGAACAGCGACGGATACACCGTGTGGTTCTTCACCGCGGTCAAGCCGGCGAAGGCCGGGTTCTTCATGATCTTGTCCACATCGGACTGGGCATCGTCGAGCGTGTAGTCGATCCCGAAGCCCGAATTGGTCAAGATGACGTCCGGGTCACGCTTGATGAGCTCTTCGGCGTCGACGTAGATGTTGCGAGTCGTGGTGACGTCTGCGAACGCGTTGACCCCGCCGGCGTGCTCGATGATCTGTGTGCCGAAGTCGATACCGCCACAGATCTGGAATGTGCCGTCTTCTTGGGGGCGGACATAGGCGACTGTTGGCCGGTCAGCATCCGCGACCGCATCTTCGACCTTGCCGATTCGGGACTTGTACTCTGCGACAAGCGCCTCGGCTTTGTCCTCGACGCCGAATAGTTCGCCGATCGCGAGTAGGTCGTTGTAGATGGCATCGACTGTCACATCGGCCGGGTCGACCTCCTGATCGGTCTTGCCGTCTTTGGTCGGGCAGAACGGGGTCAGCACATAGGATTCGATACCGACCTTCTTCAAGCTTGCGCGGGTCCCGACCCCGTTCGGCGTATCGGCGGCAAATACCGTTCCATAACCACCGAACACAAAGTCCGGATTGGTCGCCAACAGTGCCTCACGAGTTGGGTTGTTCTCGCTGTAGGGCGCACCCTCGAAGGCGTCCGCGTACTCGGGCAGGAATTCTCCATCGAAGAACGAGGACCCAACGATCCGGTCCCCCAGACCCAGCGCGCTCATCATTTCGGCCGACGGCTGATAGACGGCATACACGCGCTCTGGCGGAGCGGCCACGCTGACATCACGACCACAGTTCTCCACCGTGACTGAGCCGGCGGCCGCATCGTTCGACGAACCAGATCCGCAACCAACCATGGAAAAGGTGAGGGCGACCACCCCGACTAGAACGGCAACCGATCGTTTCGCCCGGAAGGTACGTCGGGCGCTGGTCAGGAACAGATGGGTAGCACGCATGGGGTGCACCCCTTTCTCGGGGTACTCGCCCCGTTCACGAAGGGCGCGGCGAAGTGAGTGTCTGACTCACGAGTCGCCGTCGACGACTCGCTCACAGTGGCGGTACCGTGCCGGGTTCACACCGGCTTCCTCAGATCCGTCGCGAAGAACAAGTGAAGGCTACCGGATGGAATCTCCTCCGAGATCGGACAGTCCTGATCTCGTTGCATCACCACCGACCAGGCATGTCGCGTTTGCTGTTCCTGTGCTCCGGTCCGCTCATGCGTCGCGTCCTTGCCGCGTTCTTCGGCCACAGCTAACGGCGGCCTGGGAACGCACTTCACCTTAAAAGCACTGAGCTCCACTTCGGCCGGTGCAATAGGCCAGGTCACGTCGACAACGCTCAGGGTGGCTGCCGCTCCCCTGCTGCCCGGTGATCGCCAGATACCGCGAGTAGGCCCTTGGTGGACGGCATCCTGGCCGACCTTGACGTCACCTGAGGAAGCGAGACAGGTCGTGAACCCATCACCATCACCTCCAGCCCGCGACCCGCGCCGCGAGCATGCGCGCGCTGTGGCTGGGGTCGTGGAGTTCACCGAGAGTGGACAGGCGGCCCTCGATACACTGGCCCGGACCCTGACAGCCCACTATGACGGCACACCCGAGAGCATCACGCAGATGCTGGAGGAGGTACTGGGAGCCGATGTGGCCGAACTGGCCCAGCACATGACCGAGGTCGCCCACGCTTGCGGGATCATCCCTGACGACCCATCGCACACAGGTGAGCGCTCCCCCGGCCTCGACATGCCGATAGCCGAGAGCCCGACGGGCGCCGCACGTCGACGCCTCGCCCAGAGCACACGAGCGTCGGCGGCCGGTCCGGCTTCTTCAAGCCACGGCGTGAGGCGATGAGCATGCTGCTGGCTCACCCGGCGACCGGCACGTGGGCGCCATGGCGAGATCCGTCCAGATGGTGCAGCCGTTCGAGGCTGACGGGCAGTCTGTAGCGGCGCAGCATCGCGGACATGGATGGGCCCAGTCCGCGGCGCACGACCAGATCGTCAGCCTCGGCTTCGACCCGACGCGCGATGGCGTGGTTGGCGGCCGGTACCAGGTAGGTCAGTGCCACGATCGATGCCGCCAGAACCCCCAGCGCCGGGCGTCCTTCGTCGACCTGTTGGACCAACGCCACCACGCCCATCACGCCCCGTAGTGCCCATGCGAATCCGATGAACGGGACCCAGCCCGTCACTCGTCCGATTCCTCGGGCAATCCCGCCCAGGGCTCGCCACGGCAGCATCCAGGCCAGCATCGCCAACTCACACCGGCGTGCCTCGGCCTGGTGACGTCCTTCGGCATGAACCATCAGCGCAGCTGCCTCATCCAGCCCAAGCCAGCCGCGGTAGGTCGCCTCGATCAGCCACGGCGTCACCACCACGCTCTCGCGGCCCAGCAGTTGGACCGGTGGTGTCCGGGCGCCCACGTTCTGCCGCACCAGCAGACGACGCTGCGCCATGCTGGCCTCCGGTGCGGCTGCGTGTGCCAGTACCGGGGCGAACACAGTCTGTTCGGCCGCGGTCGCTGTTCGTGCCCCGAGCAGCACTCGAGCAGCAGCCGTCTCCGCTGCCCCGGTCGCGAGCAGCACCAGAGCGACCACGCCGGCAGTGAATCCGAGCAGCCCGCACAGTGGCGGGGCCAACGCAAGCCCGATGATCCATAGCAGGGTGCTCGCCACGATCGCCGGAACACCCACCGTTGCCTTCAATACGCTCATCGGGACCTTCATCACCGGTCTCCTTCACCGCCTGGTGCCCACCCGGCGCCGCCTCGGCGCCATCGGATGGACCACAGCAGCAGCTGGCCCACATCAGCTGGGATGTCAGCAGCGTCATCCATCCCCACCAGTGTCGCCACACCGGACAGGAGAATCCCGAGTTATCCACAATTCTTGACGAGACTCGAATGTTATCCACAACTACGGGGATAGGGGTTGACAAGCGTCGCCACACGCGGTCTCGGGGCGCGGTGCCAGCGGCCTACGGTGAAACAGCCCAGGATGGCACCACCACTCAGCCGAGCGAATAGCCCGTCGGAGCCGGTACTGAGCCCGGCCACCTGGTGTGCTCGCGCGCGTGCTGCAGCAGCCGCTGCTCTGGGGAGCTGAAACCGTCGGCGGTGGTGCTCGGATCCTCAACAGGATCGTCGGTGGCCTCAACCTCAATAGGCACACCGGGATACACGCTGGCGGCGCGATCACGGACCGCGGCGACGATCGCCTGCCCGAAGGTCGTCCGCTCCTCGCCGCGCAGGGCATCGAGTGCTTCGTGGCGGCGGCGGAACCCATCCTGGATCGCGTGTGCCTGTCCATCGAGCCGCTGCGCCTTGGCGCGCGCCTTCGGTGACTTGGCGACGTAGACACTGCGGGTCAGGGGCGAGTCGAACACCGTGCGCTCGATCTGCGCGATCCGTTCGGGCGGGTAACCGTCGGCCTGACGGTCTGAGCGCCAGGACTCCATGGAGAACGGCGGGGCTTCGGGATCGCTGCTCACGAACCCCCCGGCGTCGGTGCGGTCGTAATGCCACAGGTAGGGCGCGTCATCGACGACTTCGCCGAGTGCCTTGACCTCACGAGCGTCCAAAGAAGTATGCAACGCCTCATAGAGCTCATCCAGGCCTTGTTCGGCCAGGATCTGATCGACCGGCACCGTCACTCGCAGTGGCTCGGTTCGATGCTCATGCAGATAGGCCTCATCATGACCGACCGTGGCCAGGAGCAGGTTCCGGATGCTGTCGGCCTCCCATGACCCTGGGCGGCCGGCAAGAATCGCATCAACACTACCGAAATTGGCCGCTGCACCGGCGAGTGCTTGGCTGACAAACTCGGCCCAGTCAGACTGGTCGAGCCGGTTGGGATCGGGCTGCCCAGCGCCTGGCGCGACCTGCTGCAACACGGGGTGGCGCAGGCGGGCGGCTTCGGTGAGCACACCGATCGCGTCGGCGAGGACTTCGGCGCGGGGGCGTTGGTTCTGCTCAGTCATCCGAATCAATCCCAAGTCGAGCCAGCACGGGGTTCCGGGCCGCGTCGTGGACCCAGTCGATCACCGTGACCGAGGGTCGATTGATGTGTGCGGAGCCGAGCATGTGTCGTACTCGCCGCTCAAGAGAGCTGAGCCAGGTCCCAACGGATTCGTTCGTCGTCTGTTCGTCCATTCTTCTTCTCCTCAGATTCCCGGCGCTCGGCGATCCGGCGCAGGCTGGCTTGTCGGCATCGCACGGCCGGGTCCTTGTCCTGGACGGCCGGGGACGAACGCTTCGCTGTCGACGAGCGTGGCCTTGGCGTCCTCCCAGACGTCGGGATGGGCTCCCCGTTCCAACATGGTCGCTGTCAGTGCCGCCATCGTGTAGGGCTCCGTATCGGGCGGGATCCGATCCAGCGCTACCCATGCTTGGGCTCCCTCACCATGCAGCCAGTGGGCGAACGCGAGCATGCTCGCTGCAGGGGCACGTACCTCGTCGGGGGCCCGGCGAGTCAGGTCGGACCACAGCTCGACATGTTGTGCAGAGTTGCCGCGGGACATGTCGACCCAGAGAACGTCACGCGTGGGTTTCGATTCCAACGCGACCAGCATCCTGGCGGCCTCCGGGTCGCTGAGGCTGCGTCCGTCTTCGTGGAACTGCGCGAGACGACCGGCCGCCCACGCATGCTGCTCGCCAGCCGGGATCTGCTGTGCGAGGGTGCGAGCACCGCCGAGTGCCGCTGCCACCGGCATGGGGTCCCCGATCAACGCCTCCGCCAGGGCGGCACGGGAGGCCGCGGGCGGCAGTCGGCCATGAAAGGCCGCCTCAGCGGCCATCCGATTCACCGACTCGACACTTCGTGGCCCGGTCTTACCGGAGCTGAGGTCAGTCCAACGATCAGAGGTCGCCCACAGCCGTAGGGGCGTGTCAACACCGATACGATCGAACGCATCGGCGAGGGCCTCGCTCGTCGCCCGCGCGGCACGACGATCCTCGGTCACACACACCAGTGCGAGCATGCCTCGCTCGCGGCCCACATGATGGACGTAGCCGTTCTGCAGGGACCTGGCGACCTCACGGCGATCCTCAGCGTTCTTCGGGATGTCGATACGCGCCACCGGCAATTCCGACCCCAGGGGAACCGTCACGACCGACTCAGTCGGAGTGAACCCCAAGACATGCGGCAACGCTGCCAGCAACTCATCCGGCGACGTCACCTTTACCTGAGCCATGCCCTGCTCCCTTCGCCCGGTCACCGAACGGCGACCTTCTGCTGACCAAGGGAAGACTCCAGGCGTAGGCGATCAATGCTGCCTGCCGCCCGCGCGGATTAGGTCCCGATATTGGCGAGCGTCGTGTCGACCTCGTGGCGGTCACGCTCGTTGCATGCGGCCCAACGGAGTTCGTCGGCTGTCAGCTCAGCCAAGAAGCGGTAGCGGCTACGCACCGTGGCGATCCACTCTGCGGTCTTGACCGGTTTGGTCAGGTAGCCGATGTCTTCGGGCCGGAAGTCGTTGGGTGTCTTCTCGGCGAGGATGTCGTCGGGGTCGATGGGTTTGGTGCCTCGGCCGTCGACCACGATGTCGCGGTAGACCTTGAGGACCCACAGCCGCCGTGTCAGCGGCTCGTCCATGGCGCCTGCCGTGGCATACCACTGTAGGTCGTACAGATCACGTGCCAGTGAGACCCGGCGGTATCTGGCCAGCTTCTCGGCCACGGCCTCTTCGACCGTGACCACCGGGGTCGGTGGCAACCTGAAGCCGTACCGCTCGTGTATGGGAAGGCTGACCGGTTCAAGCAAGTCGGGATCCAGGCTCAGTGCGTGCCGGGCGAGTTCAACCTTCGCTCCCAGTTGTGGACTGCCGAACGGGGTCTCGATCCGCAGGTCGCCTCGGCGACCGTCGTCGCCGAGATTCGCAATCGCGAAGGAGAACCCGTCGATCTGGACTCCGTCGAGGACTTGCAGGACCGACAGCGCAAGTTCCTCGCCGGGTGCGGCGAAGTCGAAATCGGTTGAGAACCGCCCGGCGTTGCCGGCTCGGAACTTCCGCAACGCTGTACCGCCTTTAAAGATCAGCCCCTGCTCGAAGAGGCCGGACTCGTGCAGCAAGTGGAGCGCGTGGTCCTGTGCGATGTCGAGCAAGGCGGCATCCCTGCCGCCCTTGGCTCCTTGGTAGTGGCGGACCAGATGACCTTCGGTGACACGTGTCATGCCCCACCTCCGGCGCCGAGGTAGGGAGCCAAGAGCGTGTCGTTGACCTTGGTCAACGGGTCGTAACGGCCACCGGGCTGTCGAGGTCCGAACCATGCCGACACCTGCGGCGGGACATCCTCGAGCACCCATCGTGCGCTGTCTTCCCTGCCCATCAGGAGCAGCACGTAGGCGGCGCGTTGACGAACGGTGTCCGGCGCCCCGCTCAGCAGCCGTTTGATGATGACCTCATCGAACCCCTCTGCGGAGGTCTCGATCCATTGAGCCAAGCCCGCGGCATCACGATAGGCCGATGGCCGGGTGGCGATGCCAACTAGAAGCCCGTCAAAACTCCAGGACCGCAGCCCGTTGACGTCTGCGATCGCCTCAGCCGGCATGTCAACACGAACGTATCGCCACTGCCCCGCGAGCGCCTTGGGGAACAATGTGCCGGCGCCAAGTGCGACGACCTCCTGTTCGGGGATGCGCTGAGCCAGACCGAGCACGGAGGCGGCCGACTCCATCGCGAGTACCCCACCCCACCCCGGATCGACAGCATGTTGGGCGCGGAACTCGATGAACCGGTCGCCCGAACCATATGCTCCACCGCGTGCACCCGGAAGGAACTCCCACGCGCCTCGAGTACGTAGCTTCCCGAGCCAGCCGTCACGTTGGAGCTCATAAGCCCTCTGACGCGGGTCACCCGCCACCCCCACCTGGGCCATGACAGCGGCCATCCGCTCGACCGTGACGATCACGTCCCCGTCAAGTTCGAACTGCTCAACGATCAGTGAGACCGACCGAGTGATCACCCGAGCCACTGTCATTCACCTTCCTTTCTTGGTCGATAGTATCGAACGACGGGTTAGATCGACAGTCATTGTTGGGCACCGGCGTCGCCTGGTGACTCAGTCGAGCCGGCCCGACCGGTACCGAAAAGCCCTCAACCACAACAAGGCCAGGCCACGCGGAGCGTGGCGTTTCGTGCTCTGGCCTAGCTGCAACGTTCCGGAGGCCCACACCTGCTGATCGATGGGTCGGGGCCCTTGCCGCAGAGGGCATCTGCCTCACAGGTCGACCTTGCGGCGTTCAGCGCCAGAGGGTCATGCTTGCCGGGTGGGTCCTGGATCTCGCTCGATCAGGGCGCAAGCGATGCGCGCGGTGCAAATGCAGCGGTCGCCGTTGTCGACGATGGCGACCTCGTAGCTTCCCATCGTGAGGCCCCGATGCAGTGGAGTGGCCACGCCGGTGACCGTTCCTTGGGTGACTGATCGGTGATGTGTGGCATTGATGTCTGTGCCGACGGCGAACCGGCCCGGTCCGGCATTGATCGACGCCGCGACCGAGCCGATGGTTTCGGCCAAGACAACGGACGCGCCGCCATGGAGCAGACCGTAGGGCTGGGTGTTGCCTTCGACATGCATCGTCGCGACCACACGGTCTGGGGTGAGTTCGACCAGTTCGATGCCCATGCGCTCGTTCAACGCCCCCAATTGTGGCGAAGGAAGGCGATGAGCTCGGACCGTTCGGAGGTCATATCGCCTCGCCCCCGAACGGTAGGCGATGGTCGAGCGTAATCATCGTTCGTCCTTGCTTCTTTCCAGGCACGTCACGGTAATCAGGTGGCGTTCGACCAGATCCCAGCGTCCGTCGAACCTCTGGAGGCGGCTGCCGTTGTGGACCGGTCCTTCGATCAGGATGTGCCCGCTGAAGGAGCCTGTCGGGTCGATGGTCAGTTCGCATTCGGTGAAGTCGAGCCACCTGCGCGCCAGCGGCCACCATGCCTTGTAGATGCTTTCCTTGGCGCTGAACAACAGTCTGTCCCAGCAGACGTCGTAATAGTTGGCCGCCAGGGCGTCGACCATGCGGGGTTCGTCGTCGACCATCACCAGGGGTGCCACTCCATCGGGCAGTGGCTCGTTGACTTCAGCATCGATGCCGAGCGTGACGATGTCGGACGATGAGGCGACTGCGGCGGCGCGGTAGCCATCGCAGTGGGTCAGGCTTCCTACGATCCCGTCGGGCCATTGTGGTTCTCGATCTGGCCCTGGGACGATGGGCACCGGTGGCTGGCCAAGACGAGCCAGTGCCCGGCGGGCGCAGTCGCGGACGGTGGCGAACTCGGCACGGCGCTTGGGCACGGCAGAGGCGATGGCGGCGCGCTCGCCGCCGAGCAGCACGGTCTCGGGGGCGTCGATCTCGCTCTCCTCCAGCTCCACGCTGGGTGGCAACAGACGACCCAGACCGACTCGAGCCGTCATGAGCCGATCCGTTCGGTCCGGGCGCCCAGGATGGGAACCAGTCGGCGGGCAGGAGCACCCAGCCTGCCCCACTCATGGGGGTATCCCACCGACACTTCGTGGTGTGGCACTCCGTCGACCTCGATGGTCCGAGGCATGTGCAGGTGTCCATAGACCACGGCGGCCGCGCGGTAACGGGTCGGCCAGTCTCGGGTCTGTTCGCACAATGCGAACTCCGGATAGGCCAGCACGCTCGTCGGCTCGCGCACCAGGGGCCAGTGATTCACCAGCACCGTGCGGGCATCGGCGGGGATCTGGTCGAGACGTGCGCGGGTGTAGTCCAGGCGCGCTGCGCACCAGTCCTCTCGCGACGGATACGGGTCAGGATGGAGCAGAATCTCGTCAGCGCACAGGACCCCAGCGGCCTCAGCCACCGCCAAGGCCTCCTGCTTGGATGCTGTGCCCGGTGGCCGGAAGGTGTAGTCGTACAGAAAGAACAGTGGCGCAACGACCACCGGGCCGTCCGCGCTCTCCCAGGTGGGGTAGGGATCCTCGGGCGTCAGCGCGTCGACGCGACGTAGTGCTTCGACGAACTGCAGGTAGCGTGCTGCGCAGCGACTGGTCGCCGGATCACCGGGGAGGGTCCACAATTCATGGTTTCCCGACACCCAGATCACGACCTCGAACCGTTCACGGAGCACGCTGAGGGTATCGACGATCTCATCGAATCGTTCGCCGACATCGCCAGCGACGATGAGCCAGTCACCGCCGCTGATCGTTGGAATCCGTTGACGTCACTTGACAGTTGAGGCCTAGCGGCCGTCTCGATCGCGGTGTGTCATCTGACGGCGTGCCTAAAGCATCCAACGAAAACTTGCTGGTGCGGACGTGACGTGACGGGCGAACATACATGCGCGCTTCCGAACGAGCGGCCACCTTAGGGCACGGTCCTTGACGATTGTTCAGCGCTGGTCTGCTTCATGCGCAGAGAAGCCGGGCGGAGATCGGACCAGGTCCTTTCGATCCAATCCAGGACCTCTGAACGAGACAGTCCGTCCGGATTTCCGTGAGCGATGGTCCAGCCTTCCGGGACCGATTTGAATGTCGGCCAAAGCGAATATTCCAGCTCATGATTGACGAGCGCGAAAAAGGTTTTGTGGTCGTTATCGAAGGGGTTTTGGGCCATGCTGACACCTCGCCATTCTCTCTTGTGGGCGTACAAAAACAACCTTGGGAACTAAAATCGTCGAGCATGCAATCCCGCTTTGATTGAATCTAAGATGTCGGCAGCACGTACAGCTACATTTGACAGAAGCGACGACGACAAGCCATGGCTATGCTCGACTCCCCCGTTGAGATAGATCGCCCCAGCCACATTCTCCTCAACGCAGAGTCGATAGTTGCGCTCAACTTTGGGATTGTCACCCGAAAACTGAGCCGAGACAGACCCTCCTAGAACATCACGCACGCTGCGCGGGCGAAACCCGGTCGCAAGCACTACTGCGTCCGCCTCGATACGCACGTACGATTCGTCCGCGAGGTTGCGCAGAACGACGGTGACGCCACCAGCATCTTCCTCCAGGGCGTGAAGTTCAGTTACACGATGCACGAAGATCCGCTGGTGTCCCTGGACGCGTTCCTGGTACTCGCGGCCGTAGAGTTCGCCTATGAGATCGGCATCGACAGCCGAGTAGTTGGTCAGCCAGTGGTATTCCAGTAGCTGCCTCTTCACGTCGGCGGGCGCCTGGAAAAAATGGTCAACCGAGTCGGGGTCAAAGATTCGATTCACATACGGCGTGTCGTCCGAAGGTGAGTAGCCAAAGCGCCGATGCGAGATGTGAACCTCCGCGCTTGGCGACCTCTCGTGCAGATAGGCAGCGATCTCGGCGGCACTCTGACCGGATCCCACGACGACGAACTTGCCGTGCGTCTGCGGGGGCACATTCTTGAGGACGCCCAGCAACCGGTGATTGTGGAACACCCGATTCGATGGAGTCACGTTTTTGGGGAGGACTGGTTCTATCCCGAGACCGAGCACGACATTACGTGCATAGATCGTGCGTCTGGTTGGAGAAGCAGCCGCCGATTGATAGCTTTCGACCTCCACTTCGAAGGACCCATTGCGCCACTCGATTCGTCGTGCAGTCGATCCGTATTCGATGGGTACCGACACCCTCGCTGCCGCCCAGGACAGATAGTCGTGAAACTCGACTCGCGTGGGAAAAAAGGTCTTCAGGTTAATGAAGTCCGACAGTCGACCGCGTTCTCCGAGGTAGTTAAGGAACGTGTAACTACTTGACGGCGTGCGCAGCGTCACCAGATCCTTTAGGAAGCTGACTTGCATCGTCGTCCCAGGAAGTAGCATTCCGTCATGCCACCCGAATCGCGGTTGCGTTTCGATGAACTGTGAGCTGATTCGCTGAGCGTCTCGTCCTTGGTCGTTCGATTCTTCGATCGCGATTGCAAGGCTGAGATTGGATGGCCCCAGGCCTATTCCGAGGATGTCAACAGTCTCCCCAGATTCCGAAGCTCGTGGTGCCACCCGAGGGTCACCCTCGGGCGCTGCTGGCGCTTCAGCTGTGTTCATGGGCGCAATTGCCTTTCCCTCGGTGGCACACCTGCAGGGACGAATTCTCACCTCGAGTCGGCCAAGTAGGCCCCGAGGCGAGTACGCCCACAGCAGACGCTAACACAAACTTATTAGGGTAGGCTACCCTCAGGCTGGTCCGTCCAGCAGTCGCCCGATCGGCGAGGATTCCGGAGAGGTTCCAGCCGGATGCGCCAGCGTTGACGGACTACGTAGCTTAGCCTAGCCTAATTTGCAGTCAGTGGAGAGTGGAGGGGACGCGTAGTGATCGGTCAGTGCCGTACCACGAACGTGCGATGCCTTCTGGTACCGCACGCTCGACAGTCGTCACGCCAATTGCGGGGCTGCTCTGAGAGGGCGGATCGTTACTTGGGCATCAGATCCAGTCATTGGACCTTCGATCTACGGCCCTGCCTGGGTCGTCGCGCGATCGTTGCAAGATCATGGTGAAGGACCCGCGCCCGCCTAACGTGCTCGGCTCACGACTGCAAGAGACCGTCGCCCTTTTGGACACCATTGAACCGACGATGAACGCAGTCCGTCTGGGAATACCGTCAACGCAAGGGACATGGGACCTGTGCACGTCGGTCATCAAAGATCAGAGGTACGTGCGCAGATGGCAAGACGCCGTATCCGAGGAGTTGGCCCGCATCTACTCGACGCCGGCATCACGCGTCGGTGTGACTGCTGCCGCCTGCGTATTGGACTGGTATGCGTACGCCCCCGGCTTCCTCGTCGGTGCCATGTTCCATATCGCGCGGCGCGTACCAAACGTCGCGCCCGAGGTCGTCGCGTTTCGCCGTAATCCCGTCGAGCATTGGATCAGTGGCACCGCACTGTGTGACAACCGTTTCTGGTGTTTGCCAGACGATCCCGCAGCAGATGACAAGGAAGCACACGTCGTTGGCGATGAGGTTGCGCTCGCCGCAATTGCCCGAGCACAAGTCCGTAATCACGCGGATCGATTCCTCGCATCGTATGACCCAGGCGTCCGGCTCCCACGTCGAGCCTTGACAGGCGTGTTCTTCGACTCCCTGGACAGCGGTCCCTGGATTGCCGAGCCGCTAGCACCAGGGGTTTCGTGCATCGACTCCTCGCGTCTGCTTCTGCCAGGCCGGGCCGACCACTTCACCGACCAGTCCAAGTTGTACGAGTTGACCGATCTGAAGGGTCGATCCCATATTTCGCGACGCCGCGTGGCGTGCTGTGAATCCTATCGAATTGAACCGGACGGCGCAGGTTGCTTCGACTGTCCGCGCACCAGTGACAACCGCCGAACCGAATTGGCGACCAATTTCCCGGACTGACGGCGTTCCGACGAGAGCCCAGTCCACTGAGGAGGCTGAGATATCCCATGGCTGACGTGCCTGCGACTACGTCCCCATCCCCTGGCGGTCGTCGACGAGATGCGCCTGATGGGCGGGGCCACATGTTCGCATTTGAGATGTTCACCCGGCAAGCCGTCATCCGACCTGAGGCGATCGCGGTGGTGTGGGAGCAAGAGCAGGTGACATACGGCGAGCTCGCGCGACGGGTCCATAAGCTTGCTCGACTCTTGATCGCGCGGGGTGCTCGTCCCGAGACTTTCGTAGGCGTCGCTTTGCCACGCTCGGTGGAGTTGGTCGCAACCTTGCTCGCGGTAGCTGAGTCGGGAGCCGCGTACGTCCCCCTCGACCCGGCCTACCCGTCGGATCGACTGGCGCTGATGATCGAAGATTCACGGCCGACGATGATTGTTACGGACAGTCAATCATCGGGGTCGCTGGGTGATACGGATGCGGATCTCATCCTGCTGGACGCGCCGGTCGTGACCGAGGAGCTGGGACTGCACCGACCGGACCCGGTGGCAGAAGACGAGCGAATCGGCAGACTAGATCCACGGCATCCAGCCTATGTCATCTATACCTCGGGCTCGACAGGTCGGCCGAAAGGTGTCGTGGTCCCTCACACGAATATCGTGCAGCTGTTCGCCAACACCCAGCGCTGGTTTGAATTCGACGAGACGGATGTCTGGACGCTATTCCATTCCTTCGCTTTTGACTTCTCAGTCTGGGAGCTGTGGGGTCCACTCCTGTATGGCGGACGCCTGGTGGTCGTCGACGACGACACGCGTCGCTCGCCCCGAGATTTCCATTCCCTGTTGGTCGAACAGAAGGTGACCGTTCTCAACCAGACACCGACAGCCTTTTATCAGCTCATTGAGGCCGATAAGGAGGCCAACCCCGACAGGCAATTGACGCTGCGTTATGTGATCTTCGGTGGGGAGGCGTTGGACCTGCCGAGGCTCAAGCTCTGGTACGAACGTCATGCGTCGGACGCACCCCGCCTGATCAACATGTACGGCATCACTGAGACGACGGTGCACGTCAGCTATCTGGAGCTCGACGCGGACACGGCCGATTCGACCGATAGCATCGTCGGCGACGCGATCCCCGGTCTTGAGATCCTGCTACTCGACGACGATCTGAATCCGGTGCCCGATGGGCAAGTCGGTGAAATCTATGTACGCGGCGGCCAGCTCGCGCGCGGGTACCTCAATCGATCCGCCCTGACGGCCACTCGGTTCGTTGCCGCCCCGTTTGGACCGCCCGGTTCACGACTGTACCGGTCCGGCGATCTTGGACGGTGGGTCCGCCCAGGGGTGCTGGCACACTGCGGCCGGGCAGATGACCAGGTGAAGATCCGGGGATTCCGAATCGAGCTGGGCGAGATCGAGAGCGCGCTGCGACTACTGCCTCGCGTGCGCGATGCAGTAGTCGCTGTGCGGAATAGGACTAACAGCGACGACCGAAGGCTGGTCGGATACGTCGTGCTCGACGAGTCCACGCCAGCCGAGGCCACCGCTGACGCGGAGCTACTGCAGGATATCCGTGCAGAGCTCACCCAGCGCATACCCGTTCATCTGGTGCCAGCGCAACTCGTCCGGATCAACCGAGTGCCGCTGACCGCGAACGGCAAGCTGGATCGACTTGCGTTGCCCGATCCCTCTGAGATCGGAGGTTTCGCACCGGGACGGGGCCCGGAGAGCGCCACCGAACATATGCTCCGCGACGCGTTCGCCGACGTCCTGGCGGTCACGCCACCCGAAATCGGCGTGGACGACGACTTCTTCGCTCTCGGAGGTCATTCATTACTGGCGGTGCAAATCTGTAATCGTGTGCGCGCCGACCTCCGCGTCGACGTGTCTGTGGCCGAGCTAATGCGCGCGGGAACGGTCGCCAATCTAGCGCGAGTACTGACCGGAGACGTCGATCCGGTGCTGGTTCCCAGCACGATGGACGCGACCCTGCCGGCACCCCTCTCCTTCGCCCAACGCCGCATGTGGGCACATGCGATGACCTCGCCAGAGGACTCCGCCTACGTCGTCAGCTTCGCGTGGAAATTGCGCGGACCACTTGACGAACGAGCTCTGCGTGAGGCGATAGACGACCTGCTCGCCCGACACGATGTTCTACGGACGGTGATCCTAGACAGCCAAGGCGAGCCAGAAGCTCACGTCGTTGACCTCGACGAGGTCCACCCACTGTCGTGGCGACAAGCACGATCAGACACGGTCGAAGTTGAAACACAAGAGTTCGTCCGGGCCGGCTTCGATCTCGCCAACGATATCCCGCTGCGTGTCCTCGTGCTCCAGACTGGCATCGACGAGCACGTCTTGGTGCTGGCCGCTCACCATATCGCCGTGGATGAATGGTCGGTCCCCCGCCTGGTTGCGGATCTGTCGGCCGCCTACAGGACCCGCAAGGACGGGATCGACCACCAAGCAACACCCTTGCCGGTCACCTATGCGCAGTACGCACGATGGGAACGAAAGAGACTCGGGGATCGCGCCGAGCGGCGATCACGCATGGCGCGGCAACTACATTACTGGTCAGCCCAACTCACGGACCTACCCGATGAGCTCGACCTGCCCTATGACCGGCCGCGATCGACCACGGGCTCCTCGGCCGCAGACGAACTCACCGTACGACTCACCCAATCCCAGCACCAGCGGCTGAAAGCGGTCGCGGCCCAGGGAAACATCAGTCTGTTCGTGCCGTTCGCCACCGCCGTCGCTTTCGCCCTCCGCCGCAGCGGCGCCGGGGACGACATTGCGCTCGGAATCCCGATTTCCGATCGGGGCCATCCCGAGTTCGACGATCTCGTCGGGTTCTTCGCGAACACAATCGTGCTGCGCACAGACTTAGGCGGCATCACCACCCTCGAAGAGGCAATCCAGCGGCTCAAGTCACGCTTCCTTGACGCCGTCGACCACCAAGATGCCCCTTTCGACCGGGTCGTCGACATGCTTGCACCGGAGCGGCACCTGAACCGCCACCCCCTGTTCCAGACGGTCGTCGCCGTCGACGCGCCGACGCGAGGTCTGGAACTGCCGACCTTCCCCGGACTGACAGCAGAGGTCCTGCCTCTGCTGAGCAACCATGCACGGTTCGACCTTGAATGGCACTTACGCCCGGACCCAGACAATGCCGGTGCCACAATCCGCCTGGTCTATGCTTCCTCACTATTCGACCGCGAAACAGCACAACGACTACTCGACGACGTAGTGGCACTCCTCGTCGAACACGCGTCAGACAGCACCGAACAGACATCTGCCACGATGACCACGCTTGGACCGCCACGCACGAGCGTGCCTTCCACCGTCCCCGGCAGCGAGACACTAATGCGCGGCAGCCACACAGTCGACCTCGTCGTCGGGCAAGTGGCAGAGCTCTTGTCGACTACCGTCGACCCCGACGACGACTTCTTCAGTCTTGGTGGCGACAGCATCATCGCTATCCAATTGGCCACCCGGCTGCGGCGCGCGGGAATGATAGTCAACGCGCGGGACGTCTTCACTGAACGGACCCCTCGCCGGCTGGCGGCCGCCGCTGCTCTGAACAAGCTGACGCCGGACCCGGGGCAGGCGACCGGCGCTGCCGAGCCCGCCGACGGCCCCGTACCCCTCCTGCCGATTATGCACCGGCTCCACGAGTGGGGCGGACCAATCGGTCGATTCAACCAGTCGGCGTTGCTAGTGGCACCACCCGAACTCACCGAACACGGTCTACGCTCGACCATCGATCGTCTCATCGAACACCACGACGCCTTGCGTCTGCAGCTACACCGCCACATCAACGACACAGGAGTAGCCGACGTCTGGACCGCCGACATTCGACCCTCGTTCGCGGCCTACGGCGCGGCAGATGTGCGCCGAATACGTGTCGAGCCCGGCACAGCCGACCTCAACGAGGCCCTCGCCGAAGAGTCAAGCGCTGCAGCCGACCGATTGGATCCCACACAAGGCCGTCTCCTCCAGGTGGTCTGGTTCGATCGGGGGCCCGGACAGTCAGGTCGCGTGCTGCTCGTCGCCCACCATTTCGCGGTTGATGGAGTGTCGTGGCATGTCCTGCTCGACGACCTAGCCCAAGTTTGGGAACGACACCGGGCCGGTGAGCGGGCTACCCTCGAGCCAGCTGGCACAGCATTGCGCAGCGCCGCCCTGACACTGCTCCAGCGCGCTCACGCACCGCAGCAAGTCGCCGACACCCAGTGGTGGATTGACCAACTGTCATCAGCTGAGGACCTGGTGCCCAGGATTAGTGCCGGTATCCACGCTCAGACATCCACCCACACGGTCGCGCTCAGCCTCGAAGAGTCGAAGCCTCCCCTGACCAACGTGCCTGCGGCTGCCCGCGCGGAGGTGACCGATGTGTTGCTGGCCGCGTTACAGGTAGCCCTCGCGCGATGGCGCGACGAACGCAAGCACGGAGCCCGGAGCGACGGTATCGGGCCGTTCTTGGTCGATCTGGAACGCCACGGCCGTGAACAGACCGGCATGGATCTGTCGCGCACGATGGGCTGGTTCACCTCGATTTCCCCGGTGCGCTTACCGGGGCATACCGACCCTGTCCTGGCCTTGCAGTCAACGAAACAAGCACTACGGTCGCAACCAGCCGATGGCGGAGATTTCGGACTTCTGCGCTACCTCAATCCGCAGACGGAGCGACTACTTTCGACCTTGCCGACCCCTCAGGTGCTGTTCAACTACCTGGGCCGCTACGGGGCGGAGAGCGATCACGGGCGGTGGCGCGCAGCGCCAGACCACGCCGCGCTGCAGGTCGATCCAGACCCCGGACTCGGGGTGCCGTACGCCCTCTCAATAGATGCCTTCCGACGCGAAACCGACGACGGCCCAGTTCTCGAAGCCCGCTTCACCCGTCTGAATACGGTCCTGGACACCACCGACACCGACACGATTGCCCGGCACTGGCAAGAAGCGCTCACCGAGATCAGCGATGCCGTGTTAGCCGGCGAGATCGGTCTGGTGCCCGCCGACCTAGACCTGATCGATCTGAATACTGATCAGATCGCCGCAGTCGAAAACATCGCGGCTCCGCGCCGCGTCCAGGACATCTGGCCGCTTTCTCCGCTACAGGAGGGCCTATTCTTTGAAAGCCAACTCCGCGGTGCTGACGACACCTACACAGCCCAAATGGCGTGGGATTTCAACCACCACCTCGACCAAGAAAGACTGCGCACAGCGTTCGCCGCGCTTTTGGACCGCCATGCCGCGCTACGCGCCGGATTCACCGACATCGGGCTCGACCGACCGGTTCAGTTCGTTGTCCGCGATCCCGAAGCACACGTCGATGTCATCGACCTGCGCGGCTTCCCGCCAGCAGAGCGAGCAAATCGGCTCGCCCAAATCATGGCCGCAGACCGCGACCGACCGTTCGACCTACTCGTTCCGCCGCTGTGCAGGCTAACGCTCGTACGCGTCGAGGACAATCACGACCGACTGGTGCTCAACCGACAGGTGCTGTTGTGGGACGGCTGGTCGGTGCAGCAGGTCAGCGAGGATCTGCTGGCACTGTACGAGTACAACGGCGACACGTCACAGCTCGCGACATTGCCAGTAGGGTTCAATGACTACCTGCGATGGCTTGCCACCGTGGATGACGAACGTTCGATCCGAGCGTGGGGCGCAACCCTCGATGGGGTTGAACCCACCATGGTGTTCCGGTCCGAGGCGGAAAACAGCCTCAGCCGACCCGCCGTCATCAACGAACAACTCAGTCCCGAACTGTCCACGGCACTGCGTGACACGGCGGGGCGAGAAGGGACGACCCTCAACGCAGTGCTCAACGGGGCATTGTCAATCGTTTTAGCGATATATGCCGGCCGCGACGACGTAGTGTTCGGCTCGACCGTCGCGGGCCGACCGGCCGAGGTTGATGGGCTCGACAGGGTCGTCGGGCTGTTCTTGAATACCGTCCCAGTCCGCACCATTCTCGCGCCGACCGAGAGTGTCGCCACCCTCGTCCGTCGAGTGCATCAGCAGCGGGCTCAAATGATGGAGCACGAGCTCGTCAGCCTGGGAGAGATCCAGCGTGCCGCCGGACACCGCCAACTCTTCGACGTGCTCTACGTCCTGCAGAACTTTGAAGACTTCGATGGCACCGCGCAACTCTACCAACGCCATGGTGTGATCGCCGAGCATTCCGAGGATCACACACAATACCCACTCACCCTCGTCGTCGCACCGTCACGTCAAATAGGGCTGCGCTTGGAGTACCGAGAGAAAATCATCAGCCACGACACCGCGGAGGAATTCCTCAAACGATTCATCAGCACACTAGAACAAATCGTCGAAGACCCATCGCAACATATCGCGTCACTGAACTTGCTGCTGCCCGGCGAGCAGCTGCGCATTCGCGACGTGGCGACCGGTGCCCCCGCACACCTCGAGGGCCGCACCGTGCCCGATGAGTTGGCCCGTACCGCCGTCCAGAACAGCGACAAGATCGCGCTGGTAGACGGCAGCCAGCGTGTCACCTACGCGGACTTCGATGCCCGTGTCAACCGCATGGCACGACTCCTTATCGCGCACGGCGCGGGTCCGGAGAAGGTCGTCGTGCTCGGTCTGGGCCGGTGCTTGGAGATGGTGGTCGGGCTATTCGCAGTGCTGCGTACCGGGGCTGCCTATCTACCGCTAGAGCTGGACCATCCCACCGAGCGGCTCAAAGAAATGATTGACGACTCTAACGCCTGCCTAATCGTGGCACGCACGTCCACCGCGGCGCGTTTCAGCACCGTCGAACAACCACTACTTGTCGTCGACTCCGTCGACACGGTCAAAATCCTGGCCACGACCCCCAGCGACGAGATCACTGACACCGAGCTCGGGCAGTTCGCACGCAGCAACCCGCAACGGCTTGAGTTTCCGGCCTACATCATCTACACCTCAGGTTCCACCGGCCGCCCGAAAGGCGTCGTCACGCCCTATCGGGGCCTAACCAACATGTTGGACAACCATCTCGACGAAATCTTCGGCCCCACCGTCGCGCGAGCAGGAGGGCGACGCTTGCGTATCGCGCACACAGTGTCGTTCGCCTTCGACATGTCCTGGGAAGAACTCTTGTGGCTCACCGCCGGGCATGAGGTGCACATTTGCGACGAAGACTTGCGCCGCGACGCCGCCGAACTGGTGGACTATCTGCGACGCAACGACATCGACGTCATCAACGTGACCCCCACCTATACGCGTGCGCTCCTAGACGAGGGACTGCTCTCCGAAGACACGCACATACCCTCGCTCGTCATGCTCGGTGGGGAGTCCATCCCCCACACCGTCTGGGAAACTCTCCGAGCCAATAGGGCGACCACCGGCTACAACCTCTACGGTCCCACTGAGTACACCATCAACGCACTTGGTGCCGGGACGCACGACGCCGACACTCCAACCATCGGCCGACCTATCCGTGGTACGCGGGCGCTCATACTCGACCCATGGCTGCGTCCTGTGCCCGACGAGGTCGCCGGCGAACTCTACCTGGCAGGAGTCGGACTCGCCCGCGGCTATCATCGCCGACCCGAACTCACCGCGCAGCGATTCGTTGCGTGCCCCGACGGGATCGGCGAACGGATGTACCGCACCGGCGACGTGGTCCGACGACGCCGCGACGGCAACCTTGACTACCTCGGCCGCACGGACGCCCAGGTGAAGATCCGCGGACACAGGATTGAGCCTGGGGAAATCACCGCAATCCTGGACGCACACCCACAAGTTGCAGCTTCCGCACTAGTCACTGTGACTAGTGACCAGGACCCGAGACTGGTCGCCTACGTGGTCCCAGCGTCCGCGCCCGAAGCTGCGCGCGCCGAGACCCACCAGACGCAAGTGCAGGAATGGCAAGGCGTCTACGACGAAGAGTATGCACAAATCCCGACCGCACTTACCGGTCCGGACTATGCCGGTTGGACCAGCAGCTACGACACCTTGCCGATCCCATTCGACCAGATGCAACGCTGGCGCGACGACATCCTTCAACGAATCCGCAGTCTGGGACCACGACACATCGCCGAGATCGGGGTGGGCACGGGCCTGCTGCTCTCTGAACTCGCCGCCGACCCGGCATGCGAGGAGTACTGGGGAACCGACCTTTCGGGCACCGTCATCGAGCGTCTGACTCAAGACCTAATCGAACGACCTGATATCGCACCCAAGGTGACCCTTCGCGCACAGCCAGCTGACGATCTGTCAGGTCTGCCCAAAGGACACTTCGATGTCGTCATCATCAACTCAGTCATCCAGTACTTTCCCGGTCTTGACTACCTCACCGACGTCCTAAACGGGGCGATCACCTTGCTGGCGCCTGGAGGCTCGATCGTTATCGGCGACGTCCGCAACCACGACTTGCTGCGCCTATTCCATACAGCGACCCAGAGCGCCAAAGACGAACCTGCCGATCACCAGACGCGCGCCCCGTCGATCAGACGCGCCGTGGAATTAGAAAAGGAACTGCTGGTCAGCCCCGACTTCTTCACCGCACTAGCGGCCCACACACCCGACTTCACCGGCTTGGACATTCGACTCAAGACCTACGACGACCCCAACGAATTGGCGCGTTACCGTTACGACGTCGTCATCCGCACCTGCGCCACGGAAGAGCTGACCCAGGCACCTGCTGCAAGAGGTGCAATACGGTGGGGACACGACATTGACGACGTCGACGCCCTGATCGGTCTCCTCACCGCCGAGCAGCAGGCTACGCGTGTCACCGCGATACCTAATCCACGGCTCGCCAGCGACCTGGCAGCGGCCCCAGGTGAACACGGCACTGCCGGAGGACTGCCCGAACTCGACCTGTCGCGACTGCGAACCGCGCTCGCCGGCGCCGGACGTCACCTGGTGATCACGTGGGCACCAGATGACCCCTCACTCATCGATCTGTGTGTATTCCCCGACGACCCAGGTCCGGTTACTGGCACCTATAGCGGACACCGCAGCACAGGCGAGGTGGGCAACGATCCGACTGCCGCCCGAACGCATGCAACGCTCCTAGCCGAACTCAACACGGACCTGCGAACTCGTCTACCCGACTACATGGTCCCGTCCGCAATGATCCCGGTCGCGAGGCTGCCGCTCAATGCCAACGGCAAACTTGACATTGACGCTTTGCCAGCCCCGGACCCGATCACCGCAGCCACCGGGCGGAAGCCTAAAACCCCACTCGAGCGCACTATCTGCGAAGTCTTTGCCGACGTACTGGGACTTTCCTCAGTCGGTGCCGACGACAACTTCTTTCTCCTCGGCGGCCACTCGCTGCTCGCAACCCGTCTCGTCTCGCGGCTGCGCAAGGAGTTGGACACACATCTTCGGCTCGCCGATGTCATGGCCGCGCAGACACCCGAAGCCCTCGCCGAAACGCTCAGTAGCGCAACGGCTTCGGGAACGAACCAAGATCGTGCCCTCGCGCCAGTCTTGCGCATCGGCACAGCCGACGGCGGGCGCCCGCCCCTGTTCTGCGTGCACCCCCTGTTCGGCCTGAGTTGGGTCTACGCCGGACTTGCCCGTCACCTCGGCGGACGGACGATCTACGGTCTCCAGTCACCGGTCCTCTCCGGAGACAAGCCCGATCGAACCCTCGCCGAGGTCATCGACCGCTACGCCGCACAGATCCAAAACCTGCACCCGGAGGGCCCCTTTCACCTGCTCGGTTGGTCTTACGGAGGGCCAGTGATCCATGCGATCGCATCTCATCTCCAGCGTCAAGGACTCAACGTAGGGGCCGTCGTCATCGTCGACGCAGTGCCCGCCCACATCGAGACCTGGCGCGCAGCCGGGGACGAACGTGACCGCGAGTACGCAGAGTGGTATCTCGGACCGGTACCCGGGCAGGAACTTCTCACCACCGACGCGGAACGAAACGTCGTCGAGTTCGCCCCCGAAGCGACACAACTGGCCGACTCTGGACGTGCGACCGACAGCTTCATGGTCGACAAGTTGGTCACGATTGCCAGAGCCCACTCCGACCAACTCGCCTCTTCCGTACCCGCTGACACGCCGGTGTTCGCTGGCGACATCGTGTTCATCAACTCCACCGGCGACGATGAGGAACCCTACACTGCGGACCCCACCACCTGGGACGACTACGTCGACGGTGAGATTCATGTTCACAAGGTCCGATTCCCTCATCACCGGCTGATGACCCACGCCGCACTCGAAGACTTCGGGCCATTCGTCCGCGATGTATTAACCAACGCGGACACCGACACCGGCGCAAGTTCATGAATCGAACTAGTACGGGACCTGTAGGAAAAGACTCGTGATAAGGCTAACGCGTGGGCGAATTAGGACTGCCTTATCCAACATCAGCAACGCAAGCTGCTCGAGGCGGGGATCATGAATGACTAGCACGACCCAGTTGGCGCCTCCGGCAGACTCTTCAGTCGTACCGGATTCGTCCAGCGACAGCACATTCGACAACGGCATCGCCCAGGGGACGTCGACCAAGATAACCGGTCTATTAGTTGCTCTCATTGTGTTGGGGGTGCTAATCGTCTTAAGTATCGCTGTGGGCGCGAACCGGCTCGGATTGCACACGGTGTGGGATGCCATCACGGGTTCTGGGTCAGGTGAATCGGTCGCGTTAGTGCGCGGCCTTCGTGTGCCGCGGACCGTGGCAGGCCTGGTCGTGGGGGTCGCGCTTGGTCTGGCGGGTGCCTTGATCCAAGCATTGACCCGTAACCCTCTCGCCGACCCGGGCATCTTGGGTGTGAACTCCGGTGCGGCGTTCTTCGTCGTCGTGGCCATGGGCGTCTTCCATGTCCGGGCAGTGACCGGGTATGTCTGGTTCGCGCTATTTGGTGCCTTGCTGGTGACCTTCGCTGTGTATCTCATCGGCTCAGTCGGACGTCGTTCGGTCGATCCGATCCAATTGACGTTGGCCGGTGTGGCGGTGGGGGCGGTGCTCACAGGGGCGGCTACTGCCATGATGCTGATGGATCCTGGCACCTTCGAACACATGCGCAGCTGGAATGCGGGGGCGATCTCGGGACTGCGTTTCGACACGATTGTTCCGGTCCTGCCGTTCTTGGCAGTGGGCGCGGTGCTTGCTCTGCTGGTTGCTCATCCGCTCAATGCCATCGCCTTGGGCGATGACCTGGCCAAGACGCTGGGCGTCAATGTCAACCGGATCCGCATCGTGGTCGTCGTGGCCGTGACGCTGCTGGCCGGCGGTGCCACGGCGTTGGCGGGTCCGATCGGGTTCGTGGGTCTGATGGTGCCACATGTGGCACGTTGGTTTGTCGGTCCTGACCAACGATGGATCATGGCATACACCGTGGCGATCGCGCCGTGCCTGCTGCTGGCCTCCGATGTGCTCGGCCGGATCGTGATCGCTCCAGCGGAACTTCCTGTGGGGGTCGTCACGGCGTTCGTGGGTGCACCGGTCCTGATTTTGTTAGTGCACCGTAGACGTGTGAGCGGCCTATGACCGCCGTGACAGACGTCCTGGCTCCTGAGCAACTGGACACCGGCCGCCCGGCGCTGCGGATCCGCGCAGGCCGGGTTGCGTGGCGTTGGGATCTGCGAACGGTGACAGTGTGCACCGTATCGGTGGTGTTGACCGCTGTCGTGGCTGTCGCGGCCCTCGCCAACGGGGCCTATTCATTGAGTCCATCAGAGGTGATCACGGCGCTGTTAGGGCGGGCTGACGGCCTGGTTCACACGGTGGTGTGGGACTGGCGTCTTCCGCGGGTCGGGTCCTCGGTCGTCTTCGGCGCTGCTTTGGGTGCCAGCGGCGCAGTGTTCCAGTCCCTGAACAGAAATCCGCTGGCCAGTCCGGATGTTCTGGGTTTCTCCACAGGTGCCTACACCGGGGCGCTGCTGATGCTCATCACCGTCGGCGGTGGCTTCGTGTCGATGGCCACGGGGGCTTTTGGCGGCGGCTTGGCAGTCGCGGCGGCCGTGTACCTGCTGGCTTATCGCGGTGGTGTGCAGGGATTTCGGATGATCATCGTCGGCATCGCGATCTCCTCGATGCTGGGCTCGTTGAACACCTGGCTGATCCTGACCGCTGATCTACACGTGGCCATATCTGCCGCGGCGTGGGGCGCGGGCTCGCTAGCTGGCATCACGGCCGGACAACTGGCCGGCGCAACTCTGTTGATCGTGCTTTTCGCCGTAGCGCTGGCACCGCTGGCAGCGAGGCTCAAGGCGTTGGACTTGGGCGACGATGCCGCTGCGGCTCTGGGCGTGAAGGTCGAACGTTCTCGGGTGCTTCTGATGATCGCCGGGGTCGGTTTGACGGCTACCGCCACCGCCGCCGCTGGCCCGATCATGTTCGTCGCACTGGTCGCTCCCCAGCTTGCGCGACGCCTCACGAACACCGCCAGCGTCACGATCGGCGCAAGCGCCTGCCTGGGTGCCCTGCTGCTAGTGGTCGCCGACTATCTGGCCCTGCACGCTCTGGGCGACCACGTGATGCCAGTGGGCGTGGTCACCGTCACGATCGGTGGTCTTTACCTGATCTGGCTGCTGATCCGCGAAGGAAGAAGAAGGACCTCACGATGACCAATACATCAGCGACCGCCGACGCTCCTCTACGCGTACTGGATGCGACCATCGGCTACGACGGCAACACCGTGTGCCAAAACCTCGATGTCGAGATCCCGGACCAGTCGTTCACCGTGATCGTCGGGCCGAACGCGTGCGGAAAGTCAACCCTGCTGAGGGCACTGTCACGACTCCTGAAGCCATCACAGGGCCAAGTCCTCCTCGATGGTAAGGACATCTGGAACCTGCCGTCCAAACAAGTCGCCCGTCGTCTCGGACTGCTACCGCAGACCTCGATCGCCCCTGATGGCATCACCGTGGCCGATTTGGTCGCTCGCGGTCGCTACCCTCATCAGGGCTTCTTGCGTCAATGGATCGATGACGACGAGCAGGCAGTCATCGGAGCCCTTGCCGCCACGGGAACCGCCGAACTTGCGACACGTCACGTCGACGAACTGTCGGGCGGCCAACGTCAACGTGTTTGGGTGGCGATGCTCCTTGCTCAGCAGACCACGCTGCTCCTGCTCGACGAACCGACGACATTCCTTGACGTCGCGTATCAACTGGATTTGCTCGATCTCTTCGCCGATCTTCACCATCGCGGGAACACGATCGTCGCGGTGCTGCACGATCTCAACCAAGCCGCCCGCTACGCCAACCACCTGATCGCCATGAAAGATGGTCAGATCGTCGCCCAGGGCGCACCCGAAGACATCGTTACCGTCGATCTGGTCAAGTACGTCTTCGGCCTGGAAAGCATGGTGATCGCCGACCCGGCAGCCGGAACACCTATGGTGGTGCCGCTTCCTCGGACGGTCCGAGTGTGAGGGATCGGACCTGAGGAGCCGCGATCGCACTGAGGATCGCCACCAAACTGATCAAGGCGCCACCGACGATGGTGCGCTCGACACCGAATGCCGCCGTCGCAGGACCAGCCAAGAGCTGGCCGACCGGTACAGCGATGAACGAGCCGAGTGCGTCATAGGACGAGACCCTGCTCATCAGATGCTCTGGGATCTTCTCGTGTAGTGCAGTGAACCAGCCGACGCCGAATATTTCCATGGAGAATCCGGCAAGAGTTGACGCGGCAATGAACATCCACGCTTCGGGTGAGATCCCCAGCACGAGCATCGCAGGGACAGTGCCGAGCATGGCGATCATCCCAGCCCGCAACGGACGACGCAGACTGACCAGCACTAGTAGTGCCGAGGCTGCGAGGAAGCCGATTGCCTCGGCGCTCATCGCTATGCCCCACCCGACCTCGCCGAAGGTCCTGGAGGCAACGACTGGGCCGAGGGTGACGATGACACACGCCTCGACCATGTTGACCACGGTGAACGCCCCGACCACAGCCCACACCCATTGACGGCTAGCGAACGCGGACCACCCTGAACGCAGTTCACTGAGCACACCGGTTTCTTGTGGCTGGTCATTGTTGGTGGCGCGGTTGAGTCGAAGGACTGCCATGCATACCGCGGCCAGCACATAGCATCCTGCGTCCAGAGCGAGCCCCCACCCGGCGCCGATCGTTACGACCATGCCGGCCGCTATCGACGGCCCGAGGATGAACGCTCCGTGACGGGTCATGCTCAGCACGGCGTTCGCACGCTGGAGATGCTCACGATCCACCACCATCGGCACGACCGAATTCAGGGCAGGCAGAGCAAATGCGACAGCTATGCCGTTCAGCCCCTCGACCACCATGAGGTTCCCGATCGTGGCGTTCCCCGACACCAGCAGCCACGCCGCGACCGCTTGGGTCGCCGCACTGGAGACGTGCGCGATGACCAAAATTCGGCTACGGGAGAACCGGTCGGCGATGACGCCGCCGATCAGGATGAACAGCGTCATCGGGATGGTACGAGCGGCGAGAACCATCCCCAATGCGGTGGCCGAGGAATCGATGTCGATGACCGCGAACACCAACGCTACCGGGGCAATGGAGGTGCCAAGGAAAGACACCAACCGGCCAGCGAGTAGCCAGCGGAACGAAGATGTCCACATCGTCAAGGCTGAATGAGGTGCGGTCTCGCGTCGTCCCGACACCGAGGTCAGCCCTACTGTAGATCAGAACTCGTCGACGGGTCCCCATCGAGCGCCGCCACCAGTTGCGGCTCCAACTGTGCGGCTGCCCAGGGCAGACTCAGCAGTGTCGAGAAGTTCAATGCCACCCCGACCGCCTGGTCAGTGAAGACATCGCGACCCTCCTTGACCAGATTCAACTCCTTATATGTCGGGATCTTGTTGAGTTCGACCGCGGTTTCCTCCTCGCGAGGGAAGGTCCACAGCCCCACGTCAGTATCGAGCTTGTTGATGAGTTCGTAACTGAGCAAAGGTGCGGTGACCTTGTCGCTGAGCTTGTCGAACTCTGCCGGAATCTCGAATCCCAAAGCCGGCAACAGATAGCCCGGCCCGTAGGCACCCCCTTCATAGGTACTGCCCGCCCGACCCGTGGGATACAGCCCGACTTGCCCATCCGCCAGCCCGGAACCAGCAAACGCGCTCTTACCCTTGAACTCCGGATTGCGTTCCGCGATCGCGGCGATCGCATCCTCAGCATCTGCCACGATACGGTCGGCCTCGTCAGACTTACCCAGAGCTTGACCAACAAGTTTGGTCTGTTCCTGCCACGGCGTTCCATCGTTGGGGAACTGCTTCAGCCCCACGATCGTCGGAGCAATCTTTGAATACTCCTTGTAGTCATCCTCAGTCAAGAACGAGAAAATAGCGACAATCAAATCCGGCTTATACGCTGCGATCGCCTCTGGACCCCCCGACTCCAACTCCTCGGCAGTAATGAGCTCAATGTCGTCACCACCAGCAGCGTCAGCGGCCTGCTGAGACCACGGGTAGACCACCTTCTCCTCAAACCAAGACACGCTCGCCACCGGCTTCACCCCCAGAGCAAGAACCGCATCTTGGTCGTTATACCCCACCGTCACCACACGCTTGGGCGCCGAAGGAATCTCTGTCACACCAAACTTATGCTCAACCGATATCGGGAACCCAGAACTTGCATCATCAGCCTGCGGAGCATCTTCAGATTCCGATCCACACGCGACCAAGAACAGCGACAAAAGCACACTGACGGATGCTGCCACCAGCCGTCGTGTCACACTCCTGCTAGGCATAGTGACCTCTTTCAGATAAGGGTAGGAGACCCTAACCTAACACAGGTCTGAGGATTGCCCCCACGCGCTGGTCTGCTGGCTAATCAGCGATTCCGAGCGCGGCCGTCGGCAGGAGTGGACCCGCTCAACTCAACCACTCACCGCGCGCGGGTTCGCCTCGATCCACCGAGTGCGGGAAAGCCACATCACGGCCCGAACTCCGACTGAGGGACGACCCGGCACCCGTGGCACGCACGTGGACAATCTATGCCGACGAGGCCTTCCTGCGTGTCCTGGTCTCGTGGCTACTACCGCCGTCAAAACGAATCCGGCAGGGACAGGTCTTGTTCCTGCGCTCGGGGATCAAGATCCTGCATGACCTCGGCCCGCTCTACCGGCAAATGAACATGATCGTCCGCACCCGCGCGGCCGACCTGAGGCCCCGCTCCCTGCTGGGACTGTTCGCTTCCCGAGCCTCGATCAATCCTCCTCCGGTCGCCGCGCCGGACGCGGTGTCCCGCCTGCTGCCTTACTGGTTCCATGACGACGCCACTGACGCAGCAGAGGACCCCGACCAGCTCTCGGGAGTTGCCGGTCGGGGTCCTTTGGCTAGCATCGTCCGGCCTCGCCCTGGGGACAGCAGATTCCTCACGAACAGCGCCTGGGAGGCCGGTAGCCCAACTTGGCCGTCGCGGCGGCAACGGTCGACCCCGACGGCCTCGGCCTCGGGATGCTTCATCACCCCCGCCCCCCTTCGCCGGAACTCCCTCGATGACTCCCCTTGGTCGAGCGCACCTCAGCCGTCAGCGCGCAACTCTGGCCTGGCCCGGGGGCGCTACTCCTCCCGGTACCGCCGACGAGTGGATCTGGGACCGTCCCAATCGGCTTTCGGCCTGCGCGGTGACAGCGACCGCCTCGGCCAACTGCAGACCAGCATCAGGGCTGGCGAGTCGCCCATCGCCGACTTGGGTGGTCTCGAGCCGCTCAAGGGCCTGCGAGGCGACCTTGCACACCCGGTCAGCAGTGGACTGGACGACCTCGGTAGCCGTCTTGCCCGGCACCCGGTCAGCCCAGCCAGCCACATAGGGCAACGTGTAGTCGCTCGTATCCATACCATGCGCAGCGCTCAGCATCAGCGCGAAGGACTCAGCCTCTACTTCCCCAATGCCGGTATGTCGTTGCCAATCCGGATTGTCCGGATGGTGCATCAACACATGCCCCAGTTCATGGGCTAACGTCTTGACCTGCGCACTGTCGTCCATGTCAGTACGGACTGAGACAACATTAGCAGCGTAATCGGTGCGACCGTTGGCGCCACCAATGACATCAGCACTAGGCACATCAACGACGGCAAAGCCGTTCGTTTCGATCTCGACGACCAGCCCTTCTCGCAGCGCGGGCGGCGCCTGGCCGCGCAGAAGCTGTGGCATGGGTGCCTGCGGGATCGGCGCCCCATCGGTCTGCGAGACGTCCCACACGTGGGCCGGGGTCACACCGACCATCCGGGACCGGACCACTTCACCTGGGTCTGGCCGTTCGCCGCGCCTCAGACGTCGCCACGAGTCAGCATCGGCCGGGGTACGTGAGGCGAACCGTGCGGTCACTGGCGCGAGGATCTGGTAGCCGCTCTGGCCTTTCATCACGTTCCGGTCCAGCCCCTGCCACTGCCGGTAACCGGCGACGAGAGTCGGCGTCGGATGCGGCACACGGCCCTGCTCGTAGGCCTCAAGGTGTTGAACGTATATCAAAATCGAATTTGAAAATGAGCGAGACCGGAACTTCGCAGCGAACTCGAGGGCTCGCTTCCAATCCTCGCCGGTGACGAGCTGTTCGACACCCGTGGTCAGGCGCTCCTGCAGAGCACGCAGTTTCTCCTCGCGTGCGGTGTTCTTGTCGACGGCCATGGTGGTTCTCACCTCCAGTGGACAAGGGCGACCGACGCGCCGCAGCGATCAGCCCGGCCGAGGCCGCCCACTCACGGCGGGTCGTACATTGGCCGATGCCCGGCGCTGAGCACCCCGATGACGTCGCCCCTCCCTGAGGACTCCTGGGTGGTCTGGCCGTGGCAGGCGAGGCCGCGAGCAGCCTTGTCAGAGTCCTGGCCCGCCGGTATCTCCACGTCGCGGGCGCAGAGTCTCGACCGTGGCGCGCTCTGGGTACAACCATCACCAAGTGGCTAGCCGAGCGCCCCGCACGCGGCCACCGCACCGACCTGAAACCCAAGAGCGACTGAACCGCGCATTGAGCACGCGGCCGGCCCCCTGATCCGGCGAGTCAGCAACGAGCGATACCCGAACGCCCGGGCCAGTAGCATGGGAGCCGCGTCGCGGCGGTCGCATGAGTTGGCGCTTGTATGACCACTTCAGTCCGCGGCCACAGGTGCGTCGCCCGGCGGCCGGTTACTCTCCGTTCCCTGCCAGGGGCGCCGCACCGACCACCACACGCAGACGCAGACCGCACAGAAACAGCCCCAGGCCAGCAACAATCCAGGGACCCATTCAGGTCTGACCCGAACACCCAGGAACCTGCGCGAACTACCGGCACCGAATGAAACCCCGACCGGCTCTCGGGGGCTGGCCAGTCGGGGCCACCGGCCAGCATAGACCTGGCTGGGCGTTCGCAGGTCAGATTGCTCAGACCCGACGCCGGGGAGGCCGGTAGCCCAACTTGGCCGGCGGGGGCGGCAACGGACGCCCCAGACGTATCCGGGCAGCCTCGCCAGCGGCGTGGACAGCTTCGATCACGAACGCCGAGCGGGACACGGTACGGCCATCGAGTCGATCCTGGACGATCGCGCCCTCCAGCGCGTCGATTACCGCCCGACCCACGCGGTGGCCCCGGCTCGAACCACGAACCCCACCTGACTCCGGCACCTGGTCGGCGATCTTTGCTCGCGCTGCGGGCGTGCGGGCAACGTGCTGTTCAATCACCCGGACGAGCCAGCCGGCGAACACTGCCGGACTGTCGGGATCAGTATCGAGATCGGCCACATATGCCGAGCGAGCCAGATCCCAGTTCGAACGCGACCAATACACCCCCAGCTGTTCAACCTTCGCACCCGAGGCCTCAGCGGGCGGGGCGGCTGTGGGTGGCCTGTTCTTGTCGGCACTCATCGGTGATGCCTCCCTCCATGTACTCCGGTTTGGTCCACTCGTGACGACTCCGCTGGACGACTCGGGCGGCTAACACCAATCCGCATGCACTCCCGGCGGGGCCAGTTCTGAGCCCGGTCCCCTTGCGCCCCCAACGCGGACTCCAGAGCTCGCTGGGCATCGAAGGGCCGAAGCGCCCGCGAGCCCGAACCGCGGTGGTGCCGATCCCAAGCCGCCAGCGACCCGAAGTTATCCACAGCACGACACACCCCCCAAGTTTTCCACAGGCACCGGGTCATTTTCGGCAGCCCCCTTTGACAATCGGAAGAATCTATCTCGTCAATCTCATCTATATCACAGAGGAGAACACGAGATGACCAACACCATCACCACCACCGAGAACACGCCCACCAGCGAGGTCACCGAGGCATTCGTCTACCTCGACCCAGGCGTGATCGTCTTGGGCACGAACGTGCGCACCGACCTGCGGGCCGACAAGGAGTTCCGCAAGTCGATCAAGGAGCGAGGGGTCTTGGAGCCCGTCACGGTCTACCGCAACGACGACGGCCAGTACGTCCTGCTGCGCGGTCAGCGCCGCACCGTGACCGCCGTCGAGGTCGGCACCCCGACCGGACTCATCCCGGCATGGGTTGTCCCCCAGCCCGACGAGGCCGACCGGATCGGTGACCAGATCGTGGAGAACATCCACCGCGCCGAGATGCGCGAGGCCGAGATCGTCGCAGGCGTCGAGCAGTTGGCCCTGATCGGTGCCAGTGCCGCGCAGATCACCAAGCGTCTGTCGGTGCCGCGCCCGACCGTGAACGCGGCTCTCGCGGTCACCAAGTCCGATCAGACCCGCAACCGTCTCGAATCCGGCGACCTCACCTTGGAGGACGCGGCAGTCTTCGCCGAGTTCGAGCACATCCCCGAGGCCGTCGAGCGCCTGGAGCGGCGCAAGCAGTGGGGTCACTCTCTGGTTCACGAGGCCCAGCGTCTGCGCGACGAGGCCGCCGAGCAGGCACTCTTCGACGCCGAGGTCGAGCGGCTGCGCGGCGAAGGCCTGCCAGTGCTCTCCGGTGACGAGGCAACCGAGGCCCGTCAGGCGCTGCGCGTTGAGCGGCTTCGCACCAGCGACGACGAGCCGGTCCCGGTCGAGGACTGGCCGAACCTGCCGAGCGCTGCCGTGATCGTCACCGAGGAATGGCACTACCCCTCAGACGAACAGACCGACAGTGAGGGCGACGACGAGCACGGCAGCGACCCCGATGCCGAGTCCGAAGACGACAGCGACGACGAGGACGACTACGCCGAGCCCGTCAAGGTCTACGCGCCAGTGTGGGTCGTCACCGACCCGGCTGCCGTCGTAGAGGCCGGATACGTCGTACCTCGCTACTACCTCGACAACGGCCACAGCGACGAACCCATCGAGGAGACCGACGAGCAGGTCGAAGCCCGCCGCGCCGAGCGCCGCCGTGTGATCGCCAACAACAAGGCCTGGGCCAGTGCGGAGACCGTGCGTCGCGAGTGGCTGGCCGGGTTCCTGTCCCGCAAGACCGCCCCCAAGGGTGCCGAGGCACTGATCTGCGAAGCGGTCGTGACAGGGGAACACAGCCTCTACAAGGCAATGGAGGCCAACCACCCGCGTCTGCGCGACCTTCTCGGTGTCGGGGCAGACAAGAGCCGCTGGGACTCCCACGGCGAGGTCGCCGGAATCGCCGCGAAGGCCACCACACCGAAGGCCTCGACCATGACGACGCTCGCCGCCGTGATCGCCGCATGGGAGGACTCCACCAGCAAGCACACATGGCGCAACCCCGACGACTGGGACGCGCGCGTGCTCGGAGCCCTCATCGAGTGGGGCTACGAGGCCAGCGAGGTCGAAGGAATCTTGATCGGCCTTGACGATACCCACGAAGCCGACACCGAGGACGACAGCGCGAGCACCGACGCTGCCGCCTGACACGGCTCCCTCCCCGGGTGCGGGGCTGCCCGCCATGGACCGCCCCGCACCCGGGGACACCCCACTCAGTGATGGGCCCGGCAGGGTCAACCGCCACGCGCGGCGGCCCCGGCCTGACGAAATCAACTACTACTGACCCCGGTGGCGCAGCCGTGACTTGACTCAGGCCCGCCACCGGCCACCACCCACAGGAGCACACATGCCCAGCAGCCACCAGAACGACGTCGACATCACCGGCCACACCGTGATCACCAGAGCAGACCAACTCAGGATCAGGCAGGCGATGAACCGGACACCGTTCTCAGCCTCCCCCCGGGTCCCGATCCCCTACTACTCGCCGGTCAGCGGACGAAGCGACCCTGTCACCGTCACGAGCATCGTGGCATTCCTCGACGGGCTGTCTGAGGTCGTCAAGGAGCAGACCAGCAACGCCGAGGACCAGCGCCGCCGCCTCCACTCATTGGAGGCCGACGTCGAGGCGTTCCGCAGGTTGACCGGCAGCGCTTCCGCCGAGGTGCCGCGATGAGCGCCCACATCGAATGGCTCAACGCCGCCGACACCAGCGTGGAGGTGTTCGCGCCCGGTGATGAATGGGTCGGCGAAGGGACGCACCATCGCCCCGTACTCACACTCTCCCAAGACGAGATAGTCGCAATCGAAGGCACCCCCGAGGAGATACACGCACTCGCCGCGCGCATCAGCGCCGCCGCGCAGTCCATGGAGATGATCCGACCATGACCACGTACTCCGTCGCCTGGCTTATTGACATCGACGCAGACACACCCACGGCAGCCGCCAGACGCGCACTGGCGATTCACCGTAATCCTGAGTCGATTGCCGTCGTGTTCGAGGTGACTGACCCGGACCGAACCCACCACATCGACTTGCTCGACGAACACGACGGCTGACCGCACACGACCGAGCAACCCCGACCATGTTCGATTGCCCCGCCGTCGCCAGCGCGCAGGCTTGGTTCACCACAGAGTGAGTTGCTCACCGAGGAGCTGACGCAACCGCGCCAATTCGACGGCGACGAGCTCCGGGTCGGTGCGGGCCATGTCACGCAGTTCCCGTGCGCGCCGGCGCGGGCCGCGCGGGTCGGCCAACGGGTTGTCCGGCAACTGGCGGCGGATCGCCCACTCACGCCGATTCTCAGCAGCGCTGGACACCACCACGTGACCGGGTGCGATCCGCTGACACAGCGGGTTGTCGCAGCGGTGTCCCAGTAGCCGCGCCTCATTGAGAGCAGCGGGTCCGTGCATGACCGCGAACGCGAACCGGTGCGCGATCACGACACGGCCCGGCGCGAACCAGAATCGCCCGTGCCCGCCACCAGAGGTGTGCTCTCGTGTCGAGCGGCCGGCCACCGCGCCGGTCCACCACAAGCACTCATCGCCCGGAACCGTGGTGACCTTGGCCCGATACCTCGCGAGCACCAGCGGATCGGCAAGGGCGGCTGCCAGAGCGGCCTGGCCAGCCTCATCGAGGCGCTTGGGCGGCACCAGCGTCCCCTGACGCATCACCCGATGTGACCGCTGCCGGTGCGTCACTACTGGCCGGGTCACCGCCCTCGACCAGTCGCCGTAGCCGGGTGGCCTCGCGCAGGCTGACCCGTTCGTCGCACCATGCCACGGCCTCGCTCAAGTTCAGGCCCTCGACTTCGATCATCTCTCGCAGCGCCGCCCCGGCGCGCTGCTCTGCCGCCGCGACCGCGACATCGCGTTCCCCGATGGCGGTCAGGACGAGCACCGCGAGGTCTTCGAGCCTGCGGTCACGTTCGGCCCGCTCGCGCCTGCGTCGTTGGGCCATGTCGCGTGCCGCTGCCCGCGCCTGCTGCCTGATCGTCTGCTGACTCATCGGTCATCCTCACTGTCTGCCGGTGGTGAACCTGTCCCCCACCTAGGACACCCAGAGGTTTCCCAGCGATCACCCAGCACGAACGAACCCGCCCCTTCCATGAGCCGCCCCCGTGCCCACCCGCAGCCCACCGAACCGACCACCACCAGCGACCCGAGACGCCCCGCGTCCCCCCTCGAAAAATCCGACCAAGCAAGTGCCACACACCTCTTGCACGCCCGGATCGCTGATATAGATGAGATAGACGCTCGGGGTGGGGTGGATTTGATCGCCGGAGCGCCCAGGCTACCCCTTGTTGGGTGTGACGATGAGCATCCACAAGCTGACTGCAGGGTCGGGGTATGACTACCTGACCCGCCAAGTCGCGGCCCTGGATGCCACCGACAAGGGCCACACCGGGTTGGCGTCCTACTACACCGAGAAGGGCGAGACTCCCGGCATGTGGGTCGGATCCGGGATGACCGGGATCGACGGCCTCGATGCCGGTGATGTCGTGACCGCGGACCACATGCAGGCGTTGTTCGGTGCCGGGCACCACCCACTGGCCAATGAGCGGGTCAAGGAGCTCGATCTGCGGATCGGACGCCCTGGTGTCGACCGTCCGACCGACGCCGACTACAAGAATGCTGTTCGACTCGGTGCGCCGTACAAGGTCTACGACAACGACGTCAGTGCGTTCCGGATCGAGGTCGCCAAACGGATCGCCGCCGTCAACCAGACTGACGGGCTTCCCGGTGACTGGCCGGTCCCGGCCGCTGTCCGGGCGAAGATTCGAACCGAGGTCGCTGCTGAGTTCTTCCGCGCCGAGCACGGCCGTGACCCGGCCGATGCGCGCGAGCTGGCGGCCACGATCGCCAAGCACTCGCGCCCCAAGACCACCGCAGTAGCGGGGTATGACTTGACCTTCTCCCCCGTGAAGTCCTTCTCGGTCTTGTGGGCGCTGGCCGACCCAGCCGTGGCGGCGAAGCTCGAGACCGCGCACAACCTGGCCGTCAAGGATGCGCTGGAGTTCATCGAACGACGCGCCTTGTTCACCCGCGAAGGCTCCGGCGGGGTCCGCCAGGTCGACGTCCGGGGTCTCCTCGGTGCCGCGTTCACCCACAGGGATTCCCGTGCGGGTGACCCGGATCTGCATACCCATGTGGCGGTAGCGAACAAGGTCCAGACCCTGGATGGGAAGAAGTGGTTGGCGATCGATGGGCGGCTGATGTTCAAGGCGGTCGTCGCCGCCTCGGAGGTCTACAACACCCGCCTCGAAGCCCATGCCCGCGACCAACTCGGTCTGCGGTTCGCCGAGCGTCCCAACCCTGATGCCCGCAAGCGCCCGATCCGCGAGATCCTCGGCGTCGACCCACAGATCAACACTCGCTTCTCCAAGCGGCGTATCTCGGTCGAGGACCGCCGACAGGTCTTGGCGACGGAGTTCCAGCGCACCCACGGCCGCCCACCGACACCGATCGAGACGATCCAATTGGCGCAGCAGGCCACGCTGGAGACCCGCGAGGCCAAGCACGAACCACGCTCGCTGGCCGAACAACGCCGGGCCTGGAACGCCGAAGCCATCGGCGTCTTCGGTGGCGGGAGCCGGGGCCGGCGGCGGCTCACAGCGATGATTCGGCAGGCGCTGCACCCTGAACCTGCGGCCAAGAAGGCGGCCGACTCGGCGTGGTTCGCCGAGACCGCGGAGACCATCACGGCGGCGATGGAAGGTCGCCGTGCGATGTGGCAGATCTGGCACGTCCACGCCGAAGCCCAACGCCAGGTTCGCGCAGCCCTAGCCCCTGGGGACATCGCTACCGAGCAGATCGACCCCGTGGTCGACCTGCTCGTTGGCGAGGTCCTCGACGGCCGCTCCATCAGTCTGGCCCGTCGCGCTCCGGCCGGTGACGATGAGCTGGTCGAACCGGTCGAGCCGCCTGAACTGCGGCGGGCCGACGGGTCGTCGGTCTACACCGTGGCCGGGGCCGACCTCTACACGTCAGCGCGGGTGCTGGCCGCTGAGCAGCGGCTCGTTGATGCGGCCGGTCGGCGGGACGGGTACGCGGTCGATGAGACCTGCGTCGACTTGGCGCTGTTGGAGTCGGCGGCCAACGGGGTCACCCTCAACGCCGGACAGGCCGCCCTGGTGCGGCAGATGGCCACCAGTGGGGCCCGGGTCCAGTTGGCGATCGCCCCGGCCGGATCGGGCAAGACCACCGCGATGCGCGCCCTGGCCCAGGCCTGGAGCGAGGGCGGCGGCACCGTGATCGGACTCGCTCCGTCGGCCGCTGCCGCGGACGCTCTGCGTTCCCAGATCGGCACCGGGACCGCCAGCCAGACGGACACCTTGGCCAAGCTCGTCTATACCCTGACTGACCCGTTCGGGAAGGCCAGGCCACCGGCCTGGTTCAAGACCATCGGCCCCGAGAGTCTTGTCGTGATCGACGAGGCCGGCATGGCCGACACCCTCTCGTTGGACATCGCCGTCAGCCACATTCTGGACCGGGGTGGCAGCGTTCGCCTCGTCGGAGATGACCAGCAGCTCGGCGCGATCGGTGCCGGCGGGGTGCTGCGGGACATCCGCGCCACCCACGGCGCGCTGCACCTGTCCGAGCTGGTCCGGTTCGCCGATTCGGCCGAGGGCGCCGCGTCTTTGGCGTTGCGCGAAGGCAAGACCGAGGCGCTCGGGTTCTACCTCGATCACGACCGGGTCCACGTCGGGGACCTGTCTACCATGACCGAGGATGTCTTCAGTTCCTGGCAGGCCGACCGTGCAGGCGGGCTGGACTCGATCATGCTCGCCCCCACCCGCGACCTGGTCAGCCAGCTCAACCAGCAGGCCCGCGCACATCGCCTCCAAGGGGCCGATCCACGCCAGATCGGACAGGTGAGACGGCTCGCGGACGGCAACGAAGCATCCGTCGGCGAGTTGATCATCACCCGGGAGAACGACCGCAAACTGCGGGTCTCAGCCACCGATTGGGTGAAGAACGGTGACCGGTGGACCATCCTGGCCGTCCACGCTGGTGGCGACCTGACCGTCCAACACACCCGGCACGGCCGCAAGGTCCAGCTCCCGGCCGACTACGTCGCCCAGTCAGTTGAACTCGGCTATGCGTGCACCATCAACGGAGCCCAAGGCGTCACCGCCGACACCATGCACGGCCTGGCCACCGGCACCGAGTCACGCCAGCAGCTCTACACGATGCTGACCCGCGCCGCGTACGCGAACCACCTCTACCTGCAGGCCGTCGGCGACGGCGACCCCCACTCGGTCATCCACCCGAACCTGGTCCACCCGCTCACCCCGACCGACATGATCGAAGCCATCCTCGCTCGCGATGAGGCCCCCCGTTCGGCCCTGAGCCTGCTCAGCGAGCAGTCCGACCCCGGCTTGCGGCTCGGGGACGCCACCGCCCGCTACACCGACAGCCTCTACGTCGCCGCCGAACATCTGTTGCGCGCGGCCGGGCCGCGCACCGCTGACGGTCTCGATCCCGTTGACGTGCTCGACATGAGTGTCGACACCGTGGTTCCGGGGCTGTCTGAGGAGCCCGCTTGGCCCACTTTGCGGGCGCATCTGTTGCTGCTCGGAGCGCATGGGCTCGACCCGATCGAGCAGCTCCAGATCGCTGTCGCGGAGCGGGAACTGGATACGGCCGGTGACCGGGCCGCGGTGCTCGACTGGCGCCTCGACGACACCGGTATGCGTTCGGCCGGCACGGGTCCGCTGCCCTGGCTGCCCGGCATCCCCGAACAGCTCGCCCAAGATACGCATTGGGGTCAGTACCTGACCCAGCGTGCTGCGCTGGTCTCTGGGCTCGCAGACCAGGTTCGTAACCGCTCCCTGGAACAATCTTCCCTGCCGGGGTGGGCTCAGAACGGGATCCGCCCAGGCGAGTCCACTATCGCTAATGTCGAGGTGTGGCGGGCCGCCGCGGGAGTCTCTGCCGAGGACCGGCGTCCCACCGGACCCGCGCAGTTACAGAAGGCCGCCGCGACCTGGCAGAGGCGCCTGAACCGGCGCCTGGCCAGCGATCGCACTCCGGCATTGGCCGAGTGGGGACGCTTACTGCACAGCGTCGCTCCGCAGATCGCGGCCGACGACTTCACGCCCCTGCTCTCCGAACGGCTCGCTGCGATGTCCCGTACCGGCATCGCCGCCGGACACCTTCTGCGCTCGGCCGCCGCTGCCGGTCCGCTCCCCGACGAGCACGCCGCGGCCGCTCTGTGGTGGCGCATGGCCCGCCACCTCACCCCCGCTGTCGCCGCCGAAGTCAGCGACCCCAACGCGAGTACGAACCTGACAACCGGGTGGACCGAGCAGCTCACTGACCTCCTCGGCGACCAGCGTGCCGAGCGGGTTCAGGCCAGCAACTGGTGGCCGGCACTGGTCACCAACATCGACCACGGCTTGGCCGCCGGGTGGCGCCTCGAGGACCTGATCGCCGGCAACCCCCTCAACGACGGTGATCACACCGAGGGCATCGATGAGTGCCAGGCGCTGGTCTGGCGGACCTCCATCGCGCTGGTCCCCATCCCCGACGACCAGAGCGATGACTACTGGTTCGATCCGCCACCGGACGACCTGTGGGACAACAACCTACCCCCGGCTGACGAGCCCACGATCGGACCAGACTGGGTCGACGAACCCATCGCCGACGACTGGCACAGCGACCCCGAAGGCATTGCTGTCGATGAGGAACTGGATGAGGACCAGTACATCGAAGGCGACCTGACCGTCGCCGCCCTCGTACGCTCCACATCGCGCGGGGTGCCGCTCGAGCCAACCGAGGCCGACATCCGCAAGATGTACCAACGCGCCGAGGACTGGGAGTTCTCCCCCGTCACCCGGATCCGCATGCTCGAAATCAACGACCTGACCCAAGCCTTCTTCACTCACCGGTTCAACAACTCTTGGGGACGTGACTACCTGACCGGCCGCTTCGGCGTCGACCTCGCCGGGCACGAGCACTTCGGTCCCGGACAGGCACCGGCCGGATGGACCAACCTGGTCGACCACCTACGCAGACAGGGCGTCACCGACACCGAAATGCTGACGGTCGGGGTCGCCACCATGGCCAGCACCGGGCGTCTGATCGACCGGTTCCGCGACCGCGTCATGTTCCCCATCACCCGCACCGGCAGCAACGGGGTAGAGATCCTGGGGTTCGTCGGGCGACGCCGCCCCGAGCTCACCGAGGCCGACAAGGCAGGACCGAAATACCTCAACACGGCCCAGAACCCGCTGTTCCACAAGGGCGACCAACTGTATGGACTCATCGACGAACTCGTCGCCGACGGTGCGGTCCCCGTCATCGTTGAAGGCCCCATGGACGCGATCGCCGTCACCCTGGCTTCGGCGGGCCGCTATGTCGGTGTCGCCCCGCTGGGCACCTCGCTCACTGATGAACAGGCCGCCCAACTCGCGGTGATCGGTCGTGATCCGATCGTCGCCACCGACTCCGACCTCGCCGGCCAGGTCGCCGCAGAACGCGACTTCTGGATGCTCACCCCACACGGCCTCGACCCCGGCTATGCCCGATTCCCCGCCAGCATGGACCCCGCCGACCTGCTCGCACTGCGCGGACCCGCAGCCCTCGTCGGCGCGCTGTCCAGCGCCACCCCACTGGGCGACCGACTGCTCAGCGAACGCCTCGACAACCTGCCACCCGAGGACGCCCGAATCGCGTCCACCACGGTCGTGGCCGCCCGGCCCGGGCACGCCTGGGATGCTGGTTCCGACCGCATCCAGACTCGTCTCGGCCTGTCCCAACTACGTGCCCGCCGTGAACTGCGCAACACCGTCCGTACCTGGAACGCCGATCCACGTCGTGCGGCCGCCAACGAACTCGCCAGCAGCAGCAAGATCCGCGCCCGCCTGGCCTCGGCCATGGACCAGAGCCCCTCTGATCGGTGGGCCGGCCTGGCAACCGAGCTCGACCCGCGCCTGCTCACCGAAGTCGACTGGCCCGCCACCGCAACCATCCTGCAAGAAGCCCACGACCAAGGACACGACATCACCACGACAGCCCACGAGCTCCTCACCGAACAACCACTCGGTGACCAGCCCGCACGTGACCTGCGCTACCGGCTCGTGTCCCGCCTCAACATCACCATCGACACCCCGGATCTGCCCACCGAGGTGCCGACGTCAACGCCCACCACAGGCACAGCACGTGACCGTCAGAAGCAGAGATCTTCTCAGCCTGGAGCCGATCGCGGGCCGCGCCGATAGTCCAAGCATCCTGCCCGCCTCGCCAGGGGAGGTTCGTGGGCTCCGCTGGCTTGGTCGACTGGCAGGTGATGGCATGTTGGGAGGTTCAGTCGATCTGGCCGATCGGTTCGCGCTTTTCGGCCTGGAAGATGTCTTCGGTGCGTCCACGGGCCCAGTAGCCAGAGATCGAGATCGACTCGCGGGCAACGCCGCGCTTGGCGAGGATCGCTCGTACGGCCTTGATCGACTCGCGCTCACCATGAGCAAAGACCTGGACATTGTCGGCGTTCGCCGGCCAGCTCGCCTCGTCGATCGCGCGGGCGAGGAAGCCGGTGTCGGCCAGATCGGTATTGATCAGCCATTGCACCTGCACCTGGCTAGGGTTCTGAATATCGATGATGTCTTGGTGATCGGTGATCTCCAGCAGCGTGATTCCCGTTGCGGCCGCAGAGAGCGTCTCGATGGACGCTGCGATGGCCGGCAGCGCCGACAAGTCGCCGGCGAATAGGTGCCAGTCGGTGGAGGCATCCGGGGCATATCCGCCGCCCGGACCCGCCAGGACGAGCTGGTCTCCCGCCTTGGCGCGCGCCGCCCATGGCGCCGCAATGCCACTGTCGCCGTGCACAACGAAGTCGATCGCGAGTCGCTTCGCGATCCGGTCGACCCAACGGACGGTGTAAGTGCGAGTGACCGGCAATTGCTCCGCTGGAAGGCTCTGGCGCAACTCCGTCACATCATAGGGTGGCTCCAGGCCGAGTTCGGGGTCGACAAACAGCAGCTTCACGTAGGCGTCTGTGCTGCCGTTGTCGGTGAACTCGGCTAGCGACTCCCCGCCTGCGACCACGCGCACGAGGTGCGGGCCGAGCCATTGTGTCGACTCCACTGTCAGGACGTGTTGGGCCTGAGGCGTTCGACGCCGGGGTGCTGCCTTGGCTGCCGCCTGCTCGGTCATAACCTGCTCCTTCACTAGACTCACCCTTACCTTAGCCTTACCTAAGTAATGAACGAAGGTTGCGGATCTCCGTTCAGGCCATCACCACAAGAGACGGCCCGACGGTCCTGCCCTCCGCGCGGACCGCAGATCGAGATAATCGGCAAGAGGTACCTCACGTCGGACGGCTCCGCGGAGGTCGAAATGATCTAGGCACTGAGGAGGTTGAGTCCATCATGGGAAGTGATGCCGACAGCCTTGCCCTCGCCGATCGGCTGCTGACTTCGGTCCTAGGCGTGGGATTTGGCCCGATCTCCGAGACGGCGACGCCGACGGCCGACCTGGTCTCAGCCGATGGTGCGCACCTTGCGGAGGTCAAGCGGGTGACCAGTTCGTCCCTCCGCGAGCTCAGTCACGCCACCAGCGACAACGCCAAGACCACCCGCGACGTTGCAGAACTGACCCGTCGTTGGATGGTCGCGCTTGACGCCACGATCAACAGTGATTCGCTGCCGCCGATGCCGAAGTTCGCCGGGCCGGCGGCCGCCGAACGAGTCGCGTGGGAGTCAGAGGGGTTCACCGTGGCGACCCGAGCCGAGCGCGAAGCCGAGTTTCGCAAGCAACACCCAGGTCCGAAGAAAGAAACAGTACGGGTGAACGGGCTGATCGATGACCTCATCCCGTACCTCAAGGTTCTCGAAGTCAACCGATCCCCGGGAGACTCGTACTCTTGGCGCCACTGGTTCAAGACCGACGAAGTCTCTATTGCCCAGCGAGCGATCTTGGCCCGGACGGGTGGCGGACATGTCAGTTCGTTCGTGGTGACCGAAGCTCCGGCTGGAATCGACATCCTGCTCGGCTGGGGCTACACGCGAACCGAGCGCCCGAATACGATCGCCGGCCGTGTCCAGACGTGGCTCGACAGTGGTTTGTCGACGAATCTCCGAGACAGTCTCCGGCCTGCTGGTGTCGACGTCACCCGTCATGCGGTGCTCGTGTTCGACGCTTTATCCGAGCCGGAGTTCGAGTTGGCCTCGACCGACCCCTCATTCGTGCCGACGGCCAACCTGAATCTTCCGCCGGAAGTCGACACGATCTGGGCAGTCTTTGGCGAGCGCGCCCTAGCGTATTCGGCCGGGGCTGGATGGGCAGCGCACCCGGTCCCAGCGGCTGGGCAGTCTTGTAACCACAGCGCCGTGCGGGGTGGTGAGGCACCACGACGGAAGAGCCCAATCCGGGCGATGAGGCTTCTGCCTGACGGAAGTCGCGTCGTGGACACGCAATCCCCATCGATGGTGATGACTGACCCGGATGTCACCATTGCCACTTGTCAGCCGCTCAAAGTGACCATGGTTGAGCATCGCCCGCATTGCTCGCTGTGACAAGCCAGGTGCGGCCAGTGATTTGAACTCCCCCATCGACCATCTGGCCGCGCAGTTCTTCACGGGCCTCATCGAGAGCTTCTTGCCATCCCTCGGGCCCGAGTTGTGGTTCGAGCTGGCTGCGGACGTGTTGGCCGACACTGCCGTTGAGCACCATGGCAAGGCGCTCTTCTATCCCGTCGGCGCCGTCGAGGCGGAAGTCGCACAGGCCGTCGATGGCCGCGATTTCCACACTCGTCCATCCGGCGGCGGTCAGCACGTCGCGGATGTGGTCCGCATTGGCCAACCCCAACGGACCAGGAGCACCGATGGTGGGCGGGCCCACCGGGGTGTCCAGCCGTGCGCCGATGGCGCGGAGTCCGTGCAGGAACATGTCCGTCTCGTCCTCGCGCCAGGACGCGAACGCGAGCCGGGCACCCGGGGCAGCAGCCGACCGGATGTTGGTGAACGCTGCGACTGCGTCGTCGAAGAACATCACGCCGAACCGTGAGACCACCCGGTCGAAGACCTGGCCGCCGGACATCTGCGAAAGGTCGGCGACCTGAGCATCGGCCCGGATCACTGTGGCGGCGGGAACCCGGCGTCTGGCTGCGTCCACCATGGACAACGAGACGTCGACCCCGACTGACTTTACGTCGTCTCGCCCGGTGCCATAGTCGGTGATTCCTTCCAGAAGAGTGCCGGTGCCACAGCCGACGTCCAGCACGCGCATCGCCGATCCCAGATCGGCCGCCTCGAGCACCGCGGCGGTAAACGGGGCGAAGGCCATGTCGAGCAAACGAGTGTCGCGGACCCACCCGGCGGCCCGTTGTCCCCACGCAGCCGAGGCATCCTCGTTCGCCATATCCAACATCCTTTCTGATCTGCCAGTCGCCCTGACGTTGCTAGCCCCTACGTCAGAGCACGAATCGCACGACGAGGGCGAGTATCAACGGCAAGACTGCCAGGACGGACAGACCCTTCGGGGTGAACTGGGCTCGCACGTGAAAGGCGTAGTCGTTCCAGCCTGCGGCGTCCTCGGTTCCGCGTGGGACGACCCAGTTGGGCCGCCAGGCGCAGATGACGAGCCAGTCGACGATGACGATGTCGACCAGGCAGAACAGCACGACCACGCCCAGGGCTATCAGCCAGGCGGAGCCGAAGCTATCCTGTGCCGGCTCCCAGGTGGTCGTCGTGACCAGCAGTGCCGCCAGCAGCGTCGCCATGAAGGCCCCGCCGAGGATCCAGCCGCCTCAGACCTCTGCGGGTGTGGGCTCGGGCAGCAGGGCTTGGATGTCGGCCGGATAGTCCTGTTCGAACGCCGTCCATCCCCAACGCAGGCTCGCCAGCAGCACGATGGTCGGGATCAGCAGTGCGAGACCGCCGACCCCCAACAGATGACTCCACCATTCAGTCACGGCGCGCGTACCTCCGGACGGCGAGCCAGCCACACAGCGCGGTCAGGCCGACAGTCCAGGCTCCGAGAGCCCACAAGTGGTCTCCAGCTGTACCGCCGTGGGCGAAGGCTCGCATGGCGTCGACGACGTGGGAGATGGGGTTAACTCGCGCGATGGGCTGGGCCCAGCCGGGCAGGTCGTCGAGCCGTACGAACCCGGTCGACAGGAACGACAACACCAGTAGCAGCGCGTTGAGCGTGGCGTTGGCTGCCTCGGCGGACTTGGCGTGCATCGCTACCGCGACCATCAACCAGGCCAGCCCGAAGCCGTAGATCAGCGGGACCGCGAAGTAGCCCACGGCCCCGAGAGTCCCGTTGTCGAACCGGAAGCCCAGCGCCACGCCGACGATGGTGACCACCGCGACCGTGGCCAGGTTGCGCACCATGTCGGCGATGATCCGCCCGGCGAGTGGGGCCACCGGGGACATCGGCAGGGTGCGCAGCCGGTCGTCGAAACCCGCGACCCGGTCCGCGTGCGCGGCATTGGCGGTCGACAAGGTGGCGAAGGTGATGCCCATCGCCGCGAACAACGGCACCGAGTAGTTCACATAGTCGCCATAGCTGCCCTCAGGCATCACGACCTTCGCGAACGAGACGGACAGGAAGACCAGCAGGATCACCGGGAACATCGCGGTCATCGCCACCGTCGCCGGTGAGCGGGTCATCAGCAGCAGGCCACGGCCTGCGAGGACCGCGGTGTCCGTCCAGGCCGAGGCCCGTGGCGTGGAGAGCGACGAGACCGGCGTGCTCATGCTTTCCTCCCGAATGCCCGCGGGGCGAGCGCGGCGAAGACCGCCACGACCACCACGATCCACACCGCCGCGATGATCACCGCTCGCAGCGGCTCGTCGTACCCGTCAGTCGATACCGCACGTAGGGCGTCGGCGATCCTGGAGAACGGCTGGTTCTCGACGATCGGTCTCAGCCAGTCGGGGAACGCCTGCGCCGGGACGAACAGGTTCGAGACCAGCAGCAGGGGGTAATAGATCAGGCCGCCGGTGATCTGCACCGTCTCGACCTTCGCGATCGCGAAGCCGAGCACGAGATAGGCCATGCATCCTGCGGCCGCCCAGCCCAGCGCGACCAGCACGAAAGCGACCGCGCCGGCTATACCGCGCTGCAACTCAAAGCCCATGACCAAGCCGGCCGCGATCAGCACCGCGACACTCACCACGGCCCGGGTCAACTCTCCACCGAGCAGCCCGAAGACCGGCGATGTCCGAGAGATCGGCAGCGAACGCAGGCGGTCGATCATCCCACCCGCGGCGTCCTCGGCGGCCCAGATCGACGCCGAGATGGCCGTGAAGAACATCGCCTGAATGACAATCGCGGGCAGCAGGTACTGGACATAGTCCACGCCGGTGCGCTCCATCGGACGCCCCAGCACCGCCAAGAAGAGCGCCGCGAACACCAGCGGCAGCACGATCGCGGAGATCATCGACGAGGGCCGGCGCGACATCAGGCGCACGTGCCGTCCGGTCAGACTCGTCACGTCCTCAACGAACGACGGCCGCGGGGACGAGCCCGTGGAGGCCTTCACGCGCCAGTCACCTCACCGGTCAGCGCCAAGAACGCGTCGTCGAGCGTCGGCCGGCGCAGACCGAGATCCTCGGCCACCACGCCATGCTCATCCAGCAGCCGCACCACCTCGACCAACGTCTGCGACCCATCGGCCGGCACCACGAGACCGTCAGCGACCCGGGAGACCGGCCAACGGACGGCCAATAGTCGCTCGACCTCATCCACGGCGTCCTCAGCGACCCGCACGTGACACACCGCACCGCCGACCCGATGCTTGAGATCCTCAGCCGTCCCGTCCGCGATGACCTCACCATGGTCGATAACGACGATCCGGTCGGCGAGCTCCTCGGCCTCCGCAAGGTACTGCGTCGTCAGCACGATCGTCGTGCCATCGACGCGCAAGCGACGCACAACCTCCCACAACGCGTTGCGGCTGCGTGGGTCCAAACCCGTGGTCGGCTCATCCAAGAACAGCACCCGGGGGCGACCGATCATGGACGCCGCGAGATCGAGCCGGCGCCGCATACCGCCAGAGAACGTCCCCGTCCGACGGTCCGCCGCCTCCTCGAGCCCGAACTGCGTCAGCAACTCAGCCGCCCGCGAACGCGCCCCAGCACGCCCCAACTTGAGCAGACGGCCGAACAGCACCAGGTTCTCGCGAGCGGTGAGGTTGTCATCCAACGCAGCGAACTGACCAGTCAACCCGATCCGAGTCCGCACCCCGGCGGGGTCAGCGTCAACATCAATGCCGTCCACGCGGACCGTTCCCGCATCGGCGCGCACCAACGTCGTGACGATATTGATCATCGTCGTCTTACCCGCGCCATTGGGGCCCAGCACGCCCAGGATCTCACCCTCACCCGCGCACATGGACAACCCACGCAACGCCTCAACCGGCCCGAACGACTTGCGCAGGTCCTCGATCTCCACGATCGGCATCCAAGATCCTTTCCACCGCCCGGCCCCTCAGGCCGACCTCATAAGTTAGGGTAACCTAACAGAAACGGGTTGTCGTTGGCCGTGGTGTCAAGCGGCGCCGAGAAAGAGGTCATCGTGACATTCGTGAACATCACCGCCCTGACATTCCCCGCGGGCGCCGCAGCCGAGATCGAGCAGCGTTTCGCCGCCCGCCGCAAAGCCGTCGACGCCGCGCCCGGGTTCGAGGAATTCGAACTGCTCCGACCCGTGATCGGCGAAGACCGCTACTTCGTGGTCACACGATGGGCCTCACGCGAGGACTACGAAGCATGGTCGGCCGCCCGACCGACCGGCAGCCACGCCGACGACGAACGCCGCGGTATGAAGGTCGAAGTTCTCGGGTTCGAGGTCGTCTGACACGTTCAGTCAACCGGGCCACGCTCACCACGGGCGATGGGACCGACTCGACGGGCCCCTGGTCCGCGAAGGGGTCCAGCAGTCCGAGATCTACAGTGACACCGTATTTGAGCAGAGTTTGGGATTTGAGCAGAGTTTGGGCCTGCGGCTGACCTCCACCTAAAAAGTAGGCACTCCTGACTCTGTGCGGCACATCAGGAGTGCCTACTTGCCGGTTCATCGGGCCCGATCTGTCTGACTGATCAGATCAGGGAAGATAGCCAACGAACCAGACGACGTTGTTGTTGATGAACTTCTCGACGGGCGCAAAAAGTGCGACATCGGAGCACTCGCGTGTTGAGGATGATGGTTCACCTGCACAAGTGCTTGATGCGTTGGTCATGCCGCTGATGATCCCGGTCCCATAGAAGCCGGTGCGTCCGTCGCTCGGACGGGTGGTGACCAAACCGGCGGGACCGCCGCTGTCTCCGTTGCCGACGGCCGGCGATCCAGACGCTTGTTCGGTGCGGGTGACTGCGTAGCACGACAGGCTGAGTCCATAGCACACGAACTGGTTAGTCGTCGTGACCTCGTTCAAGCAGACCGATCCTGAGAACGCGCCGCTGTAGCAGATGTCGTATCCGACAGCTGCCGCGAAGTAGCCGTTGATCGGGAGGTAGCCCCAACTGACGTGACTGCCCCAACCGATGTAAGCCGCGGAACTGTCTCCGAGAACGTACATCTCAAGATCGGTGCTGGAACTAGGTCCGGTGTATGCCTGTCCGCTCGTCACTCCAACCAAGTGGGTCGACGTGCCCCACATCCAGTCGTTGCCCATTCCCGATCCGCAATGATCTGCCGACAGGTTCCCGACTGCACCATCGGAACGGCCGATAGGAAAGCCGGTGGTGCAGGCGCTACCTTGTCCTTGCATGAGTGCGCCACCCGCTACGCCCGCTGTGTTATCGATTCGTAGGGCCGACTCGTATTCGACCCCGAACGTGACATCGATCATGACCCCATCGACATTCCGGGGAATGTTAGTGTCGCTCGATTTGAAAGCCTCGTCCGCGACTTCGAGATGAATCTGCGATCCATCGCGCGAGGAATACCAGCCTCCCAGTTGAGCTCCGTCAGAAAACTGGCCGAACTCGTCGGTGAACTGCCGCACAATCTTTTCGAGTTCAGCGACAGAACGGTAAGACTTCACAACCTCGACCTTCACACCTGCGGCAACCTTCTCCAAGTGCCGAGCCGCTCGTGAAACATCGCCAGATGTGTAGACCGTCACGACCTGAGTTTCGCCATCCCACACCACCTCATTGACGCCGTCGATGGCCCAAGCAGCCGAGACGGCTTGCGCAGTCGCTGGAGTGACGTTCGTCGGTGAAGACTCAGCGTCCGCAACGGCTCTGATTTGATGTTGAAGAGACTGATCTGTTGGCACCGCGGCGAGCGATGCCCAAGGGTCATCTGGTGCTGGCGCTGGTGCGGATGAGGCAGGGGCGGCCGCAAAACTGATTGCGACGGTGATGATCGCCGCCTAGGCCAGCCCGATCCGATGCTTGTGATTCATGAAACTCACGTCCTACAGAGGTCCAGGGTGGCCCCGCACCATATCAAAATGTGAGGCACGTCACGGATGAGAGCTATTCACAGACCTTAGGAAGTTTAGCTGCAACGGTTTCGGCCACATCTTTGGCGACTTCTGGGGCATCAGCCAGAACCGTCATGGGCAGTCCGGCTTCGAAGGCCAATGCTGTTGGTTCGGCGGTCAGACGCCTTGCTTGCGCCTCGGTGGACGGGAACTGACATACCTCGACCCGGTCGCCTTGCTGGACAAGGGTCGCGCAAGCGCTGCCATCGTCCAGAATTGTTCGTTCCCCCACTTCGACCATTCCGGTGACTTCGGCCACAAACTCCAAACTGGCCACCGACATGGCAGTGCATTGGGCGTTCCCACAACCGCTTACGACGGCGACTGCCAGCAGTGCCACGAACGTGCTTCCTAACAGTCTGGCGCTGACCTTCATGTCACATCCTGCGATTCGTGATGTTCCGATATAGGTTAGCCGAGCTGCTCATTTGGGCTCCCAATGGGTAATTTGCTGTTGAACGCTTCGCCTCCCCGGACGTAGCTGAAAGTAATGTCAGCAGAAGCGGGGCCCGTTAATGATGTCCCCGTCCGAGCGCTGGTAAGAAGACCTGAGCAGACAAGATAGTGATCTTGTCTCGGTAGATGAGGTCGAAGGCGCACCTGAACATGTACCGACAGCGTTCAGGTTCGGGGCACGTGGCGGGCGCGGCGCGGTTTCGCCGGTCGGGTTCCGTCTCGTGGCGAGATCCATCGTCCGACCGCCCTGGGTGAGGGTTCGTCGTCGAGGGGAACCCCATAGACAGCCGCTGCGCGGTCTTCGATGGCCTCAACTGCGCTCCACACCTTGTCGGGGTCACCGAGGCGGAAGCATTCGTTGAGTCGGTCTCGCGCCTCGCCGAGGTCGTGCTGATCGGTGTCGGGGTGGTCCGCCAGTGCCTTGAGTGCCCGTTTGGCGCGGCGGATCGCTGCGGCACGTTCGTCGACGTTCATGGTGATGGCTGCCTTCCTTCGAACCGTTGGGGCTTGCGTGTCGTTCAGCCCTCTGGATCAGGGCTGTCGTCGGGGTTGGTGAGTTCGGACTTGATCTCGCCGGTCTCCAGGTCGACCAGTCCGAGCCGAGGCGCGACCGTGGGCGGCCTCGGCGCCGGACTGCGGTCTGCCAGCGCGTGGATGTCGCTGGCGTAGAGGTCGTTGCGGTCGGACGTGTCGCGGTCGCAGGTGTGTTGGTTGTGGCGGCTGCGTCCTGGCCAGGCGACGTGGTCGTCCTCGCAGTGGGACTTGAGTTTGGCGCCCATCCGGTCACCGAAGGCGGGCAGGCAGTAGCGGTGCCATTCTTCGAGCGCGTCGCTGGTCATCGCCAGGCCTGCTCGCCGTCGCTGATCGGCGACGACGGCGATCTCATGGACGAGGTGAGGGTGGGCGGGCCAGCAGGTCGGGATCATCGCGCCCACATCCCAGCTGTATTCGTGGTTGAGCCATGTGACGACCTCTTCGAGCCACTGCCACACCTGGTGGCGTAGCTCAGCGTTCAGGCAGGTCGACGGTTCCCAAGGCCGTGGCAGGAGGGCGGGGTTGCCGATCTGCTTCTTCTGCTCCTCGGTGCCGTTGATGGCCAGGTTGAGCTCACGGTAGGCCAGGCGGACCTGGGGTCCCGGGACCGGGAACGGGACGATCAGCAACAATGCGATCTGCTCAGCCGTCGTGCCTGTCATCGCCGGCTCCTTGCGTCGCGGGTGTCCTCGACCAGGCCGAGCCGTTGCGCCTCAACGAGAGCGGCCGTCGCCCGTGCCTCGGTCGTGACGACCATCCCCCGATCGGTGGTGAGCCGTTCCCGCAGAATGCGTTGCTGACTGAGCAGGAGTTCACCGGCCCGACCCTCCACACAGCGGGACAGTTTGGCGATGATCGGCTTACCGTTCTCAGCGACCACCAGAGCCCGACGTTCGGGGAGTTGACGGACTTCCTCGGGACGCAGGATCGCGATGTCATCACCCGAGGTGGTGCGTCCGCCCATGCTGCCGCTCTGATAACTTCGCCGCGCCACCCGGACAGTGCCCAAGAGGTCACTGATTTCCTGGTTGAAGGCGACGTCTTTGGAGCCTCCGAACATGACCAGCACGTTGGTCAGGCCCAGCAGCGCTCGCGCTTCGTGGTCGCCGAAGATGCTGGTCAGCTGCGGACGGGTCTGGGCCGCCCAGATGAACGACAACCCCAGTGCTCGCTCGTTGGCCATCCTCGTTCGCAAGGTGGGCAGCGGCGCGGTCGACGGGAGTTCGTCGAGAACCGACAGCAGCGGCGGGCACAGTCGGCCGCCCCACGGGGAGTTGTTGGCCAATTGCAGGCCGGTGTCGAGCACGTGCTCGGCAACTGCGGTCATCAACGGTGACGCTGAAGCGTAGGGGTCTTCTCGGCCCAGCATGTAGATCGTCCCGCGGCGACCGATCACCTCGGCCAGGTCGGTGGCCGGCCGGCCAGCCGAGGGGATGCACCGTCGGCGGATGTCGGCCTGAAAGAACAGGCTCATGGCCTGTTGCACAGTGGTGATGGTGTTGCCGGCCGTACGGTCATCGCCGTTGAGGGCACCGTGCAACAGGCCGTGCCAGAACGGTTCGGCGTGTGGGTGACGCCGCAGGATCTCGCTCGGGTCGGTGGCCGCCTGCGGGTTCGCAATCCATTTGAGGACGTGATCGAGTCGCTTACCAGTCAAAGCGGCGGCATGGAAGTAGGCCTGCATGACTTTGGCAGCCTCAGCGGCATAGAACCGGGCAGCATCATCGCCGGTGCCACCGTGGATGGCGCCCTTCACGGTCCCGGCAGTGAAGGCCTTGGCGCGTCGTTCGGCGACCTTCGGGTCCACGCACCCATCGACGGGGTCCCACACCAGTTCCTCTGCCACACCGGTGGCCAGACCGAACGGATCCAGCACGACACACGGCCGGTCGTGGCGGGAGCGTTCGGTCAGACTCAGCAGGAGGTCCTCGACCTTGGTCAAGGTCACCAACGCCGCACCGGGTGCACCCAACAGCGCTGGGGTCAGCAGGTCCAGCGTCTTGCCCGAACCTTGGGGGCCGATCACTCCGGCGGTGCGGTCCCACGGCACCCACAAGTCACCGCCACGCGGTTCGTGGGCCTTGCCGATCCGCCAACCGACGTCTCCGGGATCGAATCGCAGTCTCATCGCACGGCCTCCCATCAGGCGCCGGTGTTCAGAACGGCCGGGCCGGATCGTGAGCCTGATCCGGCGCATCGAAGGTCTCACAGACCGGAGGCGTCTTCAGTTCATGCTCCAGACCCCGGACCGGTTCCGGCGACCACGTCTCTGGAGGCAGGTCGTCGTAGTAGTCGACGCCCGACACGTCGCGGCCGTCTGGGCCGATGACCCGGTCCACGATGCCGCGCCTGACCTGGTCGGTGACGTCGGGGAACTCCGAAAGCGGCAGGACGTAGCGCCCCTGGTCGTCGCGCTCCACCAGCGTCATGACGCCGGACGCTGCGGTTGTGTAGGCGATCTGCGTCCCGTCGACCCTCCACCGGGTGTCATAGCCCTCGACACCGAAGTCGCCGCGCGCCTCGGTTGCGGCGGCTATCGCGACGTCGGCCTCGACGATCCAATGGCTCTCCGTCCTGCCGGCAGCTCCATAGGCGCCATGGCGTCGGACGCCGTCATAGACTTGCCCGTCTTCGCTGGAAGACCAGACGTCGTCCATTCCGGCGTAGGTGCCGAACATTGCAGCCATCCTCAGTTCCCCCCGTCCGTTCTACGCAGCCACGGAGTCGAAAGGCCGCGGCCGATCTGAACGCTGGACGGCTCAGCTTCGAGCCCGGCGACCCTGTGGTGGTGCGAGCTCACCGTCTGGGTAGGTTTGCCGTGCAGGTCGGGGCGGACGAGTGCGGCGACCTTACGTAGCCGAGTGACACCCAGGAGCTTTTCGGCCTCAGCCGCCGTGGCCATGCCGTGCATCCGGCCCGGCCCCCAGCGCAGATAGATGCTGGTTGCGGCCCAGACCGCCAGGACGAGAAACAGTACCTCTGTGGCCACCAGGAAGGTCCACAGCAGACCGGTTCCAGCTAGCGAATCCGACGCTGAATCAGACAGTCCGGCTCCGGCGTCACCGCCGAGCACCCCGAACAGACTGCCCCAGAACGCCGTCCCCACTGGGGAGGACACCACGCCTGTGTCGGCGGCAGGCCACGTCCAACCCGCTCCAGCGGCAAGGTTCGCCGCCGACCGTCCCAGTTGGATGCCGAACACCACGACCCCGGCCACAGCGACCATGATCGCGACCGGAATTTCCCAGCTCCACGGATAGGGGTCCCGCCGTCGTTCGCGCTGCATGCCACCAGTCACCTCCTCGCATGACTAGGGGGTTGCTCGTGCGTGGGCGATCATCAAGGCCGTCTGGTGTGAGACCCAGCCAGCTCGAGCGCGCGCAATACCGTCGATCAGCCGAGCGCATCGGGCGCGGCAACGGACCGATGGTGCAACGCTTGCGATGACGATAGATTCAAGACGTGGAGATTCGTCGCGCGATGCCTGTCATCACCACGGAGCAACCGGCGCAAGCACGCGCCTTCTACGAGACGTTCCTCGGGTTCCGGGTAGCCATGCATGAAGATGGAATGCTCATGCTCGCCTCCACCAGCACCCCGACAACGCAGGTGATTGTGGCCTGGCCGAGTGTGACTGCGGAGGACCCCGAATTGCTCAACGTCGATGTCTCGATCGAGGTCGCAGATGTTGACGCCGCCCACACCGCAGCCCTGGCCGGAGGACTTGAGATTGTTCGTCAGCTGCGCGACGAACCGTGGGGTATCCGACGATTCTTCGTTCGGGACCCGTCGGGACGGACCATCAACATCGCCAGCCACATATAGGAGCCGCGGCCCCACACACCGCAGAAGCAACGCCGCGTCGATGGGTCTACTGTTGTTGTCAGCCTTGGTCACGGGTGGCGTTCTCAGACAGCCAGGTCGACGGGTTGGTGTTGTCGGGCCCGTAGATAGGACCGTTCTTGAGGTGGACCTCGAAGTGCAAGTGGCAACCGTCGGAGTTTCCCCGGTCGCCGACCTGTCCGATCTTCTGACCGGGCGTGACCTTCTGGCCGCGGCTGACGTCGACGCGTTGCATGTGCGCGTACCAGGTCGCCAGGGAGTTCGCGCCGGTCGTGACCTTGACGAGCCAGGGGCCCGACCAGCCCTGGCTGGTGTCGATCTCGATGGTGCCCGCGTGGGCAGCGTAGACCGGTGTCCCACACGGGGCACCGAAGTCGGTACCGGTGTGCCAGGTGTTCCAGTGGGAGCCGGTCGCGTGCCAGTTGCGGGCATCGTTGCCGATGAAGGCAGCCGGGACCGGGTAAACAACCTCCCCGGACGCCGCAGCACAGTCCATCGTCGCGGACGTGCCGACGACGCTGACATGGACATGGTCCATGTGATCAAGCGTCGGGTTCGCCTGCCCGGTCGGGTGGGTGTAGGCGCGCCAGCCCTCACTGTTGCGCGCGACCGACCAGATCTTGGCCCGCCAGATCACGTAGGTGATGCCGAGCTCTTCGGCGTTCGCGCGCACCCATTCGGCGATCTCGGTGCCGTGCGCGACACCTGATGGTTTCTGCCAGTCGTCGATCATGACGTCAACCGCACGCCCTTCGGCGTGGTCACTGCCCGCAGCTGCCGGGCGCTCCCCGACCCCGTGGTAGGTGTGGCGGCCAAAGCGGTCATCGACCGACCGCAACACCAGCAAGGCGTCCGGGGTCAGGCCCTTCTCGACCGGCAAGCCGGTATCGGGGCAGCTGGTGGGAGCGCAGTCCTCGCCAGAGGTGGCGGTGGCCGGCAGGTCACCACCCAGAACGTCGGCGATGTCGGCGGCGACTGGTTCCCATTGGGCATAGGCGTTCGGGAACCCGGAGCGTTGCACCTTTTGGGCGGCTTGGGTCAGGGGCAGCTTCTCCCAACCGTCGATGTCCAGCAGGCCAGTGTTCTTCGTGTGGTCGGCACGGCCGTAAAACGCCTTGGTCGCCAGTACCGGGTCGCGGATCTGTGCAGGGGTACCCCACCCGGTGGACGGGCGCTGCTGGAACAGGCCGATCGAGTCACGATCACCGCCAGCCAGGTTGACGAGTTTGGATTCTTGGATGGAGGTCGCGATCGCGATCTGCAATCCGCGGCGCGAGACCCCCAGGTCGCGGGTGACCTGGGCGATGGTGATCGCGTTGGTCGTCTGCTCGGCGGTCAGCGTTGGGTAGCCCTTGGCGAACCGCAACTGCATCAACTGCTTCTTCAGGTCGCCAGCTGGGCCCGACTCCGCGCTGCTGCCGCTCACCACGGCGGTCGTTCCGCTGCCCGCCTGGTACGTCGGCGCGTGACAGTCCGCGGCGGCTTGGCTGGACAAGGTGACGATCGCGAGGATCGCGAACAGCGGGATTCCGCAGATCACCATCACGATCGGCATTGCAATGATCAGCAGCTTCTTCACCCTCGGTCACCACCATCGATCCTCCCGACCTGGCGATCGAGGAACAGGTTCCACGAACCTGAGCATTCACGTACGCTGAAGCCGCCGTGAATGCTCAAAGTCAGCCGGAGAACGTCTGTGAACACGGGAACTTCTAGGCTGCCGACTCGATGGCTTCGTTGGTGTAGTAGAGCCTTTTTTCGATCGGATGTAGGACAGTAGCGACTTTGTAGACGGTGTCCCCTACGCTCCACAGCGCGCGGCCCTTGTCCTGCATCGCCCAGCCAGTGACGAGGTCTTGGGCGATCTGACCGAGGCCGAGCATGGAGTCCAGTTCGCGTGCCACTTTGGGTCGTTGGCCGCCGAGAATTTTGATGTCGGCGAGCTCGAGCAGGTCTTTGGCGATCGTGGTGGCTTGGGAGTCAGCGTCGCCGACCGAGAGCAGGTCCGACGGTTTGTGGCAGTTGGCGAACTGGATGTCGCCGCCCCGACCGGCCATGCCGCGCGACAGTCGCAGGTCGGCGTCGAAGCTCATCACCGCAGCGATACCGAGGCGCATCTGCTTCCACACTTCGTCGCGGACCACGATCCGCAGGTCACCGGGTTCGGCGATCTCACGCAGACCCCTGCCCCACGAGTTCAGACACAACAGGGCAATACCGACCGCTTCGTCGCCCAGATCGTCCAGGCGCGACAGGCTCAACGACTGAATCGGCGCGCGCCAGTCGATCGCGATGTTCGTGCGGTCATCGAATAACCCGGCTAGCGTCCCGGTCACTAGCTGGCCCAGGGCGTTGCGCAACAACCTTGTCTCGTCCAGGAAGTGCCGCGTCGACCCGTATTCGCATGCGCTGACGAGGTCTTCGGTGGGGTTGTGCAGCAGGTGCCACAGCTGCGGGATGGTGGTTTCGCGCAGGTTCGTGTCGCCGGCGGCGTAGCCGGTGAGGATCTGCAGCGCGTTGCGGACCACGTCGGCCTCGTCGGGCCCGAAGGGGACGTGCTGTTGGCCGATCTTCATGCTGCCGACCAGGCCCCTCACGAGGGTGAGCCAGCGGGCGAAGATGATCGTGCTGCGTTGCCGTGCCTCGTCAGCGGGAAGTTTGTCCCAGCCGTGTCCGAGTGGGCCCATGGTCAGTGGATTGATCCGGGCCCCCATGCCCGGGCCGATGACGATCGGCTCGACCCCGTGGGCGCGGCAGAGGCCTTCGTACTCGTCTTTCGGATCGCCGAGGACCAGGGTCTTGTATCCGAACGGCATCATGCGGGTACAGAACGCCTTGGTCGTGCCGGACTTGCCGCTTCCGGGCTTCGCGAATTGAAAGATATTCGGGTTGGTGACCGGGACGTCATCGCGCAGCACCCAGCCAAACGGGTCGCAGTAGAACGATCCCCCAGAGAGCTGGTCGACGCCCATCTGCGCGCCAGTCGGCGGCAACGCCGGCGCGCTGATAAATGGCCAATAAACCGGGGCCTGGTCGCTGGTCATCCGATACGCCAACACCGGAGCTCTGGCTGCTGCCCACCCTCGCCCGCGGCGGGCTGCGCCGCGGCGTGGCACGTAGCTGAACAGTTTCGGTTCCTTGACCGCCGCCGGTGGGGCGGGTGAGACCGGCAGATCGTGTCCGAAGTCCGACAGCAGCGCCGCCATATCCCGCCCGGCACCACCCCGTCCCCGGCTGCGGGCCTTGGAGGTTGCACGGGCCGCCTTGGCTCGTGCCGGTTTGGTGGGGCGGGGGTTGGTGGTCATCAGGCGTCTCCGGTACGGGTCAGGCTGATGCCGAGAGGCACAGCCGAAGCGGCAAAAGCGGTGTCTTGGGCCAGATCGAGGCGCATGGGCGCGAACCCGGCGCGGCGTATCGACACGTCGAGACGTCGGCCGAACTCGGCGATACGCAGGGTCTTGGGGACAGTCACGGTGCACACGCCGTAGGGGCGGGTCAGGTAGTTGCCACGGGCGAGTTTGAAGTCCATGCCTCGGGCCTTCGCGGCGTCTTGGCGTTGCTTGGCGCGCATCTTGATCCCGAGCCTCCCCCGTAGGGCTTCGGCAGTGTCGGCTGCCCATTCGGCGTTGCCGGAGGCTCGGTCGGCTTTGGACTGGGGCACGATCGGGTAGGCGACAGCGAAGGAACGCCGCTCGCCTGCCTCGCTCGGGGTCAGGATCGGGGCGAGCGCGCCCATGACCACCCCGGTGGCAGGGAGCTTGATGGTGGAACTGACCGAGTTCCAGGCGTCGTGGCTGTAGTGGCGCACGAGCGAGTCCGCGCCCGAGGGGCCGGCCATTGCCCACGGCACGTCGGCGTTGACCGGTGGCTCAGCGTCCGGGTTCGCGTCGCGTAGCGAGAGTGCTTCGACGATGCTGGCCCGGTCGCCGGGCGCGAACCCGGTCCGGCAGGCCAGCGCGAGTTCGGGTGAGGACAGCCAGGTCACCGAGGTCATGCCCATCGGCCCGCGCAGCTGTGCCTCGATCTCCCCCAGAAGCAGGTACAGCTCGCGGCACCGCCCTTCCAGTCCGCCGCCGGATTCCTTGGCGGACCGAGCGATACGCGATTCGGGGACGACCAGGGTGACGAACTGTTCGGTGCGCACTGAGGCTTGGGTGAGCCCGTGAGCCAGATCGGTGTTGATGCGCTCCGCCAGGGGCGGCGCATCACCGCGGCGGTGACTGTTGACCCACAGTTCGCGTTCGGCGCCGTCTTCGGGGACGGTGCGGACCAGGAAGATCAGTTCGTCGATCTTCTCGGTCCGGCCGGCCACGTCGATCAGGTCGGTCAGCGCCAGGCCGTAGCGGTGGCGGGCCTCGGCGTCGACCATCCCGATGCCTGGGTGGACGATCGCGGCGGTCACGGCCCAGGTCTTGGTGGCGTGGTCGGCGATGATCGCGATGCGTTGCAGGTTCGACCCATGTGGGGGTCCGTCATGGATCTGGACGCCCTGCAATACCCCGGGCAGGTCGGGGACGTCGAGGTCTTCGACCCGCCCAGCCGACGCTTTGGAGCGAAACGACGTCCAGCGCAGCAGGCCACCGAGTGCGTAGGCGGTCGAGGCGAGCATCCACCCGGTCGCCGAACGACCACGGACCGGGACGACGGTCACCAAGAACACGGCGGACCAGATCGTCCCCAGCAGCAGCGCGGAGACCCAGGCGCCCTCGCGCAGCGCCCATAGCACCGGGAGGATCCCCACGGCCACGACCGCGAGCTGGGCACCGGAAATCCCGAAGAACCAGCCGATCTTGTCCCGCGAATAGTCGCCATACGTCGTTGTCATCGCCTACGTCCTCTCACCACACGGGGCACTCGTCGGGTCTCTCTTTTTCACGGCTGCGGTCAACGGGTAGTCAGACCGGCGGCGGTACCGCACCGCCGGCTGCCGCGCCCCCAGCTCCTCCCCCGCCACCGGCCGCCGGGGGCTTGGCGCTACCGGCACCCGGTGGGCCCTGATCGCCCTGTCCCCCGGTGTTGCCGCCGGTGTTGCCGCCGGTGTTGCCGCCGGTGTTGCCGCCGGTGTTGCCGCCGGGTTGTCCCGGCTGACTTGGCGGTGGCGGGGTTGCGTCACCCGGCAGGTCCGGAGTCGGTGGCAGCGGTGGTGTCGGCACACCGGTGTCGTCATCGCCGCCTCCGCCTCCGTCGCCGTCTCCGTTGTCGTTGTCGTCGTTGTCGGAGGTGGGGTGGCGCGGCTGTTGGTTGGGACGGCTGCTGGAGAAGTCGGGACCGTAGGTGTGGTGGCCGACGCCGCTCTGATTGGCCTCATCGGACAGCAGCGAGGTGCCCTTGGCGCCCGCGCTCTGCAGCATCCCCAGCCCCGCGGCCAATCCCTGTCCGAGACCGCCGCCGAACTTGCCAAGCATTCCTTGGGTCCCTGCGTTGAATCGGCTGCTGGTGGAGTCCTCGGCGCCCTGCTCGCCCGCCGAGCGGCCGTTGGCATCGCTGCTCGACGCGGCCGTCGAACCCCCGCCCCCGCCGCCGGAGAGAAGTCCTTGGAGGCCGCCCTGGACAGCCATCCCTTGTCGGAAGCTGGCACCCGAGGGGGTACCGGGGTCGACGAAAGCGAGCAGTTTGAACAGCGCCAACGGGGCGACGACGCTGATGCAGATCAACATCACCGCCGGGAGGGCGGTGCCGATCGACTTGGCCGTGTCGTCGGCCAGGTGCGCGGCGACGCCGTTGGACATCTGGATGCCGATGCCCAACACGAGCACCATCAACACCGGGGTAAAGGCGGCCGCGTGGAACCAGCGCAGGCTCTTCCAGAACCACGACCGGCCCGCATCCGAGACCAGTCCCGCGGCCGAGAGCGGCCCGGTGGCAGTCAGCACGAGCAGGGCTGCGCCGCGGGCGAGGTAGACCAGGATGTGGCCGATCGCCGCGATCCACAGCACCAGGCCGAGCAGTCCGAGGACCGTCGCCACCACGCCATCGCTCAGGCTCTGGACGCTGATCCCGCCCAGGGGGTCCCAGTCGGGCCAGGTGTTGACCTTGAGCAGGGCTTTCATCAGCGACTTGGTCAGCGCAGCGCAGGCGGTGATCACGGTGGCGCAGTACAGGAACCAGCAGGCGCACACCACCACGAACTGGCCGGACCCGATCAGGGCGCGGGCCAGTGCTTTGCCTTCGCGTTTGAAGGCTGCGGCGCCGAGTTGGATCATGGTCATCAGCACCACCAGCGCTAACGCGAGCCATAACGCGTAGGCGAAGACATCACGGCCCGGACCGCCCGGGCTCAGGTCTGGGGTGAGGAACAGCTCGGAGAACGACAGCACGATCCGTAGCACGTACAGGCCGGCGCTCCAGATCGCCAGCATCGCTGCCGTCCAGGCGTCCGCGGCCGCCTTGGCGATGATGTCACCCAGCACCGCGAACGGGTTGCCGATGCCGAGCAAGCCCGGGATGTTCGTGCCCAGATTGAAGATTCCGGGAAGACTCGGCAGGCCGGGAATGGACAGACCGGGAAGGTCACCGATGACTCCGCAGACCGCATCCAGGAAGCCGCACCCGCCACTGAGGCCCGGCACGCCGCCAAGAATGCCGGGCAGGTCCGGGATCCCGATCGGGAGGAGGTCGTCGGCCACACCGGCGACCTTCTTGACCCCGTTGACCGTGTTCTTGACACCCCCAACGACCTTGCCACCAACCTCGCACAACACATCCGGGCCGATACATCCCATCTTCAGTGCCGTCGGCGCAGCCGCCGGAACCGTCATCGGTGCCGCTACTGCGGGTGTTGCCGCGGTGGGAGCTGCTGGCGCTTCGGCCGCGCCGGCCAGGACAAGAATCAGTCCAGTCGCCACGACGACAACGACGATCCTCGCCAGTGATCGCGCGCTGCCTCGACCTGTGAGGTGGCCCAGCGAGATGCTCATTGGTACTCACCGCGGATCCCGATCCAGCCCGCGTCCTCGTACTCTGGGGTGCCGGGAGCAGCCGCGGCCGGTTGCCCCGCCGCAGTGAGCTCGTCGATGTCGGCCTTGGTGCCTTGGACGACCTTCCAGTCCTCGTCGATCCAGCTGAACAGTTGGGTGCCTGAGTAGAGGAAGTCGCCGATGGTGCCCTCGACGTCGGTCAAGGACACGTAGCTGAGCAGGCTCACCGCCCAGGTTCCGCTGTCGAGCTCGGCGACGGTGAACGCAATGGGTGTCACCGCATAGGAGACAGGTGCCGGTACTTCGCCCGTGTCCGGGACGCCTGCTTGCTCGCGTCGTTGGGTGACCGCGGCGCGGGAGCGTTCCTCGAGCACTTTCCTCGTATCCGGTGCGGCGTAGATGCTGGCCACGTGGGCGGCTTGGTCGTAGTCGAAGCCGACCTGGGCGCGAGCGATCGCCACCTGGACGGCCACCGGCCCCAGATCGGAAGCAGGAAATCCGGTGGGATGTCCATCGACCTGGTCGGTGCCCTCGGGCAGGACAACCCCGTCAGGCGGTGCGGTGGTCGGGGCCTCGCGGCTGATGTCAGGCGTTGCCGCCGTGGGCTGTCCGCTCCTTGAGCCGTCTGGGCTATCGGTAGGGTCGCCGCTGCCGAGCAGCCAGACCGCCGTGCCGATGAGGACCGCGAGGACGACCGCAACCACAGCCACCGCTCGCGGTGAGGGTCGGCGTCCGGTGTCGTAGCGTCTCATCGTCCTGTTCCTGACTTCGCGGGATGTGTGGAAATCCAGGGACGCCAGCCGGCCTGGTTGGCCAGGTCGGTTCCGGGCCAGGTCGATGGGGCCGGGGCCGGCGGCAGGCCGGGCGCGATCATCCAGCGGCCACCAACCCACTGCATGCGCTCGCAGTGACCAAAAGCGATTTGGGCTTCTTGGCGATAGGTGGCCGTCACCTTGAACAGCACGCACGCGACCACCCAGTCAGGCCCGTCGACACCCTTAATCAAGGCGGCGGCTGGTTCAGCCTCGACCCAGGTACCAGCGTCCATAACCTCGCCCATCGACGTGCTGGACAGGAATGCGGCGACGCTTTGGGTGATCCACCACCGGTCAGCTCCGATGCCGCCGGGCAGCGCCCAAGACTGGTAGACCTCGTGGGCGGTCGGCAGGCTCATCGCCTGCAGCACCGCCAGGTCGATCTGGGCGAGCTGGCCGACCGCGCCCTCGGGAGTGTGCGGGAAGCCGGACTGGATCTGCGCGGGCCCGGGCGCTTCCCCGATGGGTATCTCGAATCCGGCAGGCTCTTCCCGCGCCACCTGCGCGGGAAACATCGCCTGGTCGTTCACGGTCAGCATCGGCGCGGCAGCGACCTCGTCACGGTAGGCGGCACCGCGGACGACGTCGCCTGTCGCAGGGTCGGTGACCACGGTGAAGGTCAGGTCCTCGGCGGGGGTGTCGTCGCCGACACCGGTGACGGCGAGGTAGGTCGCTCGAACCAACCCAACGACCAGCAGAACAGCCACGACGCTCGCTGCGGTCAAAATAACCAGGAGTCGGCGGCTTCCCCATTCAGAACCACTCGCTGCAGCCGCGGTCGAGCCGCTGCGTGACCTTGCTCGTTGCCTGGCCATCTCAGATGCAGCCCTGGCCGAGGATCCCGTTCAACATGCCGGGCAGCACCAGATAGCCGACCGCGGCGACGAAGACCACCACGATGCTGATCACGCCGACTTTCGAGGCGTGAGGCATGGAGAAGATACGTCCGCCGATGACCGCCCCGAGGCCGATGACCACGCCGAGGCCGAACAAGATGATGACGCCCCACAACACGTAGCCGGTGATTTCGTTGACCGGCCCGACGGCCCCCGGTGGCGCTTTGGGGCAAACCTTCGCCGCTACCACGATCGCTGTTGTGCTCAGTGACTCCATGTTCGGTTCCCTTCTGCGAAGCCGCGAAAGGTGCGGCCAACCTCTGTGTCGTGCTGCTCGGCAGAGCCCGCGTCCGAGGTGCGCGTCAGCCCGGAGTCCGTGACCGTGGGGTCTGGCCTATTGGTGTCTGGGGTGAGCGGGAGCGGTGCGGTGCGCTCCTCGATCTGGGCCAGTAGTTCTGCTCCGGCGCTCAGAACCGCCTCGGGCAGTGGCCGTGAGTCCAGGCCGGTGGTGGCTAGGTCACGATCGTGAGGGATCTCAACGACCCGGTCGCTGTCCAGCAGCTGTCGCGTGGCGAGGCCGCCGGCGTGTTCCAGGCCGCGGGGCCACTTCTTGCGACGTGGGCCCAACACCGCTAAGTGCAGTCGCTCCCCAACGCTCGGGTGGAGCTCGCCGAGCAGCTCCATGAGGGCGTCGAGGCGCCGAAACCCCGGGATGGTGGCGGTGGTGACCATTACCAGTGCCCGAGCATCATCGATCGTTGTGCTGAGCCAGCTGGTCGTGGTGAGAACCTGGCTTGCCTCCCAGCCGATGTCGAGAATCGTCAGCTGGCCCGGGTGGGCTGCCACAATCGGGGTCGGGGTGCTGGCAGGTCCGCCTGCCAGTTCACTCGTGCGCTCCAGGAGGACACGGTCACGGCGGCCTTGATGCCAACCGGTCTCATCGGTGCCGAGCTCTGCCGTGCTGGCCGAGGCCAGGCCCGAAGCGATCGCCGGCCCGCACTCCACCACCCGCGCCGTCCGCTCTGCCGCCAAGGCGAGCGCCAGCGCAACCGTGCTGGTTCCCGCTGAGCCGGCGGCCCCCAAGAGCGCCACGACCTGTTCGCCCTCTGACGGCTCCCACACGCCTACGCCCTCTCCCCCGATGTCAAGTTGCCTGGCGGCGGGTCCGGTCCTGTTGGTGCGGCGGAACTGTCCGGCCTGCACGGCATGCCAAGCCCGCTTGAGCTCGTCGACCGAGATCGCAGGACGCGTCGGCGCGTAGGCGGTGCTCATGCCGACTCACTGACAGTGGCGCGTCGGTACTCCAGTGCGGCACGGACTTGGGCTGGGCTCACCGTCGAGAGCGTTTGCTTGGCTGCCTGGACCGCACGCAAATCCTCGACACATCCGCTCAACTGGCGGATCGCCTCACCCTCGCGGCCGACAACATCGAACAGGTTCGCGATCTCCTCAGGACTCCTGTGATCGCTCTGGTGCCCGGCTTGGTCTCCGGTGTGCTGCATGGTCATCACCACCTCCGGGCGCCTAGGGCAGACAGCTCGTCGCTGACGATCAGTCATGGCCGACGAACCTGTCCGGGGCCGCGGCGGCCAAAGCGCGGATGCTCTTGGAAGTGCGGCGGCGGACCGTCGCCTCCGAGACACCAACCAAGGGCGCGACCCGTGCCGAGAGTTCGTTACCGGCCAGACCACCGCGCCCTCGCCGAAGACGACGGGTCTCGACTTGGGCTGCTTCCTCCACCAGGCACAGCAACAGCGACCGATCCTCGACGCTGATCACGTCGTGCTCGCACGCCCACGCCAGCACATCGAGCAGCTCCTCAAGAGGCGTCTGGTGATCCAACGCGAGAGCCGGGTCACCCAGCATCCCAGCCATCGAGGACGCGTCGGGCTCGTGTGCCCCCGTGGCTGCAGCAGGGTCCGGAGCGGTCCAGTCGTCCAGTAAGGACGTGTTAGCCCACGTCCGGTCCGTGCGCCATACCTGGGCGTTGTCACCGAGTTCGCGCAGAACCCCGATGCGGGTGTTCACCAGAATGTTCGCGGCGACTTTCGTCAACCGCCGCCATGGGAAGGACCGGACCTCGATCCACAGTTGGGAGGCGATCAGCTCATTGACATGACCGGGCCCCGAACCCGAAACCGAACCGTTGATCTGTCCTCGGGCGAGCATGTCACTGAGCCGTCCGGCTTCGGTGCACACTCCCGGCAGCAGGCACTTGGCCAACGCTGCTGCGGCCGCGACATCATCGCCGCCGTCAGGCGAGGCGAGCATCGCCAGGGGCAGCAGCACTGCGTCGGCTGCCTCTCGATCAGCTCCGCGCAACCAGGTCCGCAACTCGACGAAGTCGTCCACGACCCGAAGAGGCGGGTGGTCAGCCGTCCACGTCCCCCAACGTTGCGCCGCCAGTTCGAGCAGTTCGCTGTCGTCGTCGAGGCCGAGAAGTCCCCCGATGTTTCTGCTGTTGTTCATGATCTTGTGTCCCTTTCCGTCGTGTATGCACGACGAAAAGGTCGCCGTCAGGCGTCCGTCTTTACGTCCTCCGCGACGTCCGCCCGGGCCGATAATCGGCGGGGGGACGCAGACCCGACACGCCCAATGTCGAAGCGTTTGCGCAGGTCAGCGCACCGTCCCCCCGAAAGACAGTGGGAACGGTTGAATTTCGTGCTCGCGCGACGGCCCGACCAACCCAGCCAGCATTTCGGCGCACGGCGGCTTGTGATCGTCGGAGCCGCGCCGTGGCCCCTAGGTGACCCGAGACCACTCCCCGAGCACCGGAGGGCCAAGAGCCGTGACCTACCGTCCCCGCAGCACCATCGCCGACGAGAGCAACGCTCCGGTCGAGGATGTGCGCCGGCACTTGGGGCAGGCGCTGGGCAAGCTCGACGAGCTCTGCCACAACCTTCCCGGCGTTGGCCTGGCGACCCCTGAACGGGTTGAACGAGGCGGCCGATCGTGATGTCCGAGCGCCTTCTCGATCTGACTGACTGCGTCTTTGGTGCCGAGCAGTCGGTGCGACGTGCCCGCGAGACAGTGGAGGATCTCCGCGAACTCACCAGGTCCGCTCTGAGGGTGCTCGACGAAGCAGAGACAGAAGCGGCCCACGCCGACACAACCGAGTCCGATCCCGATGGGCGTCATCTGGAGGCCGTCGCCGACCACCTGAGCAGGCTGACGAGCAGGTGCACCACGATCGGCGAGATCAGTCACGAACTGAACGAACACCTCGAGCAAGCCACTGCCGCGCTCGCGCGTGCCGGTCGCCTCATCGACGAACTCGACGACGACATCGACCCCCAAGCGACCCAGACGGTGGCACAGCTAGCGCCGCGCCTCGCGATGGTCAGTGACATGGTCGAAGTAGCACGCCCGATGAGCCAAACGCTCTCGCACAACATCGCCTCCGCGAGCACCGCCAGCCAGGTCCTGACCCCTGCCACACTGATGGGACCTCGCACCGTTGATCCACGTCAGGTCGCAGCCAGCATCCGCTCTGCGGGCCAGTACCTACACCGCGCCGACGAAGACGCCCGGCTGGCCGAGACCGTGCTCGACCGGGCCGGCGCTACCTCACGCCAAACAGGCCGGGTCGCGGGCGAGCTCGCCGATCATGCTCGCCAGAGCCCGCGTGAGCAACTGCGGCGGTCGCCCGCTGCATCCTCCCCACGCGGCCCGTCGGGGCCAGGACGTTGAAGCCGGACAGTGCGAGTTCCAGGATGAAGTTCACGGCCCGACCGATCGGCTCCCGCACGCAGGGGCGCTCGACACGGCACATGGGCAGGACAGTCTTGGCCATGGTGGCGGCAGCCGCTGTGCTCAACGTGACCACCATGGCGGCACCGTCTGATCGGCAGACGCCGCGCACCCCGTTCGAGGTGCTGCACGTCCTCGACGGCGACACCCTCCTGGCCCGCGAACCAACCGATGGGCGAATCGACCGGGTGCGGCTACTCGGCATCGACGCCCCAGAATTGGCACACCCACAGGCGCCTGCCGATTGCTACGCAGGGGCCGCCACTGAGGTGCTGACCCGGTGGTTGCCAGCCGGAAGCATCGTCGTGCTCGTTGGAGACGCCACCCAAGCCGACCGCGATCGCTACGGGCGGCTGCTGCGCTACGTCGACCACCACGGCCGTGACATCGCGACGCAGCTGCTCCTTGCTGGAGCGGCACGCCCCGACCGCGGACCGAACGGGTTGACCCGCGCCGCCGACTACGAACGCGCTGCGGTCGAGGCACAGCAGCATCGACGCGGCCTGTGGGGTGTGTGTTGAACCCCAGGAGTTGGTCGTTATCCCCAGGGCACGCGGACGGGGTGCTTATCCGGCTCTTCGCGGTTCGTGGTGAATGACCCTGCTGTGGCGGGTATTCACGCTACGGTTCTCGCGGCGCTGGTGAGCAGGATACGCGTCCGGTAGTTCTCCGCGTTGCGGAATCCGCGGCCGGTGCGT
>NZ_FXZF01000088.1:0-1524 GCF_900169375.1 Brevibacterium sp. Mu109
TCTGGACCCCGCAGCTTCGGGGTGCAGCGGGGTGGCCGGATTCTTAGCGCTCTTTCGGTAGGAAACCTGCCACTGACATGGCGGGAAACCTCTGCTCCACCGGCCTACAGATAGTCGATCACACACATCCTGCTGGATCCGTTGCCGGCATCGCTCATGAGCCCCTCCTGCGAGGGCGACGACGTGGAAGGGATCCATCACTGGGACCGCGTCGGGGAGCTCTTCTGCTGCGGCTGATTTGTATCCGGCGAAGCCGTCCATCGCGACGTCTTCTACACCACGCCGAAACGCCTGCGACTGGGCTGCCAGCCAGGTCTTGAAGACCTTCTTCGACCGTCCTTCGACGATGTCCAGCAGCCGGGAGGGGCCCGTCTTGTCACGGATCGGGGTCAGGTCGATGATGACGGTGACGTACTTGCTGCCGAACGGCGTGTGCCGCCAGACATACTCGTCGACACCGAGGACGCGGACACCGTCGAACCTTGTGGGGTCATCGAGTAGGAGCTGTTGGCCGGTGGCGAGGATGGCGGTGTTGACGGTGTGCCATGACGCGCCGAGGCTCGCGGCGATGCGGCTGATGGACATCCTGTCGATCACGAGGCATTTCAGCGCCCACAGCACAGCCGGCCTGGACAGCTTCGCGCGAGGAGCCGCGACCGTGGTGAGGTCTTCGCGCCAGACGCGTGCGCAGTTCAGACACCGGTAGCGACGGACGCGTACGTGGAGAATCGTGGGCCGCCAGCCCAGTGGGATGTGGACGAGTCTGCGGATCGCGGTTCCGCGTGGGATGCCTTCTGTTCCGCACTCGTGGCACCAGGAGTCCGGGCCCCTGGTGGTGCGGCATTCCAGGACTGCTTGATCGACGTCGACTGCTTGTCCCGTCACGGTCAGGTCGAGAGTGTCGAGCAGGCAGAACGCGTCGAGATCGGGGGTCGTGAAGATACGCTGGGCATGTCGGGGTCTTCCGGATGGAGAGTTAGGAACTTCCATCATCGGGAGACCTCGACGTCTATCTGTGGAACGACACGACCCCGGCCTTCTGCACCTGGCTCTACACCCTCAATTACGAAGAGCCGCTGAAGCTGCTGCACAACGAGTCCACCGACGACTGCATCGCGGCGGGAATCCGGCCGATGAGCTGAGCACGATTCGGCCGGTCCTGCCAGCGTCACGTCGGCATGACCGGAGCAGCGTCGAGAGTGCCGGTGTTCTGTACGCGTGGCACCAAGCACTCGGCCGGTGCAATCACGGACCGCGTCGTGCACAACGCCGTCTGGGTCGATGACGGCACCCACAATCTGCGCGAACAAGCGATACTGAGCCGGTAGACGGGTGCCGGTGGGGCCGCTGGTCTCCACTGACGCCACGAGTGGTTCCCCGCGGCAATATCGATGGCCCCTAGGGCGTGTCTGACAAAGGTGTAGTTCGCTGGCTGAGAGCCTGGAAGCATGTCGAGATTCCAGCTGCTTACTGATGCTCAGTGGTCGTTGATCGAAGATCTGCTGCCAGCTCCGACCGGCAGGC
>NZ_FXZF01000108.1:0-1152 GCF_900169375.1 Brevibacterium sp. Mu109
TTCGTCACCTGCCAGCCGACGATCTCCCTGTGGAAGACATCGAGGATGAACGTCGTGTATACCCACCCAGCAGTCGTCGGAACATAGGTGATGTCCGCGACCCATAGACAATTGGGTGCCGGTGCTGCGAACTCACGCTCGACAAGATCATCCGGACACTCCTCAGCCCTAGCCGAAGCCGTCTTCGGGCGCTTCCTCCTGCGTCGAATACCGTCGATGCCTAACTGGCGCATCAACCGCTCCACCGTGCCGAACTGATCCGCGTACTCGCGGTTGATCGCCTTCCACATCTTCCGCACCCCGTAACGCGAGTAGGTCGCCTCATAGACATCCTGGATGACGACCATCAGCGCCTGGTCTCGGCGGGCCCTGGCCGATGGTTCGCGTTTCTTGAACGCGTAATACGAGCTCACAGCAATCCGTGCCGCAGTCCCGGACAGGGCGCGTACGATTGGCTCGACTCGTGACGATTGTCGTCGATGAAGACGACAATCACTTCGATGGGCGGTCGAGCTCCGCCGCGAAGAAAGCCGACGCTCTCTTCAAGATCTCGTTGGCCCGCTTCGCTTCAGCCAACTCCGCCCGCAGCCGACGGTTCTCCGCTTCCAAATCGACTGACTCAGTCGGTGTGGCCTTGCCGGAGTCTTTGTGCTTACGGACCCAGACTCGCAGGGTCTCTTTGCTCAGACCGAGCTCGCCGGCGACACGGGTGATTGCCCCGTTCGCCGTCTCCGGATCGGCCTGAGCATGAATGACGAGTTCGACGGCGCGAGCCTTGAGTTCGTCGGTGTATTTCACTGGCAAGAGAGAATCTCCTTCTTCCAATCTCCCTGCCTCTATTATCCCCGGGGCGATTCAATCCGTTCGGCCGCGATTCCGGTCTGGGTCAGAGCATCGATCCGTCGATCCAAGTCTTGTTTGACCGTCGAAACCCGCGCGTACCCCAATTCCATGCGCCCAGCGTACCAATCTTCGTGTCTGTACGGAATGTATGGGACGTTGTTCTGGGCCTTACTTATGGGATGGAAAATCAGGTTCTGGCCCGATCGATGAGGTTGCTCGTCTTCGGTGTCCCACTACCAAGGAACTGGGACGACCGGAAAGTGGGCAAGGATTGACGGTGGTTCAGCCACCACTGTATAGTTCACTAAG